>JAFUVO010000016.1 GCA_017477525.1 Oscillospiraceae bacterium | reverse complement strand
TCGGGGGAAAACTCAATTTCTCCGATGAAATTGTAATGAATGTCGATGCGCTGGATGCGCTTTCCGGTGGATTTGTCAGGCTCGTGGACAATGATCTTATCTACAAAAGCGTGAAGCATTTCGGGGGTCAGCTCGGTCGGCTCGGTGTACTTCTTGACCAGCTTCATAAAGCTGTTGACATTGACGCTCTGCACTTCGGCGGCTTCGACGGTGACGGTCAGACTTTCGACAGACTGTTTCAGTTCCTTCTGCTCCGCTTCATATCCGGCGGACATCTTGATATAGCGTTCCTCGCTCAGCTTACCTAAAACCTGATCCTCATAAAGCCTTTGAATGATCGTGTCCAGTTCGCTGATTCTCCGTTTCAGCTTTTCCAGCTTGCGCTTGGCCTGCTCCACTTCCGTCCGCTGGGTCATAATCTTTTTCTCCATGATGCGTCGGACAAACTCAGCTTCGTCATATTGCGCATACGCTACTACGCGCTGGATGTTTTGCAGCACAAGTTCCTCCAATACCACCACGCGGATATAATGGGCGGTGCAGAGCTTTTTAGAGTGCTTATAGGTTCCGCAGGTGTAGTTCTCCTGATTGTGCGTCCATGAAACAGAACGACAATGGCACAACCTCTTGCCGCAATCGGAGCAAAAGGCCAACCCGGAAAACAACCCGATTTCATCATTCTTGATAGGCCGTCTCCGCTGCTCTCTGTTTTTCTGCACTCGCTCCCACGTCTCAATATCTATGATCGCTTCATGGGTGTTTTCAAAGGTCACACGCTTTTCGGGAGGATTCTTGACCATGCGCTTGCTCTTAAACGACGGTTTATAATACTTGAAATTGGTTGTCCTGCCCAGGTAAGCGTCTTGGGCCAGAATACCGGAGACGCTTTCCTCTGACCACTGACAGGGATCATCCGGGTGGTATCTCCCTGTCAGTCCTCTCCGCTGAAAGATGATGGTTCCCGGCGTGGGTATCTCACGTTCGGATAAAATCCTTGCAATTCTTCCGGGGCCGTTTCCCTCCGCGCAAAGCTGAAAAATCTGCTTTACTATGGGGGCCGTTTCCTCGTCAATGACAAGATCACCGTTCTCGTCTTTGATATACCCATACGGAGCAATTCCGCAGATCCGTTTCCCGGACATTCCCTTGTTACGGAAAACTCCAAGACCAGTACCACGACGGACATCTACAGCCACGTCATCGCAGAAGCGGACGAGCAGGCCAGTGAATGTCTCGCCGACGTGATGCTCAGGACTCCGGCGAAGAAGGGCATAGGATGACAAAAAAGGCGGCAACCCCATCTGTGGAGCTGCCGCCTTTGCCATGCGCCAAGCAATATTTTTTTCGGTCTTGTGCGCCAAATGTGCGCTAAATCGAAAACCTCCATTTTTGATTTAGATTGAAAAGTTATGAAAAATCCCGATTTCCTATTGAAATCGGGATTTTTTTGGTACGCCGTAAGGGATTCGAACCCCTGACCTTCTGGTCCGTAGCTTCGGTGGGAGAATCCGCCGGGTACTTTCCGGCACTTTTCGATAATATTTTGTCCGTACATTCTGCGGTATTTCAGGGGGATTTCCTACCCGCTCTTATCGGGAAATTTCCTATAGTGGGTCAGGTTGTGGGTCAGGACGAAACTGTCATCGTGCGAAACACTCCTTTTCATGTGAATGTATAACTTCGGATAGAAACAACTGCGATCATAATCTGAGCTACAGTAATCAAAAAACAGGGGGTTACCTAATCCCCGATCTGCTGCCGCCGCAGGCTCCCCGGATAGGAATATGGGGCTTGAGGCGGAGAAGGTACTTGCAAAAAGACCACGACGGTATCTACACCGGCCTGTTTCTTAGCGGGAAGCTGAACGCCTATCTGGAGGAGATCGACCGGGCGTCAAATGAGATGTTCGAATTGCTGGTCAAACAGTATGCCACCCACGAGGGCGTCACGGAACGGCTCAAGGCCGAGGATCAGATAGAGTGGGTGCGTCGAATGAACAACATTCGGGAGCAGGTGGAGGAAATCATCTGCAAAGAGCTGATTTATGCATAAAGGAAGAGCGAGACGTCATGATGCTACGTTTCGCTCTTTCAATGTAGCATATATGTCGATATATTATGAAATAATCGACATATAATAATCTTGCGGCGGTTTGATTTTTGTGATACTATTATGGGCGAAGACAAAGAGCCGCCGACAGCTGGCACTGTCGGCGGCAGTGGGTAAAACTGGTGGTTTACCCGGCGCTCTTACAAGCACATTAATGATAGCATCACAGAAGCGCTTTGTCAATTTCCACCGGAGAAAGGGTATGTGTCAAGTATTCATTGGCAAAACCTTGGCTGTCTGATGGACAGCCTATTCAGTAGCGAGTTTGGGTTTACAGGGTACAGCAAACCGGGCCCCTATGATGGGGCCGCTGATTTCTTCTTCTGGGATCAAAAGGTAAGTTCAGTAAAGGAACAGTAGGAGAATATATCTTTCAGCCAGGGCAAGTTAGGGATGGACGTTCTGTTGTAGCACTCCGTTCCGCTGCCCGCTGTCAGCGGCATCCTGGACGCGCTGATGGGCTTCCTGACATCTGTCCACACCGGCTCCGACTGCGGCATAGGTTCGAGGCTGGGGAACAGGCTGTCCAGACCCGTGGTATGTTTCAGGCACAGCAGATTGGCAAGATGATTCGCGCCACGAATGCTCCAGCAACAGCGGCGGTCCTTCATGCGGTTTCCGATGAGGGTAAAGATGTTGCTCTCCATGCTGCCCAGGCGGGCGTGGTGAATGATACCAGGGGCTCGCGTTTCAGGAATGTCAATGCCACGGTCGTAGGGCCCCGTCATGGCTTCCCTGTTTTCGGCATAGTAGGTCAGCAGCTCGCGCAGTCCGTCCTGTTCCGCTTCGTCCTCCGTCGAGTCAATCTGCGCCGCGATACACGTCAGCAGGTCGTCGATCCGGTTGGAAAACAACAGGTTCCTGGCGGTCTCTAAAAAGTCTTTATCCTTAATACACTCGGTCAGCTTCTTGTTGCGGTGAAACTTGTCCAGCACGCAGATGCAGCCTGCTTTCCCTTTCTTCTGAATCCAATTTGCGCCGTCTCCGTTGATGATTCGCAACTCAATCTTTTTCACGTCATAGCGGCTGGCAATGACGCCCTCCTTGCTTTCCCGGAACTTCTTCGCCGGTTCAAAACTCGCATGCGCCACCTTGCAGTCCAGTGTCCGACGCGGCTTCCCACTCTTTTGTTTTTCCCAAGTCGCGCCGTCGTAGGCGATGCCGACCTTCATCTCCTTGCTCGGCCCGCATTCCTTCCGGTCCTTCCCCTGGAGCTTGAGCCAGACACCGTCGTTTTCCTCGTAGAGGATCTTGCTTTCCACGCACCCAACGCCTCGGCCAAGCCGGGTCAGCTCCGTATGGCGCTCAACCTGACCGGCGCGCTGCTCTCCCAGCTTCTGAACGATGTTCCACACGCCTTGCGGACTGATGCTTAATCCGGTCGTCTCTGTTATCGTCCGAGTTGCGGCACGGTAGCTGCTCTCACAGACCAGTTCTCCGGCTGTCTCGCATACCTCTTTGGCAATCTGGCCGATCTTCTCGATTCCCAAGTCTTCATCCAGCAGATGTACGCACTTGATCCCGTCGGCCACGGACCTGTCTATGTAGACGTTCCGGCGGTACTCTATCGCGCCCAGCTTCGTCTTGATGCTGGTCTGCTGCTTCCCCTTGCAACGGTAGCGGCGGGTGTCCCGCTCCTTCCGGAGTTCTTCATCTCGGGCTTCCAGGATTCGGTTTACAAACTCCCGGCCTATCTCCATGCCTAACTCGCTTGCGAAAGAGACTATATCGTCAAATGTCTGGAATCTTCTCTTGCTTTCCTCCACTTCTACTGTTATAGTCATCTTGTCACCTCGCTTTCGTATGTGGTCCGCAAACTCATACTACTACAAGGTGACGGGAAGGGCTATATGGTCCTTCCCTTTATTTTTGCCAATTCAAATTATACACTTAGGGAGAAAGGGTATGGCAAAACTATGGCATTTCCAAGTTCCGTAATTGCCGCCGCCTGGCAGCGTTCTGGTGGAAGGTGTGAATGCTGCCGCACAACCTGCGGGCATGGGTATCACCGGTGCGGCAAGATTCTTGACTGGTATTCCCGCGGCAAGGATTACGCCCCGGGCGGCTGGGAGGCACACCACAAAACAGCGGTGGCTTCCGGCGGGAGCGACACGCTCTCCAACTGCGAGATCTTGTGCATCTCCTGCCATAAAAACACCCGTACATACGGGCGGTAATTACCGGAGGCTGGCAGGCTACTGTCTGCCAGCCAATTTGATCAGGAGGAGCCCTCATGTTTGATCCGCAAAAACCGTATAACGACTTGCCCCTGATTTCGACGCTGGAGCTTGACACATCCGGCCTCTCGAAACTGGCAGAAGATACCCGTGTCGCGATCGAGATCCTGAACTATGCCGTGAACACACTTCCAAACCCTGGCATTCTGTTGGATACGCTGGCATTTCAGGAAGCCCAGGCGAGCAGCGAGATCGAAAACATTGTCACCACGAATGACGATCTCTATCGCGGTGTCGTTTTCGATGATTTTACCCCCGAAGCCAAGGAGGTCAGTCAATACAAAGACGCCTTGTTCATCGGATATCATCGGATGCGGGATAAAGGCGCTATAGGTCCTGGCGACATTGAGGAAATCAACCGCCCTGTTAATCTGAAGCAGCCTGGCATTCGTAAAAACCTAATGGGCTTCGATGATTTGACGCGGATTGCCAGCCTCAAGTCAAATGGTGAACTTGAGATTCTCTACACACCGCCCCACGGAACGGAATTGCTGCAAAAGCTTCTTATCGACATGCTGGAGTTCGTGTATGAGGATGACATTTACTTGCTCCATCCGCTGATCAAAATCGCATTGGCGCATTATCAGTTTGAAAGTATCCACCCCTTCCGGGACGGCAACGGCAGAACCGGCAGAATCCTGAATATTTTGTTCCTCTGTCAGAAAGGTTATCTGGATTTTCCGATCCTTTATGCCAGTTCCTATATTATCCAGCACAAAAACCGATACTATGACCTCCTACGTGAGACCAGGGCAAGTGAGACGTACGAAGCATTCATTGAATTCATGCTGCGTTCCTTCAAAGAGACGGCAGAGAAAACGCTCCAAATCGTTGAAGGGATTCATTCGTTGCTGCGCCAGTACTCTGACAAGGAATTTCTCTCAACGCTGAAAGGTCAAATGGTGCCGCTGCAAGAGACCGTTAATGTCATTTTCAGGAAAGCATATGTCCGCATTTCTGACATAACGGCGCTCGGCATTCACCGGCAAACGGCAGCCGTTTACCTGGATCAATTCGTTGATCAGGGACTGTTGAGAAAGGAACGCGTCGGGCGAGATAATATCTACAAAAACACCAGGATGTTCGAATTGTTTGAGACAGAACGAGAGGAAAGATCATGAACAACATTGCACTGACGGCAGACGTAAATAGCAAGGTCAATCTGGTAAAGAGCATCGCAAACAAGACGCGCGGGCCTTACACCCCGGAGAAATATGGCAGCGTCATCATCCCCATGGCGATCATCCGTCGTTTTGACTGCATCCTGGCCGACAAAAACGCCGCCATTGAAAAAATCTTGCAGGCTGCCTCCAAAGTCAAGGGCATGACGCCTGATAAGCTGGAAGAAATGGTCAAGCGTTCCTGCGGGGTGCCATTCTATAACGCAAAGTGCGTCTCTCTGGAACAGCTGGTAGGCGACAGCGATAATCTGAATTCCAATTTCCTCGAGTTTATTGCGGCATATTCTCCCAGCATTCAGCGGATCCTGCAAAGTCTGAAATTCCGTGAAGAAGTGGAATTCATGATCAAAAAGGGTATTTTGTTTGAGGTTGTAAAGGCATTTTCGGAGGTGGATTTCCATCCATTCACAACAAGCCCGATGGCCATGGGTTACATCTTTGAGGAAATCATCCGCACCTACAAGGCCAACGCCGAGGCCGGTGATCATTATACGCCTCGCGAGGTCATTGCTCTCTGCATCGACCTGATGCTCAGCGAGAACGTGGACAGCCTGAAAAAAGAGGGTAAGATCATCCGCATCTATGACGGCTGCTGCGGCACCGGCGGTATGTTGACCACAGCAAAGCGTATACTGACCGATCCGGAGGAAGGCTTCAATATCCGCGCGGAGAATATCCGGCTCTATGGGCAGGACAACAACCCGGAGGCCTATGCAGTCTGCCAGGCGGAAATGCTGATGCTGGGCGACGATCCCTCTTATATCCGGGAGGGCAACACGCTGACGGAGGACCAGTTCCCCGGCGAGAAATTCGATCTGCTGATTACCAATCCCCCCTTCGGCGTGGAGTGGAAGACGGAAAAGAGCACCGTGGAAAAGGAACTCAAGCAGCCCAACAACCGCTTCGTAGCCGGAACGCCCCGTGTCAGTGACGGGCAGCTTCTTTTCCTGCAGAATCTGCTGGCCAAGGCTGAAGACAGCGCCCGCGTGGCCATTATCCTGAACGGCTCACCGCTGTTCTCCGGGGACGCCGGCAGCGGCGAGAGCGAGATTCGGCGCTATGTGCTGGAAAACCATCTGCTGGAGGCAATCATCGCCCTGCCGGATCAGATGTTTTATAACACCGGTATCTATACCTATGTCTGGATTCTCTCCAAAAAGCCCAACCTCCGCCGCAATCACAAGATTCAGCTCATCGACGCGACGGCGCTCTATGTCCCCCAGACGCCGAAGTCTCTCGGCAACAAGCGCAAGTTTATCGACGATACAAATCGTCATAAGATCGTGGCGGAGTACACAGCTTTTGCATCCTCGGAGATCAGCACGATTTTTGACGCCGACGATTTCGGCTATACCAAGGTAACGATGGAATGCCCATTGTACGACGAAGAGGGCAACAAGGTCATTAAGCGCGGCGTGGTGCAGGTAGATTCCAAGCGGCGCGACACGGAGATCATCCCGCTCAAGCAGGATGTGGACGCCTACATCAAGGCGGAGGTCCTGCCCTATGTTCCAGATGCCTTCCCCGACCGCAGCAAAGACAAGATCGGCTATGAGATCCCCTTCACCCGCTATTTCTATAAGTACACGCCGCCCCGCAAAAGCAGCGACATTCTCAAGGAGATCATTGCCAACGAAGAAGAGCTGCAGCAGACCCTAAAGGAGGTTTTGAAATAATGGAAAAAGATAAGTTTATTGCACTGAAGGTATCTTTTGATAAAATTGTCAACACTTTTTCTGATGAAGAAACTTCGATAGAATACTGGCGGGCTCGCGATTTGATGCCGCTGTTAGGATATACAAGATGGGAAAACTTTAACAATGCCATTCAGCGGGCTATGGAATCATGCAAAACCAGCGGTATCAATGTCTCTGACCATTTTCGTGACGTCACGAAAATGGTCCCTCTCGGAAGCGGTTCTGAGCGCCCTGTTGCTGATTATATGCTCACTCGTTACGCCTGCTATCTGATTGCGCAAAACGGAGACCCTCGAAAAGACGAGATCGCTTTTGCGCAGAGTTATTTTGCCATCCAAACACGCAAGCAGGAGCTAATTGAAGATCGAATTCAACTGATTCAGCGCATCGAAGCCAGGGATAAGCTGAAAGAGTCTGAAAAGCGCTTGTCTCAGAACATCTATGAGCGCGGCGTCGATGATAAAGGCTTTGCCCGCATTCGCTCCAAGGGGGATCAAGCGTTGTTTGGCGGCAAGACAACGCAGGACATGAAGGATCGGTATGGGATCAAGAGCGGCCCGCTCGCAGATCGTCTCCCCACGCTGACAATTGCCGCAAAGAATCTGGCGACAGAAATGACCAATTACAATGTAGAGCAAAACGATCTTCACGGAGAACAAAGCATTACCTCGGAGCATGTGCAGAATAATCGCAGCGTCCGCAGCATGCTGGGACAGCGCGGCATCAAGCCGGAAGAGCTTCCCCCTGCTGAGGATATTAACAAGCTGGAGCGCCGTGTAAAATCGGAAGAAAAAAAGCTTGCCTCCTGTTCGGGTGTCCTCCCTCCGATCGAGGAGGAGTAATAAGAATGAGAGCCATGAAAGACAGCGGGATCGAGTGGATCGGTGAGATTCCACAGGAGTGGAAGACTCCTCCGCTTCGGAGCAAGTATTCTTTTAGCAAGGGACTGTCCATTACTAAAGCAGATTTGGTAGATGATGGTGTAAGTGTAATAAGTTATGGACAAATCCATTCAAAAGATAATACTGGCGTTTCGGTAAGGGATACCTTAATCCGCCATCTGCCGACGGATCACAGTAGCTTGACCGAGACGTCAAAAGCTCATGTGGGCGATTTTATATTTGCTGATACATCTGAGGATCTTCAAGGTTGCGGTAACTGCGTTTTTGTTGATCGAGATGACATTTATGCGGGTTACCACACACTACTTCTTCGACCTAAAGAGATTGGTCCTGGTAGATATTATGCTTATCTGTTTGCTGCTGAGGCCTGGCGTGCACAGATCAGGGCCAAAGTATCAGGGGTGAAACTCTATAGCATTACGCAAGACATCCTTAAAAGTGCTGCCCTCATAGAGCCGCCAGTAGAAGAGCGGGTGCGGATTGCTGACTATCTTGATGCCAAATGCGCCGAGATTGATGCGCTGATCGCTGCGAAAGAAAAGACCAATGAACTGCTGAAAGAGCGGCGGCAGAGCATCATTTATGAGGCTGTCACCAAGGGCCTCGACCCCACCGTGCCTATGAAAGACAGCGGCGTTGAGTGGATCGGGGAGATCCCGGTGGGCTGGGAACTAAAAAGGCTCAAATACCTCGGATCAATGCAAATTGGGTTGACGTATTCACCGGAAGAAATAGTTGCTGACGGTGCTTTGGTGCTGAGATCGTCGAATATTCAAGATGGGAAAATTGTCCATGCGGACGATGTCTTTGTTGAGAAAGAAATACCCGAAAAGCTGAAAATGGAAAAAGGAGACATCTTGATCTGCTCTCGAAACGGCAGTCGTAGTTTAATCGGGAAAAACGCTGTTATTACAGAAGAGTTCAGCGGGCAAACCTTTGGCGCGTTTATGACGATCTTTCGTGGCAGGCTTAACTTCTATATCAAATACCTACTCAATTCATCCGTGTTTGATTACTATGTGGGATCGTTTTTGACATCCACGATTAATCAACTAACAACTAGCAACTTGGGTAATATTCATGTACCCGTCCCGTCAACGGAAGAGGAAATGTGGAAAATCGCAGAGTATATTGAAACAGAGTGTCGGACGATTGACTCAATCATTGCGATGAACAATGAAAGGATTCAAAAACTTAAGGAATACCGCCAGAGTCTGATCTACGAAGCGGTCACCGGGAAGATAGAGGTATGATATGCGGAATAAAATGCAATTCACAAAATACGATTTAGGCAATCCTGAAAAAGGAAGAATCGTTGAAATAACTTTACCAGGAAATAGCAGAAGAAATTGCAAGTCTAATCCAAGGCGCTTGAAATAATTCCCCGCCGACGAGGGTGCCAGACTTCGGCGGACAAAGGAGGAATCATCATGGCAGAAAAAGATTTACGGGAAAACCCGTTCCGGGACGAAATCTATGACTACCTTCTTGCCCACGGTTATGTAGCCGGGCAAAAGGCAGACTATGACTATAAGCATGCTTTGGACATTGGCAAGCTATTTGCCTTTCTGGAAGCCACCCAAAAGGACGAGCTTGCCAAGTTTAAAGCAACCTACGGTTCCCGCTATCGGGAGCGGTATGTGGAACTGCTGTGCCAGAAAATTGAAAACCGCGGCCTGTTGACCGCCCTGAACGAATGGGTAGAGGATTATGCCAGCGGAGTCAAGTTCAGCCTTGCCTTTTTCAAGTCAGGGCTGAATGCCATGTCCGAAGGACTTGAGCTTTATGAGAAAAATGTGTTTTCGATCCGGAAGGAGTTCAATTTGGAGGACAAGGCTGATCCCTATCGGGTAGATCTCGCGCTGTTCTTGAACGGCATTCCTCTTGTGATGATAGAGCTGAAAAAGCAGACATCGGGGCAAAAGGCGGTCTTTGAGGGCACGAAGCAGTTCCAGACGACGCGCAATCCGGATGAACTGATCTTCTCCTTCAACCGCCGTACGCTGGTCTATTTCACACTGGATGAATTTGCAGTCTTTTTGACCACGCGCCTGGATCGCAAAGAAACGAAGTTTCTGCCATTCAATCGGGGCTCTGAGGATGAAGGTGCGGGTAACCCCATTGTTCCGGGTAAGCATAGTACCTGCTATGTCTGGGAGAATATTCTTCAGCGGGATATGCTGCTCCGCATCATCCGGGAGTTCATGTTCATTGACGATGAGGGCGCCATGATTTTCCCCCGCTTTCACCAGCTGCGTGCCGTTCTGCGCTGTGAGCAAGACGTGCAGAAAAACGGCATTGGCGGACGCTACCTGATCTGGCATAGCGCGGGAAGCGGCAAGACCAAGACGATCGCCTGGCTGGCCAAGCGACTGATCAACCATCCGGACATTAACACAGTCATCGTCATCAGCGACCGCACCGTGATCGACGGGCAGCTTGGAACGGAGTTGATAAATGTCGACAGGAAGAAAGGCGTGGCGCAGCATATCGACACAACATCCAAAGACCTTTTGAAAAAACTGAATGACGGCGGGTATATCATCGTCACGACACTGCAGAAATTCCGCCCGATTCTCAACGAGATCAAGCAGCATAAAGATCGGAACTACGCCATTATCATTGATGAAGCGCACTCTTCCACTGCCGGTAAATCCATGTCCAAAGCATCCGAGACATTAACCGGAAAATCTCTGAAAGAGTCTGTGGAACTGGACGATGTTTATGAGGAACTGGAGGATGGGCAGAACCTTTTGCTTAGAGATGGCGCGGCCATCCGCAACACGCGAAATGTCAGCTATTTTGCCTTCACTGCAACGCCGAAGAAGGAGACCATGGAGCTCTTCGGTACCCGTACGGAGATCGGAAAGACCTTTTTCGACAAGTATTCTATGAAGCAGGCGATCGAAGAGCGATTTATTCTCAATCCGCTTCTCTGCTATTCCTCTTTTCGGGATTTCTACCGCGTTGAAAAGAAGAAGGATGACGCCACCGCGTATGACAGTGCCAAGGCGCAGACGGCGATCCTGAACTATGTAACGACTTCTGATGAAGTCATTCAAACAAAAACGGAGATCATGCTGAGCGATTTCATTGACCGGCGGCAGGGTTGGCTGGGTGGGAAAGCCAAGGCCATGATCATCACGCCCTCCCGCAAGCATGCGGTCTGCTATAAGCTGGCGGCGGATGAATACCTGAAAAAGCGTGGCTGTGCGTTCCGCGCCTGTGTGGCCTTTACGGGAACGATCGAGCTTGACGGGTTAAAATTCACCGAAGAGACCATGAACCGAGACTACCTGGAAAACGGCGCGCCCTATGACATCAAGTCGATCATCCGGAAAAACGATGATTGCCGCATCATTATCGTGGCGGATAAGCTGCAGACGGGTTTTGACGAAAACAAGCTCTGCGTCATGTATATTGACAAGAAGCTCGGAGGCGCCGTCAAGGCCGTGCAGACGATCTCCCGCCTGAACCGTCCGGCAAAGAACAAGCGCACCTTTGTGATGGATTTCATAAATCCCCCGGAAGAAATCAAGACCTATTTCACGCAATACTATGGGGGCGAGTTGTTCCTGCCATCAGAGAACGAGGCAGATCCGAACATCCTGTTTGCTAAGCGGGATCACATCCTGGATTATTGCGTTGTCACGCTTCTGGATGCGCAGAAAATCTATGCGCTGATCTCCTCCGATGAGCAAAACAGCGGGGAGCTGACTTCTCTGCTTGCCGGCATTTCCAGGAACTATCGTACGCTGGATGCAGAAAGGCAAAAGACATTTGCCTTGGAGCTGAAGAAATTCGGGAAGCTGTTTTACTACATTTCCTCTGTATACAACGTGTGGAACCCGGATATGGAGCAGTTGGCCATTGTCTTCAGCGTGCTATATAACGTTCTGTACGAGCGAGAGGTCACACCGGAGATCGACGCTTCCGAGTTGGTGGAGCTGGTGGAGTATTCCACCAAAGCTTCGCAAGAGGAATTCGCAATCGTCCTTTCAAAAGAAGATCAGGCGTTTGATGGAATCTCCACGGATGTGGTTGCCGCAGACCGTACTCTGTCACTGATCGACGAGATTATTGAAAAGTTCAATCTTCGTTACGCCAATGCGGATGCGGAGATCAAGAGCATGATCTCCGATCTGAGCGAGGACAGCGATTTGCAGTCCAATGTCAAGAACAGTACGCCCAGCGCATATGAAGCCGCTGTTTCCGAGCGCCTCGACGCCAAAATCATGGACGGGGCTTTTGACGGAACGATCAGCGGGGATACGGAGAAAGCGGAGTTCTATACCGAGTTGAGCGAGAATAAGCCAGTCAAGCTGCAGATCAGAAATACGATTATCCGCAAAATCAAGGATTTGCTGCTGGTAAGCTGATGATAGAATGGAGGGACAAGCATGTATTTCAATAATCAGATGCTCAACCCACAAACTGTGAATTCGCAATATTATCATAGTGTTCGGGATCAGATTCCGGCCTACGGTTCAAATCAAGACCTTGAAGTCGCAAAGGCTGTAAAGGCCATCCATGATTTGTGCGAGGCAGTGAAAAAGATGGACGAGTCCTATCAGCAGGCGGCGTTCTATCTCTGCTTGAACCAAATGGCAGCCGATCCGAATTGGTGATAATGATGCGGAGGTGATTATATGCCGGAGAGCCAAAATATCGAGTATAAGGAATCTTGGCGAGATGAATATCTGAAATGGGTGTGCGGGTTTGCCAATGCGCAGGGCGGTACGATTTATATTGGCATCCGTGATGACGGAAAGGTTGTTGGCCTTACAAATGGGAAGCGGCTGTTGGAGGATATTCCGAACAAGATCCAGGATACCATGGGCATCATCGCGGATGTGAATCTGCTGGCGCAGGACAGTTTGGAGTATATTGAGATCAAGGTTCATCCCAGCTCCTACCCGGTTAGTTACAAGGGCGAGTACCACTACCGGAGCGGCAGCACCAAGCAACAGCTCCGCGGAGCAACGCTGACAGAGTTTCTGGTATCAAAAACCGGCTATCGTTGGGATGCGGTCCCGGTGGACAGCATTGGCGTGGACGACCTGGACAAGGACAGCATTGAAATTTTTCGGAGAGAAGCCGTCAAGAACAACCGCATGACCAAGAAGGATCTGAGCATTTCCAACGAAGAACTGCTCGATCATCTTGATCTGCTTACGGACGGAAAACTGAAACGGGCCGCAGTCATGCTCTTCAGCAAGAAGCCCGGACGTATCATCTCCGGCTGCTATGTGAAGATCGGAAAATTCGGCGAGGGCTCCAACTTGCAATACCAGGACACCGTGGAGGGCTCGCTGTTCCACATTGCCGATCTGGTCATTGATCTGATCTTTACGAAGTACCTCAAAGCGGCCATTACCTATGAGCACGACGTTCGGGTTGAGACTTACCCCTTTCCACGCGAGGGAGTACGCGAGGCAGTCTACAATGCGCTGGCCCACAACAATTATGCCGCCAGTATTCCCATCCAGATCCGCATCGAAGATGAGGCTATGTATATTAGCAACAGTTGCATTCTGCCACGGGACTGGACAGTAGAAACACTGATGCAGACACATCGCTCTGTTCCCTTTAATCCATCCATCGCCAATGCCTTCTATCGCGCCGGCTATATTGAAGCGTGGGGCCGCGGAATTCAGAAAATCATCGAGGCCTGCCGTGAACTGGGGACACCCGACCCGGAATACTCTGTGTTGGGCGATGATTTGACGGTTAAGTTTACTGCGTTGCAGAGTTCTCCGGAAAAAATGCCCAATCCGCCAATCCGCCACGCTGGCGGAATGGATGGCGGTTTGGCGGATAAGATACTGGAAATTATCTTGAAAAAACCGGATATTACGCAAAGTGAACTGACGACAGAATTGGCTGTGCCGCTCCGAACGCTGCAGCGGGCAATCAAAGAAATGAAAAATGCCGGTATTCTTGTTCGCGTTGGCGGGAACCGTTTTGGGCACTGGGAAGTCCTCAGATAAAGAAATCCGTCCTTGGGCAGGATGATTGCCTAAGGGCGGTTTTTTGTTCATATGCTATCTTTGCGTGTCCGTAGAGGTCCTGCATGCAGAAAGTATTCCGATTGACAGAGAAAAAGCATTATTTCGTCTGCTTGTTCCCAGACGTGGGGGATAATGCCTGCAGTATCGCTCGCGTCTTGCAAGCGTTCGTGTTCTGCCCGCATTTCTTGAAGCGGTTCCTTGCCGAAATATGATTCGAGCGTGGATCTGACATTATAACCATGATACCCGCCCATATTTACCTCCTTATTCCGGTGATGTTCTCTTCTCTCTGCTTTTAAGGTCCCATAAAGGAAATCAGATTATACCCTTTTTCTGCTCCAACTCTCATCATATATTCCATTCGATAGGAAAATCTCCGATAAAAATCAACAATCAATTCCACTTCGGTGTAATCTTCCTTTGGCCTGTTGACATTGTAGTCCTTGACTTGCTCATTGCTGAGACCCTTAGCATAGAGCAATTCATAAGTAGCCCAACCCCGTTTTTCTCTTAGTTTCATTGTATATTCGGTTTCTCTTCCGGCAAGCAGCGCATCAGATGTATCACGGATGTCATCTAAAATTTTATGAATCGAATCAAACGTGTAGAAATTATGGGTCAAATACCACTCAAAGCCGTTTACATATGTTGCATGCTCATTTCCGTCATCATCTGTCCAACAATAGTCAACCCTCTTTTTGTTGGCTTCCAGTTCCTCATCAAAATATTGATAGAGAAACGGAGTGAGGTATTGATTGACATCGTTTTCCTCAATTGATATTTCGACACTTTTCATTTCGGCAACATTGTCCAGAGCGTTTGTGTCTGAATCATCAATAACTCTAACGGGCATGATCCAAAAATAGGATGAGCTGTCATGACCGTCTACTATCCCGATCTCTTTCTTGAAGATATCCCTGCCGAGAAAAGAATCGCATAAATTCATTAGATGAGTTAAAACCTGATCATTGCCCTGATGACGCGCAGCGGCGTTGTCAAAGAGCTTTTTTATGCCCAGATAAGACTTGTGAGGAATAACCGACTCTAATAAAAAGCGGTGAACCGCGCGGCATATTTCCCTGCCTGACATATACTTGGGATAATCCTCAACAAGCAGGTCCATCATATTGCCAATATGCAATAGCGATGGTTTACACATTCTGGTAAAATCAGTTGCTTTCGTCGGAAAAGAGCCTCCCATTGCAGCGATTATTTCTTCTCTGCTCACTTCCTCATAATTCTGCACGGTAATATGATCGTTTCCGGCGTTTCTGTGCTTCCTCCAAAAGTTCGATTCAGGATCATAAATGTAGTAAAGGTATCCGTTGCACGTAATGAAAATCAGATTCTCTTCAGGGAATTTTACTGCTTCAAATTCATCAAAAAGTTTCATTTCTATTCCTCCTTTTCGCAATTCCATTGCACGGCAAACTCTTCTGCCGACTTCTTGTCCTCCTGCGTATTGCCCCACCAGCAGCAAGCGAACTCATGAACTCCCATAATATTCAAGATTGATGGCTGATACACTCTTTGGCATCTGACATTTTCTATCAGTTCCACAGGCACCTCGTGGACTTGCTGCCGCTTGCCCCTGGTCAACCCGAGAATACTGATTTCATTCTGATGATTGTCCCAGCTCTTGCCGGCCAGATAGACCTTTGCGCCGCCCACGTATGCTGAGGTTCCGTGCCGAAGAATGCCGTCGGAATCATAATGCGCTCTGACGATATTGCCGACGACGCAGTATCGCCAAGCTCTTTTCTCAATCATCTACCTTGCCCCCTTTTTATAAGTAGTTTTTCATCTTTCCAACACAAAAAGACAAGTATTTACGTAGATAGGAACGTCGGCTAAATTCGAGATTTCAATAGGATATTCCGCGATGACTATCAAAAGCGCTACTAATAATGGGCGGAATCAGAAAAATATACGCCAAAATGCCTGGATTTTTTGAAATTTAGACTTCCCTTTTAGCTGAAAACATGGTATTATATATCCGTAAATTACGGATATATGTCGGAGGATACTATGGCTATTCCGGAAGCAATCAAGGCATTGAAACCAACTGACTATGGCTCTGTGGAAATCCGCTGTATTTCAGGCCATTTCTACGTTTATGAGATTTCCTCCAAATGGAATCCCAGTAAAAGAAAAGCTTGCAAAGTAACAGGAAAATCGCTCGGGAAGATTACACTTGAAGACGGCTTTATACCAAACACATATGGAATGCGTAGGATAATGCCACTCCATCCTATCGTCAAAAACTATGGTGCTTATGCTATATTGTCTCAGTTATCTGGAAATCTTGAAAACCGTTTGAAAGAGTGTTTTCCGGATATCTACAGAGAAATATCTGTTGTTTCCATGTTGCAGCTTGTAACTGGCTGCCACGGAAAGCGAATTAAGCGTGAATTTGAGGCTTCATATTTAAATGACATACATCCAGACCTTGCTTGTAGCGATTATACGGTTCGTACCCTGATCGGAAAACTCGGTTCCCGTAGTGGGGATATGACTTCCTTTATGCGTAGTTCTATGAAATCGGGATCAAAACTGTTGTTTGACGGTACAAGTATATTTACAAGAGCAGATGACAGTTATGCACAGAAAGGGTATAACCCCGATCACAAGCAGGAAACCCAAGTACGGCTTCTGTACATATTTGACCGTAGCTCATTTATGCCGGTTTTCTATCGGATGGTTCCTGGCAATATAACCGACAAAACCGCTCTAAAAGAAACTATTTCTGCATCTGGGTGCCACAATTGCATTATCATTGCTGATAAAGGATTCTATTCCAAGAAAAACATTAGTTTCCTTATGGAAAACAAAATTACATTCATTTTGCCACTGCAATACAACACTCGGCTAATTCCGGACGAATTTGTCGAAAACCCGGATGACCACAAGTTTGATGGCTGCTTCCCATATAAAGGACGAAATATTTGGTACAAAACTTTAGACAGCGGCATTCAAGGAAACAAGGTCTATATTTTCCGCGATGATAAACGCAAAATGCAAGCTGAAGTGTCATTTCTGCAGAAAAAGGAAGCTGATTATGATGGAATGGAATCAGCATCCATTTTTGATGACGCAAGGCGTGGAATGTTTGCATTCATCAGCAACACTGGGTTCTCTCCCAAACAGATTTATATGACCTATAAAGAACGCTGGGATGTTGAACAGTGCTTTGATTATCTGAAAAACGCAATTCAGATTGGTGCTTCATACAAGAGAACAAATGAAGAATTGGAAGCATGGTCCTTCATCAATCACATTAGTCTTTTGTATTTCTATGGAGTAGTTAAGTTGTTGAGGGAAAATGATTTAAGTAGCACTTACTCTCCGGAAGATATTCTTTCGATGGGAAAAAACATCTATCGAGTGCGTGACAACCTTGTTTCCAAAAGTAACCGCCTTTCTGAGATTCCGAAGAAAGACTTGGAATTGCTTCAATGCCTTGGCATTTCTTTGAGCGAATAGGCCCCCTTTTCGCCGATTCCTATCTACGTAAATTCTTTGAAATCTGTGTTTCCAATGCTTTCTTGCAAGCCATTTCCGCCGTGTCCGGCGAGGAAAGCCCATATCGCAGCATGAGGTCGGCACAAGTCCACGTTTCCGACGGCTTGCTATCTTTGTCCTGCGTGGCGAAGCACTCCTACCATTGACTGAACAAATCTGGCAGTATAAGGCGGAAAAGAGTGAAAAATGTATCCATGCAGGAGAGCTGGAGCTTATTGGAATCCCCGATACAAACAATTCTGCTCACTCATATCCTCCATGGCGTCACCATCTGCGTCGCCTGAATCAATATTAGCCACCCTGCGGGAGAGGCCGGCACCCGCGCCGGCCTCTCCCGCAGTCTCTCTAATTGGAATATTTCAGCCAGTTCTTGAATTCCTCAAAGCTGGTCCCGCCCTTCTCACAGTCCGCCTCCCGGAGCCGCGCCTGCTCGCTCCATTGATAAAACTCCTCCGCCGTGATCCGCCCCGCGCGAATCCAGGCGAAGCGCCGCTTGTACTCCCGGCGGTACTCCTTGAAAATGGTATCGTCCTTCCGGCTCTCCGTCCACTTTTCCATTGCCGCCACCTCCCGGCAGCTCCGTCCACGCTTGCCGTCCACCGGGAGATTGCAGTATTCCGCCGTGTTCCGGCTCATGACAAACCAGCGTCCGCAGCGCTCGCAGACCTTCATCCGCAGCTGGCGCTTGACACACTCCGTCACTGAATAATCAATCAGGTCATACACGTCGTCGGGGTAAAGCACGTCTGTGAAGATACCCTGCTCCACAAGCTCATAGCAGACAGGATGCAGCCGGAAGTGGTAGCGGTCCTGCTCAAATTTGATTTCCTTCTGATAATACGCGGCCATCCGCTGCGGCGTTCCCGCCCGGTCCAGTTCGCTGCTCAATATCTCATGGAACAGCGTCTTGATCTGGCGCTGGCGCTCCTGCACCTCCACATACAGATGCGAAATCCGTTTGCGCGGCAGGAGGTCGGACATGGTTCGCCAGTCCGCGTCCCTGGCCCGGTCAAAGCGCCATCTCCAATCCAGCGGCAGCAGCGTGAAGAAAATGTGCATCGCGGCCAGCTCCTCCAGACCGGACATGATCTCTTTTTCAATCTCCTCGGTCCGTTCCGCCTGATAGCGCTCGATCAGCCGGTCCAGGCGGTGGGTGATGGTGTCGATCTCGACGACGTTCAGGTCCAGCAGCAGAAGAAGGCTTTGCGGAAAAAGATAGTTTTCCCTGAGCATAGTTCCGTCACGGTCGCCGTAGACGAAATGCTCTCTCCCGTCTAGGATATAGTATTGGAATTCATATCGGAACATATCGCGCCTCCGAAATAGACTGATGTTAATAGAAAGTTTACAAATGCAGTCTTGACAAGGCTAAAGCAAAGTTTTAATATCGGTCTAAAGACTCATTGAAAGCCTTTGCTGTTGATAGCAGTCTAACGCAGAAATGCCAGATTGTCAACAGGAAACATTCTATCATTCATAGGAGGACGAAAATGAAGCAGTCAATCTATCGCAGCTACGACGACCTGCCTCTGTTTCTCAACGCCAGGATGGTGGCGGAGGCGCTGGGTATCGCGGCGGCCAGCGGTTACGAGCTGCTGCACCGGGAGGGCTTTCCCTCTCTGCGCATCGGCAGCCGGATCGTCGTGCCGAAGGACAAGTTCATCCGCTGGGTGAACGAGCAGACGGGAGGCGGGTGTTGATGACAGAGAGAAAGAACAGATACGTCCGGCTGCCGAATGAGCTGTTCGAGCTGGGACTGGATCACAATGAGATCGCAGTCTACGCTTACCTGCTGTACTGTGAGGACCAAAGGAAGAACCTCTGCTATCCCAGCTACGGTACCATCGGGCGGACGCTGGGGATGTGCAGGAACACCGTGCGGAAATATGTGCTCTCGCTGGTGAAGAAGCGCCTGATCGAGACGGAGGAAACCCAGGTGGTTGTCAGAGGGAAGAAACGAAACGGGAATCTGAGGTACACGCTGCTCCCAATCAGCGAAGCAGTAGATTACTACATGAGCAAGCAGTATGAGGCGGCGCGGCTGGAGGCGGCCAGACAGAGAGCGGAAAAGAAGCTGGCCGTGTTTGACCGGACGCATCCGGTATAGATTCACCATCCGTTGCCCAACGTGTGCCGCTGTGTGCCACGCTGACGGGCAAGGAGGACACACACCACAGCATCCGACATCCACCCGGTATTTCGCCCATCTTGGGGCGAGTACGGAGGACGAAAGGCGAAGCAGGATAAAGCCGTGGCGTCGCAAGCGACACCCCAGCAGCCACTTCTGCCCGCAGTGCGGGCAGTTTTGGCGAGCCGGTTCTGGGGTCATCGCAGAGGGCAAAAAGTGACTGTGCGGTCATGGTACCGCAAGATCCGCGCAAACACGAGAGAATCACAGGGGTCAAATCCCTGGAAAGGAAGCGTTTTGAGCGAAAAAGTGAAATTCGCGCTTTATCTGCCCGCCGAGAAAAAGGCGGAGATTGAGCGGCGATATACAGAAGATGGCAGTCGAAGTCAAACGGAATTTGTGGAACATGCGGTAGAGTATTACCTCGACTATCTCAGCGCAAACAATGCAGGCGCTTTTCTCCCGACGGCAATCCAGGCTGTGATCGACGGACGACTGGGGATGCTCGAGGACAGGATCGCGGGCCTGCTGTTCACGAACTCGGTTACAGTCGATGAGCTGGCGGAGACCTTCGCGCTGGTCTACAAAATCAACGAAGATACAATGCGCCACATCCGGTCAAAGAGGGTGGATCATGTCAAGCAAACCAATGGCCGCGTCTCATTCGATCAGAAGGTACGCGACGCTCAGCGTGATTCCTGATGGCGCGACTGATTGTCAAGAGCCCCTACATCAAGTGCGGGGGCAAAGGCGGCGGCGCGGAGAAGTATCTCAAATACATCGGAACGCGGGAACACGTCGAGATCGTCCCCGACGACCGTCCGCCGACACGGAAGCAGGAACAGCTCATCCGAGATCTCGTCAGAGATTTCCCAGATACAAAATCTCTGGATGAATATCAAGACTACGTAGCAGAGCCGACGAAAGCCCGCGCGTCCTCGCTCATATCTATAGCGTTGGAGAACAACTGGGACGCGGCGCAGCACTCGGACGTCTACGCCCGCTACATCGCCACCCGCCCACGGGCGGAGCGTCTGGGGAGTCACGGCCTGTTCGGGGACGAGGACGGCGTTGACCTCGAGGCGACGGCGGCGGAGCTGGCGCGTTATACCGGCAACGTTTGGACGCACATCCTCTCCCTCAAGCGGGAGGACGCGGCGCGCCTTGGCTACGATAACGCGAACGCCTGGCGCAATCTGCTACGCGCACACCGCAACGACATCGCGGCGGCGATGCATATCCCGCCGAACGACTTCCGATGGTACGCTGCATTCCACGATGAGGGCGATCATCCCCACATCCACATGATGGCGTGGTCAGCAAAGCCGGGTCAAGCGTATCTGTCCCGCGAGGGGATCAAGCAGATTCGGTCGCAGCTCACAAACGATATCTTCAAGTTCGAGATGCTGAACATCTACGAGCAGAAGTCCGAGTCCCGTGACGAGCTGGTGCATGAAGCGAGGCAAGCAGTCCTGGACTTGGCTCGGGAGATGCAACGCGGCATCTGTGATCACCCGGAGGCGGAACAGTTGATGCAAGAGTTGGCGGCAGAGCTCGGATCGGTCAAAGGTAAAAAGTCCTATGGCTACCTCCCGAAGCGGCTGAAGAAAAAAGTAAACGAGATCGTCGACGAGATGGAACGGCTTCCTGTCGTGGCCGAGTGCTACGACAAGTGGCTGGAGCTGCAATGGCAGGTCGACAGCTACTACAAAGACGAGCGGCGGCAACGGAAGAAGCTGTCCGAGGAAAAAGAGTTTACGGCAATCAAGAACGCAATCATCAAAGAAGCGGAGCGTATCCGTCTCGGCGTGGTCAGCTTTGAAGATGAGGGGATTGATAGTGAGGATGAGCCGGAAGAATTCGATTGGCCGTCAGAATCGTTCTGGGAGCAATACCAGATCATCACCGACGAAGATATCCCGATGGCCGAGCGCGACGCGGCTATCCGCCAGATGGAACAACTCGCCAAAGGCGGCGACACCCATGCGCAGTACGCAATGGGCAGACTCTATCGCGACGGCCCGCTGCAGATTCCGGACTGGGTGACCGCGGCGTATTGGTTCGAGAAAGCGGCACGGCAGGGAAACGATGCGGCGCAGTACGCACTTGGCAAGCTGTTGATTTCGAACGATGTGGAAGTCCGCAATATCGAAGCAGGGCTGCGATGGTTGGAGGCTGCGGCACAGAATGGAAACACTTACGCCGCCTACCGTCTTGGCAAAGAATATCTGCGTGGTGAGGTCGCAGACAAAGATGCAAACAAAGCGGCGCAGTATCTCCAATACGCCGCCGACGCAGGGAATCCATACGCACATTACATGCTTGGCAAGCTGTACCTGAACGGCGACGGTGTTCCGAGAGATAAGGATGAGGCACTCTACTGGATGCAGCAGGCAGCAGATCAGGGGCACAAATACGCACAGCACTTTGTTAACCGCTGGGATTCGCTCCACCCGACATCCATGATGCTATCCGCCACCCGACTGCTTCATCACATGGGTAGCATCTTTCAAGAGCGCACACCCCTGCCGCCGGTGACCGGCGGAATTCAGATCGACCGCAAGCGGCGGCGGGAGTTGATGGACAAACGACTGTCCGCCGGACATAAAATTGATGACCATGAGGATGCGTTGAACAATCAGTATCAACAGACCGTGTAACACGTTTGGTGCCGGTCAATTTGTCCGAGTCCGAAAAAAGTAGTAGCTTTCCAAAAATCGTTGTGGTATGTTGTGTGCTTACCAAGGGAGGGATGACAAGATGGCCAAGCGCAGAGCAAACGGTGAGGGCAATATCCGCAAGCGGAAAGATGGACGCTGGGAAGGACGCTATACCGCAGGGTATGATGAAAACGGCAGGCGCGTCATTAAAAATGTTCTCGGAAGAACCCAAGCGGAGGTCAAGGCCAAGCTGAAAGACGCGGTTGCCCTCGCAGATATCTCCAACGTGGCAAAGGCGGACGAGTACACGCTGGCTCAATGGCTCCGTTACTGGATGGACACCTACGGCAAAGTCTATCTCAGGGAATCCACACGGATCAACTACGAAGGGTTTCTCAAAAACCAAATCGCCACCAGCAGCGTCGGCAAAGCCAAGCTTCAAAAACTTACAACCCACGACATCCAACTCTTCTACAATCGTATGGGCAAAAGCGGACGGGTTCAGCGGAAGGAGTCCGAGAAACAGCCGAAGGGCCTTGCGGCGAAGTCGATCCGTAACATGCACTTCTTCATCTCCCACGCGCTGGAGCAGGCGGTCAAGGAAAAGATGATCCCGGAGAATCCCGCCACCGGCTGCGTCCTGCCGAAGAAGGAAAAGACGGAGATGAAAACGCTTCCTCTGGATAAACTGGAAGCCTTCTTCCTCGAAGCAAAACACAGCGGCGTGTTCGAGCTCTATTATACGGAGCTGTCAACGGGCCTCCGCCGGGGCGAGCTGCTGGGCATCCATTGGGATGACATCGACTTCGAGGCTGGGAGCATCTACATCCAACGCCAAATTACACGGCTAAACGGCGAGGTCAAGGAGTCACCTCTGAAAACTAAGAATGCTTATCGCCAGATCATCGTCGCGACGGAGGTGGTCCAGATACTAAGGGAGAAAAAGGAGAGGGAAGACGGCTTCAGCATCTATGCCTTCTCCTCGCCGTCGGGTGGTCCAATGTGCCCTGACAGCATGCTGAAGATGCTCCACCGCGTCCTAAAACGGGCGGGGATGGAGGAAATTCCGTTCCATTCACTCAGACATACATTCGCTACCTTGGCACTCCAGAACGGCGTGGATGTAAAGACGCTTTCCGGCCTGCTGGGCCACTACAGTGCAGGGTTTACACTTGACACCTATGGGCATATCACCAAGGCGATGAAGCAGGACGCAGCGAACAAGGTGGGGAACTTCCTGGCGGGAGCGGTGTAAGCTATCAAAACACAGCACGGCGGATAAGCATCATCCGCCGTGCTGCTTTTTCAAATTTACAGGCGGCATAGAAACATTATCAGAATTCTTTACAGAAAGCAAGGCCTGGTCTTGTTTTTTTCGTCAAATGCACTATAATGAAGATACCTCATACAGAAAGAAGGGTGACAGCATGGCATCCGCTACAAAAGGAAACTGCTATCTCTGCGGCGCGGAACTGGGGAAGGTGGCGATGAAAAACCATCTCCTGAAAACGCACGGTGAAGCGGCTGGACAGGAGTGTTGCCTGCTCAAGATCGAAGGGGCCTATGACAAAGACTATTGGCTGTACGTTGACATTCCGGTCAGCAGTACGCTGAATACGCTGGACACATTCCTGCGCAAAATCTGGCTGGAGTGTTGCGGACACATGAGCGCGTTCAGCGGACCGGGCCATCGGGAGATCGGCAAGAACCGCAAACTGGGTGTTTTTTCGGACAGCGACCAGTTGCTGCACGAATATGATTTCGGCAGTACCACGGAAACTCTGATTACCGTAATCGGGCGCACGTTCCGCAAGCCGCAAAAGGAAGCGGTGCGTCTGCTCGCACGGAACATTCCTCCTGTGTTCCGGTGCGCAGAGTGCGGCGCGGATGCCGCCTATATCTGCGCAGAATGTATCTATGAAACCGACAACCCCTTCTATTGCGAGGCTTGTGCGGAGGGACACGAGCATGAAGAAATGCTGCTTCCCATTACCAATTCTCCCCGCATGGGCGTCTGCGGCTATGAAGGCGATCAGGATACCTACATCTTTATCTCGCCAAAGGTCATGCCGGGAGGCAAATCAAAATGATGACGCCCAGACAGCTCCGCAAAACGGCGAAGCGGACGGAGGATGAGAATCTGCAATTTCGGACGTTTCTGAAAATCCATGCGGATGAGGACGAGCTGGATCATCAGTTTCTGGAACTGCTTCGGGAGCTGTTTGCGGACTTTGATTGCTGCAAATGCGCTAATTGCTGCCGAAAGTTCACAACACCTCTACAGGATGAGGAAATCACATCCATTTCTGCCTTCCTTGGCATGGAAAAGCAGGATTTTATCGAGAACTATCTCACCGAGGGAGAGGAAGGACCTGAACTGGCGGCACCGTGCCGGTTTCTCGGAGACGACGGAAAATGCGCGATTCAGGACTGTAAGCCGAAGGAATGCAGGGACTTCCCCTATACGGACAGACCAGAGCGGCTGCATAGCCTTTTCAGCATCCTGTCCTACGCGGAGGTATGCCCTGTCGTTTTCGAGATGCTGGAACGTCTGAAGAAAATTTACAGATTCAGAAGATGAGGTACGACAATGTCATACGCGGAACGTTCCTTGACCGCCCGAATCGCTTCATTGCCCATGTACAAATCGGCGGCAAAACAGAAACCGTCCATGTGAAGAACACAGGACGGTGCCGGGAGTTATTGGTGGAAGGCGCAGAAGTCTGGCTGGAACAATCGGCGAACCCCGCCCGCAAAACGAAATACGACCTGATCGCCGCGCGCAAATCAAGCGGTCCGTTGGTCAACATCGATAGCCAAGCGCCGAACAAGGTCGCGCGGGAGTGGTTGGAAACACAGAGCTTCGATAAAATCGTTCCGGAATACACCTACGGCGATTCCCGCATTGACTTCTACATGGAAAAGGGCAGAGAAAAGTATCTGATGGAGGTCAAGGGCTGTACACTGGAGATCGACGGAATCGGCTATTTCCCGGATGCGCCGACAGAGC
Source organism: Oscillospiraceae bacterium (assembly GCA_017477525.1). Taxonomy (GTDB): domain Bacteria; phylum Bacillota; class Clostridia; order Oscillospirales; family Oscillospiraceae; genus RGIG7114. The sequence continues at coordinate 82,358 of JAFUVO010000016.1, read as the reverse complement.
GTGGCGTAAAGCATCTTCGGGAGTTGGCCCGCGCCACGAAAGAAGGTTACCATGCCGCTGTCGCATTCGTGATCCAGATGGACGGCGTCACCGAAGTGAGACCCAATACCGCTACGCACCCGGAATTTGGCGCTGCGCTTGCGGAGGCGCAGGAGGAGGGGGTGGAGGTGCTGTTCCTGCTTTGCCACGTTGAACCGGACTCCTTGACCGTTCAAAAAATGATACGCATAATCAAAGAAAGGCCCTTCGCCCCGCAAAGCAGACGAAGGACCTGACCCGCAAAAATCTTGAAATAGTTTTGAAGAATTGCAAAAACAGCGAAAAAAACAAAGGAATTTCCTATCCCGTACTATCCGAACCTTTCCCCGTGTGGGTCAAAATGTGGGTCGGGCAATTTGACCCACATTTAAAACTGCCAAAAAAGTTATGAAAATGCCCGGTTTTCAAAGAAAACCGGGCATTTCTTGGCACGCCGTAAGGGATTCGAACCCCTGACCTTCTGGTCCGTAGCCAGACACTCTATCCAGCTGAGCTAACGGCGCATATCTGAACCCTGAGGACTTATATATCATAGCACATCCGATCAGAAATTGCAAGGGTAAATTTTCTCTTTTTAAAAGATTTTTACAAGAGCGGATGGGAATTTGGCGGAATGCCACGTCCCTGTCAATTCGGAACTGTTCGCATTGCTTGCGCCAGAAGCTGTGAAAAAAGTTAGCAAATCCTACAAAAGCAGGACAAAAAGAACCGCTGTCATTGCTCACCAGCGTACGCGCTGGTGAGCAATGACAGCGGTTTGGTTTTCGTTTCGCATAATTCACGTACAGCGCCGGACTTTTTGCCATTTTGCGAAGATACTCTGCCAGAAGTGGCCTAATGCCAAACCGCCCCCATCCTCGGGGGAGGGGGGCGCTGAGGGATGTTTTCCCATGCGGCGGGGGAAATATGGAATTTCATGCAAAAAAAGCTTGCACAATTTCGCGCACTGTATTATAGTAGTGTTTGCACGGAGACGCGAAGGCGGCTGGCTGCGGGGTGTTGCAGCACCCCGCAGCCATATGCGGAGTGCTCGAACCACTCAACACAACAAACTGAATTGTCTGCGCCACGCCCCAATTATACCCATTTCACTTTCACATTTCAAGTAGGGCGTTGTGTTACGCTTTGACTTTTTTGCAAGCGGTGTTGAGTCAGAAACGCTCAACACCGTTTTTGCGTTTCCGGCCATGGCCTGTGGCGGGGACCTTTGTTCCCGTCCACGGGCATATGGCCGGGAATATTTGTTGTGTGGAGGGATTGACCATGTCAAGGAGGATTCTTTGCGCGCTTTTGGCCCTGTGTATGGCGCTGACATTGGGGCCGGCGGAAATTTTCGCGGAGGAAGAGGCCGTGCCGGAGGCCCCGCCGGCGGCGGATCCGGTGAACAGCGTCATGGACGGCGTTTTGGGGGCCGCGGGGCCCGCGCTGCTCGGGGACGCCCCACCTGCCCCGCCGGAGGTTTCCGCCGATGCCGACGTCTGGGACGGCACGACCGCCGCGCCCACGGCCCTGGTCAAGATTGACGGGCTGTATTATTATGAGATCACCACCTGCGAACAGCTCGCGTTTATCGCGCGGGAGGGCGGCAGCTGGCTCACCCGAAATTACATCCTGAAAAACGACCTGGTCCTCAACAGCCAGATTTCCCTGGACAGTGAGGGGAATGTACTGAATACTTCCCGGCTGTACAGCTGGGAGCCGATCGGGGGAAACAGCAGCTCGGCGTTCTCAGGCATATTTGACGGCAACGGCCATGCGATTTCCGGCGTATATGTTTCGGGGTGGTACTACTGTGCTGGGCTTTTCGGCACCGTAACGGGACAAGTCAAAAACCTGGCTGTTATCAATTCTTATGTAAATAATACTAGAGATTATAAGAGTTATTATGATGCGACCGGAGGGATTATCGGATACGGATATGGTGAAACCGTCCTCAGAAATTTAATCTACTCTGGTATCGTTAGCTGTCCTTCTGCTTATATAGGCGGAATTGTTGGCATGTTGCGGGGAAGCGTTATCAACTGCACCAATTATGGCAACGTGAGCGGTAATTCCCTTGTGGGTGGCATCGCGGGATACGCAAGCAGTTCTGCTTTTGAGAACTGCGCAAACTATGGTTCCGTGACCGGCGGCGTAACCTCTGCGTATGCGGGAGGTATTGCGGGATACACAGAGGGTTCTACGTTTGAGTACTGTGCGAACTACGGTTCCGTGACCGGCAGAGACAGTGTTGGCGGCATTATCGGGGATGGCACGAATAGCATCCCAATCGTCACCGGATGCAGGAACTACGGAACGGTCAGCGGGGATAACTATGTCGGTGGCATCGAGGGGCAAGGCCGGTCCGCGATCTCCCTCTGCGTGAATATGTGGACAGTTTCCGCGGCGGAGAACTACGCCGGGGGCATCTCCGGGCGGGGCGTTTCGATCACCAACTGCCGCAGCACCGGGGATGTCACCGCCGGCAGATACGCGGGCGGCATCGCGGGCGGCGCACTGGGTGATTCCAGCCTGACATTGACAAACTGCTATGCCAGCGGGGCGGTCAGCAGTCCGGCGCTGGCCGGCGCGCTCTTCGGCACGGACGGGCCCGTGTTCGGTTCGGACACGGTCTACGGCTGCTATTATCTCAAAAAAGAGGGCGTCAACAGCGATATTTTCGGCTGCGCGGGGATTAACGCGGATATTGAGGCGGATATCGGGGGCATGACCCCCTGCACCGACGCGGAAATGCGGGCGCGGGCGACCTATGCCGGCTGGGATTTTGACAGCGCCTGGACCATTTCCGGCGGATATCCCTATCTGCAGCTGGAAGGCCCCGCCGATCCCGTCAGCGGCGAAGCCGTCCCCGCGCTGGCCCTCCTCCAACTCGGCGACACGGCGCTGAACCTGATTATAAACGACGTCAAACCCGTGGCGTTCCGCGCGGTCCCGCCCGCCGCCGCCGCGTCCGCCGGACTGAGCTGGAGCAGCAGCAACGGGCTTGTCGCAACAGTGGATGACAGCGGCAATGTACATGCGCTCGGCGAGGGCAGCGCCGTCATCCGCGTCAGCGCCTCCAACGGCGTCAGCGCCTCCTGCACGGTCAGGGTTTCCCACCCCTCCTATACCATCAGCTTCGACGCCGGCGGCGGCGAGGTCAGCCCCGCCAGCAAGACCGTGACGGACACCAAAGCCTATGGGGAGCTCCCCACGCCCACCCTGTACGGCTATGATTTCCTGGGCTGGTACACCGCCCCGGCAGACGGCGCCGCGGTTGTGGCCGGGGACACGGTTGATCTGACCGGGAACCAGACGCTCTATGCCCGCTGGACCGCCGGAACCTATGAAGTGGCCTTTGACCCCAAGGGGGGCGAGGTCCAGCCGGCCAGTATGAGCGTGACCTTTGACAGCCCTTACGGCGAGCTGCCCACCCCAACGCTGGCGGGATATGTGTTCGGCGGCTGGTATACCGGAGGAGCGGAGGGTGTTCCGGTGGCCGGTGGCGATAAAGTCACCGTCGCCGGAAACCATACGCTCTACGCCCGCTGGAAGGGCGATACCTATACCGTGAGCTTCGACGCCAACGGCGGGGAGGCCGGCGCGGAGCAGATGCGCGTGACCAACGGCAGCCCCTACGGACTGGAAAGCGGGTTTCCCATACCGGAGCGCCCGGGATACAGTTTCACCGGCTGGTATACCGGCGCCTCCGGCGGCGAACTGGTGGAGGAGGATACCGTCGCCGATATCACGTCCAACCAGACCCTTTACGCCCATTGGAAGGGCAACAGCTACAACGTATACTTCGACCCCGGCGACGGCGCGGTCACAGTCAAGAGCATCACTGCCACCACCGGCGAAGCCTACGGCGAGCTGCCCGTCCCCACGCGCTACGGCTACAGCTTCGCCGGCTGGTACGACGACGACGGGGACGGGGCGAAAGTGGAGCGGGATACCGTGTCCGCGCTGACGGATGACCAGTTCCTCTATGCCCATTGGGACGCCAACACCTGCACCGTGACCCTGGACGCCAACGGCGGCGGAGGTATAGCGAAAAGCGTGGAAGTCCGCTATGAAAGCCCCTACGGGACCCTGCCCGTCCCCACGCGGGACGGTTACAGCTTCGCCGGATGGAGCACGGACGAGGACGGCGGCGATTTGATCGAAAATCTGACCATCGTATGGCTTGCGGAGAACCACGTCCTCTATGCCCAATGGAAGGGGAACAGCTACACTGTGAGCTTCAACGGCAACGGCGGCACTCCGGGCAAGCGGAACACCACCGTGACCAACGGCGAAGCCTACGGCGAGCTGCCCGACGCCGAACGCCCGGGCTACGTTTTCGCCGGCTGGTATACCGGCGCCTCCGGCGGAGAGCTGGTGGAAGAGGATACCGTCGCCGATATCACGGCCAACCAGACCCTCTATGCCCATTGGAAGGGCAATACCTACACTGTCACCTTCGACCCCAACGGCGGCACGGTGGGGAAGGGGAGCGCCGAAGTGACCACCGGAGAAGCCTACGGCGAGCTTCCGGTCCCCACACGCAGCGGCTACAGGTTTGCCGGCTGGTACACCGGCGTCGAGGGAGGGACAAAGGTGGAGGGGACGACCGTATCTACCCTCTCGGACAGCCAGACGCTCTACGCCCGCTGGGCCGGCAACGAGTTTACGGTGTATTTCGATTCCGGCGATGGCACGGTTGACCCCGACAGCGTGACCGTATATTATGAGAAAGCCTACGGTTCCCTGCCCGAACCCGTCCGGCCCGGCTACAGCTTCGCCGGCTGGTACACCGACTACGAGGGCGGAGAGAAGATCGAGAACACCACCGTCGTCGAACTTTTTGATGACCAGATCCTCTATGCCCGCTGGAATGGCCTCGGCCACACCGTGTATTTTGACGCAGCGGGCGGCGCAGTCGGCAAACGGAGTATGCGCGTTATCAACGGAGGTTTTTATGGCGATATGCCCAGGCCCACCCGCCCAAATTACGCGTTCACTGGCTGGTACACCGACCCGGAATACGGCAAGGCGGTGGAGCGGACGACCATCGCAGACCTGACGGCAGACCAGACGCTCTACGCCCACTGGGCATTGATGCGCTATACGGTACACTATGAGGCCAACGGCGGCGAGGGCGCGCCGAATGACCAGTTCAAAACCTTCGACATTCCCCTGGGCCTCAGCGGCAGGCGACCGCTGCGCAGCGGCTATTCCTTCTTCGGCTGGGCGACGGCGCAGCAAACGGATACGCCGGAATACCAGCCCGAGGATTCCTATACAGAGAACGCGGACATAACGCTCTATGCCGTGTGGCTGGCGGACGCCTATCCCGTGGTATACGAGGCCAACGGCGGCGCCGGCGCGCCCGAGGTCGGCGCCAAAATCCATGACACCGACCTGGATCTCAGCGCCGAAATCCCAACGCGCGCGGGCTATAAATTCACCGGCTGGGCGACAGAGAGGACCGGCAGCCCCGTCTACCAGCCCGGCGGACTGTATACCGGAAACGAGAGCCTGACCCTCTATGCCCAGTGGAGCCGGATCAACAATCCCCGCCTCCCCGAAGACGCCGGCAGCCTGAGCTATTTCTTCGGCAACACGGCGAATGCTTTTCAATACCAGGGCGCAGAGAACCCCATCGCCAAACGGATCTATCAGATCATGTTCGGCGAAACGCAGCGGGCGGAAAAATATTACCTCGCCCACGACAAGTGGAACGGCAACTGCTTCGGTATGGCCGTTACGGCGGGACTGCTGTTCGAGAACGAGAACGAACTGCAGCCGTCCGACTTCTCCGATGGTGCGGAGAGCGCCTGGGAACTCGGGCTGGGTGACAGCAACGGGGAGATTTCGGTAAAAGATTTCATTGAAGCGGTGCAAATCAGCCAGTTTTCGGAGCTGGTGCAGTACGATTTGACGGCCAACAGCTTTACGGACAAGCGCTACCCCGAGCCGTTGAACGCGCTGGCCGGGCATGTGAAAAACTTCCAGGAGACGGGCCACGACCCGGCGGTCGTGTGCGTCTACGGCCCGGAGGGGAAGGGCCATGCCGTACTGGGCTATCGGCTGACAGATTTCGAGAACAGCGCCCGAATCAGCGTCTACGACCCGAATTACCCCAACGACAGTGACCATTACATCGAGCTGACCAAAGAAAACGGCAATTACACCGGCTGGGAATACGCAATCAGCAATCGTGTGAGCTGGGGGAGCGTCCGCGGCTTGGCTTCGCATATTTCCTACGTGCCCTATGAGGATATCTACGCGGTGTGGAAGGCCAGGGGCCCGGGCCTCGGTACGGGCGGCGCGTTCGTGAACGTCAACCTCGATGTCGACATCCGCGACGCCAACGGCGTATCCCTCGCCAGCGTCAGCGGCGGCGAAGTCCGCAGCAACCGTTCGGACATTTATCAAATGGATTTCCTCGGCGTCATGCTGGACGGCGATGGAGAAATCGTCGAAAGCGACGATAAAACAGTCTCCCTCTGGCTCCCGGCGGACCTCTACACCGTCGAGCGCCTCCCGAGCCTCAACAGCTCCGGGCTTTTGGGGGCGGCGGAGGAAACGCTGGAAATCAGCCTCACCCACACCGACCGCTCCGCCACGGTCGAAACGGGCGCGAACACCGTTATTCTCGAAGTGGATGACGGGCAACAGCTCAACTATGTCCGCTTCGTTCCCGAGGACGCTGGAAAGAGCTATGATGTGACCCTCAGCAGCAGCTTTGACGCTGCCGCCAGGGAAATCAACATGGCCGGAACCATTGGCGGGGAAAGCGGTACCGCGCTCTCCAATATGGAGGGCGAGATCAGCGTGACCGGCGCGGAGGACGCGACGCTGACGGTTGACCATGAACAGCGTTCTGTGACCGGCGACATGGACAACGTGCCGCGCCTTGCCAGCTTTGCCGCCAACGGCGGAAGCGGCGCAATGCCCGCCGTCGCGCTCCGGTCAGCGGAATATACGTTACCGGTCTGCGATTTCTCTGTTCCCGCCGGAAAGGGCTTTGCCGGCTGGCAGATGAACGGCGGCGCGGAAGTCTACCAGCCCGGGGACACCGTAACGCTTTCCGGCGACGCCGTCCTCACGGCGCTGTGGAGGGAAACGGGTGATAAATTCGCGGTGCAGTCCGCGGACTGCGCTTCCGGCGCTGTCACAGTGCATGTTCAGAACATCGCCGGCCCCGGCATCGGCGGCACCGTGGTGGTGGCTTCCTATGACACAGACGGCCGTCTGATTGGCACAGGTGTGCGTGAAATTCCCGAACTCAGACTGGGCGAAGTCGAAAATATTCCGGTGCAGCTCCTGACCGAGGGGGCGGCATCCTTCAAAATCTTCGTCTGCGACGATATTATGCGTCCGCTCTGCCCCGCGTTTACGAGAAATGCGGAGGAAAAATGAAAAAATGTGCCGCCCCTCTCGAAGCCGGCTGATCCGGGGGCGGCAAGATGGAAAAACAAATGAAACAGGAGGAAAAAACAATGAGCAAAAACATCGGTTTCATCGGTCTGGGCAACATAGGCGCGCCCATGGCGGAAAATCTTCGGAAAAAGGCGGGAGGCATCCTCGTCTACAACCGCAGCCAGGAAAAATGCGCCCCCTTCGCCGAGCGCGGCGCGGCGGTGGCGGCCAGCGTGGCGGAGGTCGCGGAAAAGTCAGAGCTGATTTTCCTCTCCCTTCCCGGTCCCGCACAGGCGGACGGGGTGGTCAGAACCCTGCTGGCCCATGGGAAGGCGCGCCAGATTATCGTCGACACCAGTACTGTGTCCCCGAAGCTGAACCGGGACCTGGCGGCAGCGGCGGCGGAAAAGGGCATCACATACCTTGATATGCCCGTGTCCGGCGGCCCCGCCGGCGCGGCTAACGGAAAACTTTCCCTGATGGTGGGGGCAGGGGAGGAAGAGTTCCTCTCCCTCGGCCTGAAGGAATACACGGATACCATCGGGAACAAATACTTCTTTATGAAAACCCGGGGCGGCGGCAACGCCATCAAGCTCATCAACAATTTCATGGCCTTCGCGGCCCAGGCCGTCAACGGAGAGGCCGCGGCCATGGCGGACGCCCTCGGCATTTCGATGGATGATTTCTATGAAGTTACCATGAACTCCTCCGGGAACAACATGATCCTCGGCGCGAAGATGCAGAAGGTCAAAAGCGGCGACTTGAAACCGGGCTTCGCGACGGATCTGGTGGTGAAGGACCTCGAACTGGCCCGCCAGCTCTGCCAAGACGCCGCCATCCCGAACTTTACCCTCAATACGGCGCTGCAGCTCTACCGCCTGGCCCAGACGAAGGGCCATGGCAAGGACGATTCCAGCAGCGTCATCGCCACCATTCGGGAAGCCTACGGCAGATAAACAACAGGCTTGGAGAAACGCATATCGCCCCTGCGGCTGGGCTTTACCTTTGCCGGCTGCTTCCTCGGCGCGGGCTACGTGTCCGGGCGTGAGCTATGGCAGTTTTTCGGGCGCTTTGGCGGCTGGGGCTGGGCGGGTCTGACGCTGGCCATGCTCTGCCTCGGCCTGCTTGGGGCCGTCACCCTGCTGCTGGCGCGGCGGACAAACACCGAGGCGCTCGACCGTTTGGTCATTCCTTGGGACGCGCCTGCCGCGCGGCAGGCTGTCGTGGGCTTTTCGCTGCTGTTCCTCTTCGGCGTCGACAGCATCATGACCGCCGGGGTGGGGGCCATTTTTGAACAGGGCTTCGGTCTGCGCCATGTCTGGACAAGCCTGCTGTTTTCGCTGGTTGTGGCGGTTTTTACCCTGACCGGCCTGGAGGGGATGGTGGGGGCCTTCTCTGTGTCGGTCCCCGTCCTAACCGCCGCCGCCATTGGAATGAGCCTCCTGGCGCTGTTCCGCCTTCCGGCCCAGCCGAATGGGGGCGGGGCAGGGGAGGGGTGGCTGTTTTCCGCGTTGACCTTCTCCTCCTATAATATGTTCGGCTCCGTGGCGATCCTGGCCCCGCTGGGTCGGCGCGTCACGGGGCGCGGCGTCGTTGCCGGGGTCGGTATCGGGACGGGGCTGTTGATGATGATGGCGGCGCTGTTCCTGCTGGTCCTCGACCGCGACCCGGCTGCCCCGGCGGAGCAGCTCCCCATGCTCTATGTTGCCGAAAAGCTGTCCCCCGCGCTGGCGCTGCTGTTCTCGTTGCTGCTGTTCCTCGCGATGTTCGGCACCGCCTTTTCCAGCTTTTTGACCGGCCTCAACCAGCTTGCGCAATGCGCCGCGCCGGTACGGCGCCACAGAACGGCCTTCGTGTTTCTTGCCTCCGGGCTGATCTGGGGCCTGTCCCTGTTCGGCTTTGGGGATTTGATCGACACCGTCTACCCGGCCTTCGGCGTGGCCAGCGTGGGCTTTTTGCTGTGTATGCTGTACCACTTCGCAAAAATCAGGACCGCCCCCTCCCAAAACGGGGGAGGGGACAGCCCTGGCTGAGACGATTCGTGTTATTTGCTTTGCTCCCCGCCCTCCGGTTTTTGCGGAGCCGGGTTCTGCTTCTGCGGGGTTATGGGCTGCTGTGGCGCGGGCTGCTGTGGTCTTGGCGGCTGCGGCGGCGGGAAGGCCCGGGCGGCTGCCCTTCGTTTTTTGGAGCGGCGGACGCCGGAAACGATCAGGAAGGCAATGCCGGCGCAGATGACAAGGAAAATCAGCCAGCCGACCCAGTTCCTCGCCAGATCCAGCAGTGCGCCCTGGGCCCAGCTGACGAAGCCCCGGCTGCCGGAGCGGAAGGCCTCCGCCAGCTTCGCGCCGAAGCCGATGACCGGCTCTTCGACCTCTGTGAGCTGGAAAACCTCGCTGAGGGTGATGCTGATGGTGGAGTAGCCCACCAGGGAATCATAGTGCCGCAAGGTGCCGGTGAGCTGTTCGATGGCCAGTTCGGTTTCGGAGATCGCGGACTCTAAGGTGATGATGTCCTCCATGCTCGTCGCCTGGGCCAGGAGCTCCTGCAGCCGGGCCAGCTTGGTCCGCTGGGTGGCGAGGCGGGCTTCATTGTCGTAGTAGATCTCGCTGACGTCCTCCATGCTCCGGTTGATGCTGAGGATATTGCAGAGATTCCCCACGCTGGCGCAAAAGCTGTCGAACTGCTCCGCCGGGACCCGGACGGTGAAATAGGCGCGGCGGTAATTGCGGCTATTGTTGTCGAAGCTGCTGCGTTCCATCCAGCCTCTCTTTTCCGCCACCAGGGCTTCCAGCTGTTCCACGGCGGCGTCGAACTGCGTTGATTCCAACGAGATGTCGGCGGTGTAGATCATCTTGATGTTGGCGGGCACCGCGGGGGCGGAAACCGGCTCCGGGGCCGGCGCGTCAGTGGGCGCCTCGGCCCAGCCCCCGGAGGCCCCGTCCATGCTGTAAGCCGCCTGGGTGTCGTAATTCGCCTCCGACGGTGTGCTTTTTGCCACGGAGCCGCCACTGTTGTACTGCGCCCCGCCGCAGCCGGAGAGCAGCGCGGCTGCCATGGCGCAGGCCAGCAGCAGCGGAAGCCATTTGATTTTCCCGTTTTTCATTTCTTTATCCCTCCTGTTTGTTCATCCTGTCCATACAGACGCGCCGGCGCGGAAAAAGTTCCCCGGCGGCGATTTCTTTTGAAGGGGGCTGCCCCATTGGAAAAAGAGAGTTTTATTTTGGGGGAGAAGGCGTTCTACCGGACGCTGTTTCCGATATTCCTGACCATCGCGCTGCAAAATCTGGTGGCATACAGCGTCAACATGGCGGACAACCTGATGCTGGGGGCGTACAGCCAGACGGCGCTGAGCGGGGCGGCGACGGTGAACCAGATCTTTTTCATCGTGCAGACCCTGGCCCTGGGGGTGGGGGACGGCTTCGTGGTGCTGGCGGCCCAATACTGGGGGCAGCGGCGCACCGGCCCGATCCGGCTGCTCACCGGCGTGGCGCTGAAATTAGGGACGGCGCTGGGGCTGCTCGTCACGCTCATCTGCGGCCTGTTCCCCTATCCGGTGCTCCGCCTGTTCACCGCCGACGAGGCGATTGTGGAGGCGGGGGCGGCGTACCTGGCGCTGCTGAAGTACAGCTTCCTGCCCTTCATCCTGACCAGCGTCCTGATCGCGTCCCTGCGCAGCGTGGAAACGGTGCGTATTTCCTTCGCTATCTCCGTTGTCTCGCTCATCGTCAATGTGGCGGTCAATTTCACGCTGATTTTCGGGCGCTTCGGCTTTCCCGAGCTGGGCGTCCGGGGCGCGGCGGTGGGCACCGTTATCGCCCGGATATTGGAGCTGGGAATCGTATTGGTTTACCTGCTGCGCTTTGATAAGAAGCTGCTGCTGTTTTCGGAGAATTTTCTCCGGCCGAGCCCGGAGCTGGCGCGGGACTATTTTAAGGTGGAGCTGCCCGTGATGCTCTCCCAACTGCTCTGGGCGGTGTCGGTGCCGATGCAGACCGCGATTTTGGGCCACCTCGGCGCGGAAGCCTCCGACACCATCGCCGCCAACAGCGTCGCCACCACCTTCTACCAGTATTTGAAGGTGATCGTCCAGGCCATGAGCGCCACCTGCGCCGTGATGATCGGCGCGGCGGTGGGCAGGGGGGACGAGCGGCGGGTCCGGGAGGAGGCCCGGACGCTGTCGGTCCTGTCCGTCGCCATCGGGGCGCTGCTGGCCCTGGCCCTGCTGCTGCTCCGCCGGCCGCTGCTGAGCTTCTATAATCTGAGCCCCCGGGCCATGTCCCTCGCGGACAGCCTGCTGGTGGTCATGAGCGTGGTCATGGCGGGTATGAGCTACCAGATGCCCGTCAGCATGGGGATCATCCGCGGCGGCGGGGACGCGAAATTCACGATGTACATGAACATCATCTCCACCTGGCTGATTGTGATGCCCCTGAGCTTTTTGAGCGCCTTCGTCCTGCGCTGGCCGGCGGTGAACGTGGTCATGGTCATCCAATCCGACCAGATTTTTAAGTGCCTCCCGGTATTCCTCCATTTCCGCCGCTACCGCTGGATCAAAAAGCTGACGCGGGAAGCAGCCGGCTGAAAATATATTCTCCCCCTTTGGGGGAGAATATATTTTTATACAGAAATGTCCACATGATGGGGGGCGTCAGCCTGGCCTGTGACGGCGCGGTAGAAGTTCGCCCGGGCGCAGTAGTAGTAGGGGAGGGTGTAGACGCCCGCGCCGGGGAGGACGGAGAGCAGTATCCAGCCGATCATGCTCAGGTCCAGCAGAAACAGCTTCCCCTTGTAGCCGCGCATCCGGCTCCGGCTCTCCCGCATACATTCGATGGGGCCCTTCCTGGGGTCATCCATCAGCAGATAGGGGGCCATGGCATAGGCATAGGACATGACGATGCCGGGGATGATGAGCAGGATGGTCAGCGCGCTTGTGATGAGATAGGTCAGGATGTTCAGTCCGAGGAAGCGGAAAAAGTTCCCGAAGGCGTCGAAGATGGAGCCCACGCTCCCATCCTCGCCCCGCAGCAGGCCGAGGCAGTAGCTCATAAAGCCCATGGTGGGCATCGCGTTCATGATTCGGATGGCCATGAGGATATATTCCCCTGCCCGTTCCCAGCCGTCGCTGAGTCCGGCCAGGGCGTCTACAATTTCCAACTGCTCAGCCTGCGTTGTGGCGTTGAGCATCCGTTCGCTGAGTGCCATGATCTCGGGAAAGTGCATGGCGGTCATCATGATGCGCTGGCTGAGGAAGGCCAGCAGCATCAGAATGAGGTAGAAGGCCAGAGATACGAGGAAAGCGCTGGGATGGCGGCCGCGCAGGGATTGGCGCGCCTCGGCGCGCAGGGCGGAAAGATTGATCTCCATCCTTCATCCCACCCCCGTTTTGAAGCGTTCCGCCGCTTCCAGCTGTTCCTCGGCGCTCTTGCGGGTGGTATCCGTGACCGTGTCGCCGCCGTAGAGCCGCGCCAGCTCCAGGACGCGTCCGCCGTGGTCCAGCGCCGCCACCGTGGTAAAGGTTTTGCCGCCGTCCTCCCGTTTGGAGATGCAGAAATGGCTGTCCGCCATCGCCGCGATCTGGGGCAGGTGGGTGATGCAGATCAGCTGCCTGTGCCGGGACAGCGCCCCCATTTTCTCTCCGACCCGCTGGGCGGTGATGCCGGAAACGCCGGTGTCGATCTCGTCGAAGATGAGGGTCCCCACGGCGTCCCGCTCTGCGAACACGCTTTTCAGCGCCAGCATGACCCGGCTGAGCTCGCCGCCGGAGGCGATATGGGCGATGCGCCCCGGCGTGTCGCCGGCGTTGGCGCTCATCAGAAAGCGTACCTCGTCGCAGCCCGTGGCGTCGAAGCCCTCCTTGGTCTGCTTGGGGCTCAGCTCCGCCACAAAACGGACTGAGGGCATGTTGAGGTATTTCAATTCAGCCTGCACACGCTCCGCCAGGGCTTTGGCGGCTTCGGCGCGCTTCGCGCTCAGCGCCGCGCCGGCGGCGAGGACAGCCTTCTCCGCCTTCTTGAGGTCCTTTTCCAACTGCAACAGCAGGTCGTCGGAGCTCTCCAACTCCCCGAGGCGCCGGCGGCTGGCCTCCAGTCGGGAAACAAGCCCTGCCTCGTCCGTGCCGTACTTGCGCTGCAGCTTCCGCAACAGGGAGAGGCGGCTCTCCGCCGCGTCATATTCTTCGGCGGAAAAATCGAGGCCCTCCCGCAGGTCGTTGAGGCGCTCCGCCGCGTCCTCCAAAAGAAAGCGGGCCTGGGCGACGCTCTCGGAGGCGGCTTTCAGCTCGGGGGCCATAGCGGCCGCCGTGGCAATCAGGTGTTCTGCCTCGCCGGCCAGGGCGATGGCGCTGCCGTCGGCCTCATAGAGGGCGCTGTATGCCCCCTCAACAGCCTCGGTAAGCTTCTCCGCGTTCTTCATGCGGTCCCGCAGCTGGCTCAGCTCCTCCTCCTCGCCGGGGCGGAGCTTCGCGTTTTCCAGTTCCCGGACCTCAGCGGAAAGCGTCTCCGTGAGGCGGGCCTTTTCCAGCGCGTCCATGCCCAAGCGGCCGATCTCGCGCTTCAGCGCCCGCCAGCTGTTGTAGGCGGCGCTATACTCCGCCATCTCCACGTCTATGCCGGCGAAGCGGTCCAGATAATCCTGGTGGCGCGTCTCATCCAGGAGCTGGCGGCCGTCGTTCTGGCCGTGGATGTCCAGCAGCAGGGCCCCGAGGGAGCGCAGCTGCTGGGCCGTCACCGGCAGGCCGCTGACGCGGCAGGTGGATTTCCCGTCCGCGCTGATGCGCCGCTGGAGGATCAGCTCTCCGGGGTCCTCGAGGTCGTTTTCCTCAAACCACGTGCCGGCGTCGCAGTCTGTGAACACGGCGCTGACCATGGCGTTTTTCGCGCCTGAACGCACCAGCTCCCGGCTGACGCGCCCGCCCAGCACCGCGCCGATGGAATCAATGAGAATGCTCTTTCCCGCGCCGGTTTCGCCGGTCAGGACGTTGAAGCCCGGACCGAAGGCCACGTCGGCCTGCTCGATCACGGCAATATTTTCGATGTGCAAGTCCGTCAGCATAAGCTAAGCCTCTTCTTTTAGATTCCCCTCCCCCAGAGGGGAGGGGAATGCAGGTATAATAGATCCCAGGGGGGGTTAAATATCATCGTTATTCCCCGCCCCCAAAACGGGGGGCGGAGGACAGGAGCTTATAAAAGATCCTCAATCTGTGAACAGAGCTTTTCCGCGGAGGCGTTGTCCTTCATCGCGACAAAGGCGGTGTCGTCGCCGGCGATGCTGCCCACGAGGCTGGGGATATCCAGGCTCTCCAGCATGGAGCTGGCGGCGTCCGCCAGGCCGGGCAGGGTCTTGATGACGATCATATTTTGGGCCACTGCGTAGTCAACGACGCTCTCGCGGAAAATTTTCCGCAGCCGCGCGTCGTGGTCAAAGCCGCCGTCCCGGCTCCCGGCAGTGTAACGGTAGATGCCCTCGGGGCTCAGCTCCTTGACAAGGTGCATATCACGGATGTCTCTGGAAAGCGTTGCCTGCGTGCTCTTGACGCCCTCTCTGGCCAATGCCTCAATCAACTGGTTCTGTGTTTCGATGTTCTCTTTTGAGATGATTTCGAGGATTTTTCTCTGTCGTTCGCTTTTCATGTTCTCTCCCCCAGTTTCTCATACACAATGTCGTAAAATGTCTTGCCGCCCACCCGGGCGATCAGGGTCTTGTGTTTTGCCTTGCACACGCGCACCGTATCGCCGGCGCGGATTTCAAAGGCGTTGCCGTCTGCCGAGAGCATCGCGCCGCCGCGCAGCCTTCCGATTTCCACGGTCACGACCCGCTCGGGGGCCAGCACGAAGGAACGGGCGGCAAGCGCGTGGGGACATACCGGCGTTAAAATGATATTCTCCGCTGTGGGCTCGACCAACGGCCCCCCGGCCGCCATCGAATAGGCAGTCGAGCCGGTGGGCGAGGCGATCACCAGCCCGTCCCCTGAAAAATCGAGGATTTTGCGCCCGTCCCCCCGGGCGGTCAGGTGCAGCATCTGGACAATGCCGTGGATATACACGTCGTTGAGCGCGTAATTTTCGTAGACCAGCGCGCCATTCCGCATAAGCTCCGCCCGGAGCATCATCCGGGGGCTGAGGCGGAAGCCGCCCGCCGCGGCGTCCAGCAGGCTGGGAAGCTCCCCGCAGTCGAGGTCCGCCAGAAATCCCACGGTGCCCAGATTGACGCCCAGGATCGGCACCTTGCTGCCCGTCATGCGCCGGGCCGTGTGCATAATTGTCCCGTCCCCGCCCAGCGACACCACTAAGAACGCGCCGGGCAGCTCGTCCAGAAGCGCGCCGCCCTCCGCTTCCTCCGGCCTGTCCAGGTATTCCGGGCAGACCGACACGCGGTGGCCCGCGCCTTCCAGGAGTTCCCGCGCCCGCCGCGTGACGGCCAGGCCGCGGTCCTTGTCAGGGTTCGGGCAGAGGATGATTTTGTTTCCCATTTCACCTCCCGCCCCCTTCAGAGGACATATCTGAGGATGCAGATCGCCTGAAGGAAACTGCCGATGATGACGAAAACATGGAATACGCTGTGGAAATAGGGCTTTTTCTTTCCTATGACGTAGAGGACGGCACCGGCGGTATAGGCCAGGCCGCCCGCCAGGAGCCAGAGGAAGCCCGGAACGGTCAGCGCCTGCAGCGTCTGCGGCAGGACCAGGATGATAAACCAGCCCATGCCGATATAACAGGCCATGGAAAAAATGCGGTATTTTTTCAGGTCGATGGCTGTCAGGGTCGCGCCGAGGGCGGCGAGGCCCCATTCGCAGCCGAACACCGTCCAGGCCAGGGCCGGATGGGCTGGACGGATGCCCGCCAGCAGCACCGGCGTGTAGGTTCCGGCGATAAGGGCGAAAATGGTGCAGTGGTCCAACACCTGCATGACCTTTTTTCCGCGTCCCGCGTTCAGGCCGTGGTAGATGCTGGACATGGCATACAGCCAGACCATGGACGCACCGTAGACGCAGACGCTGACGATGGCCCAGGGGTTGCGGTGGTGGGCGGCGATCAGGATGCCGAATACCATAACGCTGGCGCCGATGGCGCCGCCGGCGATATGGGTAATCATATTTGTGAGCTCTTCGCTCCGGGAGTAAGCCGGGAGCTGCCGTTCATCGATTGGGGTACGCTTCATGCTTTCTCCTTTAATTCGCTGTGCGAAGCCGCGACCACCGCTGCGGTGTCGATTTCCGGCCCGGGCCACTGTCCCTGGCGCAAATGGGCCAGATATTCGATGTTCCCCTCGGGGCCGCGGATCGGGGAGTAGTCCAGACCCAGGAGGCTGAAGCCCGCCTCGGGGAAAAAGCGGACAAGGCCCTCCAAAACCTCCCGATGGATTTCCGCGTCGCGGACGACGCCTTTCTTTCCGACCTTGTCCCGCCCGGCCTCGAACTGGGGCTTGATGAGGCAGATCACGTCCCCGCCCGGCCGCAGCAGCGCGCCGGCAGGGGGGAGGACCAGGCGCAGGGAGATGAACGCCAGATCCATCACCGCCAGGTCCAGGGGCTCCGGAATCTGCTCCCTCGTGAGATAGCGCGCGTTGGTGCGCTCCAAATTCACGACACGTTCATCGCAGCGCAGCTTCCAGGCCAGCTGACCGTAACCCACGTCGACGGCATAGACCTTTTTGACCCCGCTTTGCAGCAGCACGTCCGTAAACCCTCCGGTGGAGGCGCCGCAGTCGGCGCAGACCAGTCCGGCGGGGTCGAAGGCGAACACGCGGAGGGCTTTTTCCAGCTTCAGCCCGCCCCGGGACACCCAGGGCAGCGCGTCCCCGCGCAATTCAATGGAGGCGGCGGGGTCGAGGGCGAGGCCAGGCTTGTCGGAGCGGCGTCCCTCCACGAACACAATGCCCTCCATGACGGCGGCTTTCGCCCGCTCCCGGGAGGGGAACAGGCCCCGGTCCACAAGAATCTGGTCGAGGCGTTCTTTCTTCATGCCTTCACCTCCGCTTCCCCCATCAGCGCTCCGGCGGCGCGGGCGATGCCCCCGGCATCCAGGCCCAGCATATGCCGCTGCTGGGCGACGCTCCCCTGGGCGACCACGCCGTCCCCTAAATTGAGCAGCCGCTGCCGCCGGGGGAAGCAGCTCCGGCATCCCACCTCCGCCAGCAGGCGAAAGCCGATACAGCCGGCGCGGGCGGTATCCTCCGCCACCACGAGCCGCCCGGTCTGGCGCAGGGAGCGTTCCACAGGCTCCATGTCGAGGCGGTCCAGCCGGTTGAGCTTCAGCACAGCGGCGGAAATCCCCCGCTCCGACAGGGCCTCCGCGGCGGCGAGGACTTCGTTGATGAGGACGCCGTAGCTCACGAGCGTGACGTCGCCGCCTTCGCGCAGCAGCGCCGTGTCGCTGCCGGAGCTGTCTCCGGTAAATGCGCCCTCCTGCCCTCTGGCATAGCGCAGGGCGCAGGCAGTGTCCCCATCCAACGCCCTGTCCAGCATGGCTTCCAGCTCCGCGTAGCTGGAAGGGGCCAGGACCGCCAGTCCGGGGACCTGGCAGAGGTAGCCCACATCAAAAGCGCCCTGATGGGTGGGGCCGTCGGGCCCCACCAGGCCCGCCCGGTCGACTGCCAGCACCACTTTGGCCCCGCCGAGGGCCATATCGTGGATCAGCATGTCGAAGGCCCGCTGCAGGAAGGTCGAGTAGACCGCGAACACGGGCTTCAGCCCCCGCAGGGCCATGCCGGCGGCCATCGCCGCCGCGTGGCCCTCCGCGATGCCCGCGTCGAAAAAGCGTTCGGGGAAACGCCGGGCAAATTCCGTCAGGCCGGTGCCCTCCGCCATTGCCGCTGTAATCGCGGCAATGGTGTTATCGCGCTCCGCCCGCGCGCACAGGGCAGCGCCGAAGCGGGAGGAAAAGCTTTCCTTCTCCGCCGGACGGAGCCCGGTTTCCGGGTCGAAGGGGCTGACGCCGTGGTAGAGTGATGGCTCCCGCTCCGCCGGTCCGTAGCCCCTGCCTTTCACCGTCACCACATGTACCAATACGGGGATGCGCAGGGAACGGGCATAGCGCAGGGTGCGCTCCAGGGTGTCGACGTCATGCCCGTCGATGGGCCCGAGATAATAAAAGCCCATGTCCTCGAACATGTTGTCGGGAAGGAGCAGGTCCTTCACGCCCTCCTTGATGCCGTGAAGGAAGCGGTATAGCCCACGGAGCCGGCCCACGGTGCTCCGGTAAAACCGTTTGAATGCCAGGTAGCCGGGGCGGACCCTGGCCCGGGCCAGCAGCCGCGCCATGCCGCCGACGTTTTCGCTGATGCTCATGGCGTTGTCGTTGAGCACCACCACAAGGGCTTCGCCGCTGCCGCCGGCGTCGTTGAGGCCCTCATAGGCCGTGCCGCCGGTCAGCGCGCCGTCCCCGACCACGGCAGCGATATCGCAGCCCTCGCCCCGCAGCGTCCGGGCCCGGGCCATGCCGAGGGCGACGGAGATCGCGGTGGAGGCGTGGCCGGCGACGGCCGCGTCGTCGGGGGATTCCGCCGGGCGGGGGAAGCCCCCCAGCCCGCCGAAGCGCCGCAGCGTCGCGAAGGCCTCCCGCCGCCCTGTGAGCAGCTTGTGGGCGTAAGCCTGATGGCCCACGTCGAACACCAGCCGGTCGCGGGCGCTGTCGTAGACCCTGTGCAGCGCCACCGTCAGCTCCACCGCGCCGAGGCTGGACGCCAGGTGGCCGCCGTTTTTCGCCACAGTCTGCAAAATTTCCCTCCGCAGCGCGGCGCAAAGCTCCCCAAGCTGCTCCTGGGGCAGCTTTTTTACATCTGCCGAGGACTGTATCTGAGCTAAGATATCCAAGGGAAACGCAAGTCAGTCCGCCCCGGCGTCGAAGGGCAGTTCCTCCGGCGCTCCGTCGGGACCTTTTCTGAGCTTCACCACCTGCTGCTCCGCCGTGTCCAGCAGCTCGCCGCAGCGGCGGATCAGGGCGGAGCCCTCTTCAAACAGCTTCATCGAGTCGCTGAGGCTGGCGTCACCCTTTTCCAGGGCGGCGACGATGGTTTCAAGGCGCTTCATCGCCTCCTCAAAACCCGGTTCCTTCTCTTCCATACTGTTCTCCTTTTTCTATGAGAGCCTGGCATTTATGACGCGGATACCCCATCCACGGTGCAGTCCAGCGCGCCGTCCCGGAAGCGGACATGGATGCGCTCGCCGGGGCAGGCTTCGTTTACACTGCGCAGGAGCCGTCCGGCGCTGTTTTCCGCCACGGCATAGCCCCGGGCAAAAACCTTCAGCGGGCTCAGGGCGTCCAGCGCGGCGCTCAGATGGGCGAAACGCTGCCGCCTCTGGGCGAGTACCAGCTCCTGCCGCCGCAGCAGGCGGGCGCGGAGCAGGTCAAGCTCCATCCGCTTCATCTCGATATAGCCCAGGGGGCTCTCCATGACGCGGCGGGAGCGCAGCTCCTCCAGCCGCCGGCGGTAAAATTCCAGCTGCCGCCGGAGGGCGTGGGCGCAGCGGGCGTCGGCGGAGCGCAGGGCCTCCCGCAGCTCCGCGGCATCCGGGGTCGCGATTTCCGCGCCGTTGCTGGGGGTGGCGGCCCGCCTGTCCGCGACGTAGTCCGCGATGGTGACGTCCGGCTCGTGGCCCACGGCGGAAATCACGGGCAGGGCGCTTTCATAGATCGCCCTGGCCACCCGCTCGTCGTTGAAGGCCCAGAGGTCCTCAATGCTGCCGCCGCCGCGGCCCGTGATAATCAAATCCGCAACGCGCCAGCGGTTGGCGTAGCGCAGGGCCCCGACAATCTCCGGCGGGGCCTCGACGCCCTGGACGCGCACGGGCAGGACGATGATTTTGGCCATGGGCCAGCGCTTTCCGGCGACGCGGATGATGTCACGCACCGCCGCGCCGGCGCCGCTGGTGACCACGGCGATGCGCCGGGGGTAGCGGGGGAGGGGCTTCTTATGCGCCGGGTCAAACAGCCCCTCGGAGGCGAGCTTTTTCTTGAGCTGCTCGAAGGCGACGTAGAGGTCGCCCATACCCTCGGGCAGCAGAACGGTGCAGTAGAGCTGGTAGGCCCCGTCCCTGGGGTAGACGGTCACACGCCCGAAGGCGGTGGCCCCCATGCCGCTCTCCGGGCGGAAGCGCAGCCGGGCGGCGCTGGAACGGAACATAACGCAGCGCAGGGAGCTCTCCGCGTCCTTCAGGGTGAAATAGTGGTGGCCGGAGGGGTAGATTTTATAGTTGCTCAGCTCGCCGCGGACGCTGACGTTCTGCAGCAGCCCGTCGCCGTCCAGCAGGGACTTGACGCGCCCGTTGAGCTCAGTGACACTCAGGACCGTCTGCTGTTCCATCTTCCGTTTCCTCCCCGGCAGCGGTCTCCCGTCCGCGGACAAAGGCGCCCAGAACGCCGTTGACAAAAGCGGCGGTCTCCGCCCCCTCGTATTTTTTCGCCAGCTCGACGGCCTCGTTGATGGCCGCGCCCGTGGGGACGTCTTTGATATATAGTATCTCGCACAGGGCGCAGCGGAGAATGGCGGCGGTAGTCCGTGACAGGCGCTCCGGACGCCAGCCATGGGCATGGAGGCGGACATAGCCGTCCACTTCCTCCCGATGCGCGTCAACCTCGGCGTTCAGGCGGCGGATGTAATCCATCTGCCGCTCGTCGGGGTAGTCCGCGAACTGCTCCCCCTCGGAGGCCAGCGTCTGATAATGTTCCGGCTCAAAAAAGGTTTCCGCCGCCTCCTCCGCCCGGCCCGGAGCCGCCGAAGCGGAAAGTAAAACCGCCAGTTCCCTGGCTGCTGTTCTGGTCATGGCCTTATTTTTCAAAGCTCACACCGGCGACGTGGATATTGATAGTGCTGTCCAGTCCCGTCATGGATTCGACCGCGGCGGCGGCGGCTTTCTGCGCCAGCGCGCCGACCTGGGCGATCGAGGCGCCGTATCGTACATGGATTGAGGCGTCCACACGGACGCGGCCGCCCTCAAAGCTGACGCCGACGCCCCTTGAGAGGGACTTAAAGCCCAGGCGTTCGCTGAAATCCGGGCCGCCGGCGCCGGTGAGGCCGGCCACGCCCTCCACCTCGCTGATCGCGCTGCCCACAATGACGGCGATCACGTCCTCCGAGATATGGACGCTGCCCTTTTCGCCGGGTATCGTAATATAATGTTCAGGCATATGAGATACCTCCGCAGTATTTTCCGGCGCATGAAGCGGCCCGGAGGGCAGCTCCCATACGTTACTTGTCAATATACCACAAAGTTTCAAAAAAAGGAATAGGAAAAATCAAAATTATGGTCAAAATATCGCCGGCGGTCCCGGGATGGCGTGTTCAGTGCCTTCTGAATTTGAGAAAAACGCATAAACCGGCAATCCCGAACGCGGCCAGGACCGGGGGAAATGCGCGCAATGCGCCTGTTTCCGTTTTCATTGTTTCCTTTCCCGCCCCGCCGGAAGCCGAAAATGCTTCGGGAAGGCTTCCTTCTTCCGCCGGGCGCAGCGCTTCCGCCATGCTCCGGGCGGAGCGGCGCAGCAGTTCCCGGGTTTCCCCTGAAAGTCCCTCCGCCGCGGCCAGATGGACCCGGTGCCAGTACTGGCAGTAATCGCACATCAGGACGCAGTATTGCCCGAGCGTGACGGTATCCCCGGAATTGTTGTTGCTCATAAATACCAGGAGGATCGGCTCCTCCGTCCAGATGATCCCGGCGTCGTTCACCACCGTGATGCCTTCCTCAGCCAGCCAGCCGTATTTGTGGGCGATGGGGAAACGCGTCTCGTATTTGCAGAAAAAATTGTCCTGGCTGGCCTGGGCCAGGTAGTAGAGCACATCGGGAAAGCGTTCGGGGTCTTCGTAGAGCAGCCGCAGGGCGTGGAGCATCTGGCAGGGCGTAAAACGGTTGTCCCGGAGAAAGCTGAAATCGTAGTCCTCATCCTCCCCGGCGAGGTAGGGGCGGAGCGCATCCAGATAGCGCTTTCCGCCGCCGAGATATCCCATCAGGCTTTCGCTCTCGGGGTTGGAGGAGAACTGAAGGCTGGCCTTCTGCATGTTCCCGTAGCGCCTGCCGTAAATTTTGTCGTCGAAGCTCATTTCCCCGCGGTATATTTTTTCCGCAAAATACATATTCAGTGGGAGCTTGTAGAGGCTGGCGGCATAAAAATACCGGTCCCCCTGATAGCTGTGGTATTCGCCTGTCACGGTGTTATAATAAGCGATACCGACGTTTTCCGCCGAACCGGGGGCCTGCGCGAGGAACTCCCGGGTCAGCTCCTCCCAGCTAAGGCCGGCGAAGCGCGCAAAGTCCGGCTCCGGCGCGACGCCGGCGGCGCCGCCCACCGAACCGGCGCATACCGGTTCGCACAGACCGAGCAAGGAGGCCAGCAGCATGAAGCAGAGAACAAAAACCTCCGCTTTGCCGCGCCGGCGGGGCCATGGGGAGGATTTCGCGTTTCGGTTTTTCGGCATGGGATCCCTCTTTTCAGATTCCAGAATCATTTTCTTCTTGGAAAAGGGCATTATCAAATATGATTATACTATATCAAATCAAATTCCGTCTGTCGAGAAGCTGCGAATAATTCGCGCCGAATATGGCTCCGCGGAGAGCCGGGGAAGCGGTGTCCCGGAGGATACTTCGGCAAAGCGTTTAATTTTTGTAATAAATTATAATTGCTATTAGATAGAATTTACAAAAAATGAAATATGCACAGATTCAATTTGCAATATTGACGATTTTAAGGTAAAATAATTGACGTGTTTTGAAAAAATACACAATCAGCAAAGGGATGGGGTTCCTTTGCGTTTTTTCCCGGGGGGAAAAGACAAGAGAGATTCCAAAATGTGAGAGGAGAGAGGTTTGTGGGCAGATACATCGTCAAGCGCCTGCTTTTGGCGGTATTGACAGTCATCATCATCTGCGCGATCACGTTCTTCACCATGCACGCCGTCCCCGGCGGGCCTTTCAACCGGGAAAAGGCGCTGAGCGAGGCCACCATCGCTGCTCTGGAGGCGCGTTACGGCCTGGACAAGCCCCTGCCGGAACAGTTTCTTCTGTATATGAAGGGGATCCTGCAGGGCGACTTCGGCGTTTCGCTGAAGAACGGGCGTGAGATCAAGGACATCATCGGGGAGTCCTTCCCGGTGTCCGCGCGGCTGGGTGTTTCAGCCATGATCGTGGCGCTGATTCTGGGCACCGTGCTGGGCAGTACGGCGGCGCTGATGCGCAACAAGCTGCCGGACAGGATCATCGTCTTTCTGTCGACGCTGCTCACCGCCGTGCCCTCTTTCGTGCTGGCCTCGCTGCTGCTGCTGGTGTTCTGTATCCGGCTGCAGTGGGTGCCGGTGTGGAGCGCCACGGACAACAACTATGTGCTTCCGGTGATCGCCCTTTCGGCCTATCCGATGGCCTATATCACCCGTCTGTCAAAAACCTCCATGCTGGACGCGCTGAGCCAGGACTACATCCGCACGGCCCGGGCCAAGGGCGTGTCACGCACAATGATGATTTTCAAACACGCGCTGCGCAACTCCCTGATTCCCGTGATTACTTACGCCGGCCCCCAAATCGCCTACATCATCACCGGTTCGATGGTCATTGAGACCATCTTCACCGTGGGGGGCCTGGGCAGCAAGTTCATCAGCGCCATCACCAACCACGACTACACCCTCATCATGGCGACCACCATTTTCCTGGCGACGCTGATGGTGATTGCCAACGTGATCTGCGACCTGCTGTACAAGCTGGTCGACCCGCGGATCAAGTACGACTGAGAAGGAGGCGGAAGAAATTGGACACCAAGCGCAGGCAAAACCCCAATGGGACGCCGAAAAAACAGATTCTCAGCGCCCAGATCGACCTGAAAAAATTCTCCGCCTCGGATTTTATTCCGGCGACGGAGGACGAGAAGCGCCAGCAGGACGTCATGAGCGAGAGCACCACCTTCTTCCGGGACGGTATGCGCAAGCTCTTTAAGAATCCCCTGGCCGTGGCCAGCCTGATTGTCCTGGCGGCGATCATTCTGACAATCATCATCGCCCCGATGGTCGTGCCCTACAGCTACGAGGAAATCCTCTCGGTCAACGGCAAGCGCGACAAGGGGGCCAAGAACCTGGCGCCCTTCACTTACAGCGAGGCCGAGCAGCGCTATATCGACGCCGGAGGCGAGCGCTTCCCCCATATCTTCGGCACGGATGAGCAGTGCCGAGACTACTTCATCCGCGTGATTTACGGTACAAGGATCAGTCTGGTGGTCGGCTTTTTCGCCAGCATCATCGTCCTGATCATCGGGATGCTCTACGGCAGCATCTCCGGCTACCTGGGGGGCAAGGTGGACCTGATTATGATGCGCATTGTCGACATCATCTACTCCCTGCCCGACATGCTGATTATCATCCTTCTCTCCGTGGTGCTGCAGGAGCGGCTGCACTTTCCGAGCGGGACGCTCCTGGCCCGGCTGGGCACCAGCATGGTGAGCCTGTTCATCGTGTTCGGGCTGCTGTACTGGGTGGGCATGGCCCGCCTGATACGCGGCCAGATCCTCTCCATCAAGGAGAACGAGTACATCCTGGCGGCCCGTTCCATCGGCGCGAATCCCGGCCGCATCATCCGCAAGCACATCCTCCCCAACTGCCTGTCCGTGATTATCATTTCGACGGCGCTGCAGATTCCCTCGGCCATTTTCACCGAGAGCTTCCTGAGCTTCTGCGGCATCGGCGTCAAGGCCCCGATGCCCTCCCTGGGCTCCCTGGCCAACAACGCCCGCGCCGGATTGCAGAGCTATCCCTACAAGCTGGTTTTCCCGGCCCTGATCATCTGCCTGATCGTGCTGAGCCTGAACCTGCTGGGCGACGGCCTCCGGGATGCCTTTGACCCGAAACTGAAGAGGTGAGCGCCATGAGTGAACAGCATCTTTTGAGCGTACAGGACCTCCATACCTCCTTCTTCACCGACGCGGGGGAGGTGCAGGCGGTCAACGGCGTTTCCTTTAACCTGGACCCCGGCGAGATTCTCGGCATCGTGGGCGAGTCGGGCTCGGGCAAGAGCGTGTCCGCCTACTCGATCATGCGCATCCTGGCCGATACCGGCCGGGTGGTGGGCGGAAAAATCCTCTTCAAGGGGGAGGACCTCTCCACCTGGAGTGAGACCCAGATGCGCTCCTTCCGCGGAAAGAACTGCTCCATCATTTTCCAGGACCCCATGACCAGCCTGAACCCGGTGTTCACCATCGGCAACCAGATGAAGGAGGCCGTGGTGCTGCACACGGACAAGCGCGGCGCCATCGCGGACGACCGCGTGGTGGAGCTGCTGGAGCTGGTGGGCATCAACGAGCCGAAAAAGCGCGTGAAGCAATACCCCTTTGAGCTCAGCGGCGGTATGCGCCAGCGCGTGATGATCGCCATGGCCCTGGCCTGCGAGCCGGATATTCTGATCGCCGACGAGCCCACCACGGCCCTCGACGTGACCATCCAGGCCCAGATTCTGGAGCTGATTCAATCGCTGCAGAAGAAGATGGGCATGGCGGTGATTCTCGTCACCCATGACCTGGGCGTTATCGCGGACATGTGCGACAACATCGTGGTCATGTACGGCGGTCGCATCTGCGAGCGCGGCACGGCCCATGAGATTTTCTACAACCCCCGGCATGAATACACCAAGGGCCTTCTGCGCAGCATTCCGAATGTCAACAACATGAAGAAAAAGCTGGTGCCCATCTCCGGCACCCCCATCAACATGCTGAACCTGCCCAAGGGCTGCGCTTTCTGCGCCCGCTGCGACGCGGCGATGAAAATCTGCCTCAGCACCCCGCCGGAGGAGCTGTCCATCAACGAAAACCACAGGGCCGCCTGTTGGATGAACGTCAAAGAACTCTATGAAACGGAGGAGGCGGCACAATGAGCGATGTTCTGCTTGAGGTCAGGAACCTGAAACAGTATTTCCCCGTGAAATCCGGCTTTAAGACGGTCCCGCTGAAGGCCGTCGACGACGTTTCCTTCACGGTGAACCGTGGGGAGACCCTGGGGCTGGTGGGGGAGTCCGGTTGCGGAAAGACCACTGTGGGCCGCACCATCCTCCACCTCTATGAGCCCACCTCGGGCGAAATCCTGTTCGACGGCCAGCCCGTCACTTCCGGGAACATCGGCCACATGCGCAAGCAGATGCAGATGGTGTTCCAGGACCCCTATTCCTCCCTCGACCCCCGCATGACCGTCGAGGACATCATCGGCGAACCGCTGGATGTCCACCATCTGTGCAAGAGCCGGAAGGAGCGCCGGGAGAAGATTCTTGAGCTCATGAGCTTCGTGGGCCTGAACGCGGAACACGCGCGGCGCTATGCCCACGAGTTCTCCGGCGGCCAGCGCCAGCGCATCGGCATCGCCCGCGCCCTGGCGGTGGACCCGAAGTTCATCGTGTGCGACGAGCCTGTGTCGGCGCTGGACGTGTCCATCCAGGCCCAGGTCATCAATATGTTCGAGGAGCTGCAGGAGAAGCTGGGCGTGGCCTACCTCTTCATCGCCCACGACCTGCTGGTGGTACACCATATCTCCGACCGCATCGCGGTCATGTACTTGGGAAAAATCGTCGAGATCGCCGACGCCGACGAGCTCAATGAGCGCCCCATGCACCCCTACACCGAATCCCTGCTTTCCGCGGTGCCGATTCCGGACCCGGACATCACCCGGAGCCGCAAGCGGATTCTGCTGGAAGGGGATGTGCCCAGCCCCCTGAACATGCCCACCGGCTGCGCCTTCCGTACCCGCTGCCGCTTCGCTACGGAGCAGTGCGGGAAGGAGTGCCCCGCCCTGACCGACCGCGGCGGCGGACATTTTGTGGCCTGCTGGAACAAATGATGAAATAGTATCCGCAAGGATTCTATGATAAAAAAATTGGAGGTAAACCAAAAATGAAAAAGACCCTGGCAATGCTCCTGGCATTGGTTATGGTGCTGTCGATGGCCGCCTGCGGCGGCAGCTCGACCACAACGAACACCACGACCGCCACAACCACCGACAACAACAACAGCGCATCGAACACTACGCAAAGCAGCACAAACACCGCCAGCACTCCCGCTTCCACCGAGGCCGCGGACGGCGGCAATGGCTCAGACGTGAACGCCGCTGAGCTTGTCAGCCCCGCGTTTATTGACCCTCTGACCCAATGGTCCGCTTATGACGAGCTGATTGCGCAAATCAAGTCGGAGACAGACTTTACCCGCCGCACCGAGCTGATGCACCAGGCTGAAGACATCCTGATGGCCACCAACTGCGTCATCCCCATCTATTATTACAACGACATCTACATGCAGAAGGACTATGTGGACGGCATCTACTCCAACCCCTTTGCCACGAAGTTCTTCATGTTCTCCAAAATGAACAATGGCTCTGACACCCTGCGCCTGCAACTGGCCAGCGAGCCTGACTACCTCGATCCGGCGCTGAACAGCTCCGTCGATGGCGCCTGCCTGGCTGCCAACTCTTTCTCCGGGCTGTACACCTATGACGCCAGCGGCAAGACTGTCCCGGCCTGCGCCACCGGTTACGAGACCAGCGCCGACGGCCTGACCTACACCGTCACCCTGCGGGACGGCCTGAAGTGGTCCGACGGCAGCGACCTGACCGCCGCTGACTTTGAGTACGCATGGAAGCGCGCCTCCGCCGACGAGACCGCCGCCGACTACGCCTACATGTTCTCCGGCTTCGAGGGCTATCCCAACGATCTGGCTGTCACCGCCCTGGACGACACCACCCTGCAGTTCACCCTGATCGCCCCCTGCGCCTACATGGAGGATCTGATGGCCTTCCCGACCTTCTACCCCGTGAAGCAGTCCGCGGTTGAGTCCTATGCCGACTGGCAGACCAGCCCCGGCGGCTGGTGCACCGAGGCCGGCTTTGTCTCCAACGGCGCTTATGTCTGCACCGGCTGGAACCACGCTGTTTCCATGACCTATGAGAAGAACCCCTACTGGTTCGACGCCGATAAGGTGACTGTCGAGAAATTAGAGTACATGCTCTCCGCCGACGACACCGCCATCTTTGCCGCTTACAATGCCGGCAACCTCGACTTCTGCGATACCGTTCCCACCGATGAGATCGCCAATCTGCTGGCCAACAACAACAGCGAGTTCCACATTGTGGATGAGCTGGGCACCTACTATGTGGCCTTCAACTGCAAGAGCGCCATCTTCAACGGCAAGACCCCGGAGCAGGCCACCCTCATGCGTCAGGCCTTCTCCCTGCTGATCGACCGCGACTATATCTGCGACAACATCGGCCAGACCGGACAGGTCGCCGCCAACTCCTTCATCCCCCTGGGCATGGCCGACGGCAATGGCGGCGTGTTTAAGAGCGATCCCAAGGACGGCTACTTCGACGCCTATGGCATCAACGATGCCTATGATGAGACCGTGACCTTAGCGCGTTCCCTGCTGACGACGGCGGGCTATGAGTTTGACGACAACGGGATGCTCTCCGACTCCACGCCGATCCAGCTGACCTATATCACCAATCCCACCTCCGGCCACATCGCCATCGCTGAGTCCATCCAGCAGGATCTGGCCGTCGTGGGCATCGACCTGAGCATTGAGCAGCAGGATTGGAACGTGTTCCTCGAGGAGCGCAAGGCCGGTAACTTCGACTTCGCGCGCGAGGGCTGGATTGCCGATTTCAACGACCCCATCAACATGCTCGAGATGTGGACCACCGTTTCCGGCAACAACGACTGCCAGTTCGGCCGCTGATACACGAAACAACAATAAAACATCCGCCCGGAAGGGCGGATGTTTTATTGTTGTTGACAAATTACGGAAAAAAACGTATGATATCAGGCATAGAAAAGAAAGAATATGCAAAAGGAGCAGCATTATGACAGAACTGAGACAGCAAAAATTTGTTGGAGAGCGGGCGTTGTTCCACGGGCGGGATTTGCGCATCGTGGACAGCGTGTTTGAAGACGGGGAATCGCCGCTGAAGGAGAGCCGCAACATCGAGCTGACGGGCTGCATGTTCCGCTGGAAATACCCGCTGTGGTACGCGGAGGATATCACGGCGGAGGACTGCACCTGGTACGATACGGCGCGGGCCGGGGTGTGGTACAGCAACCGCGTCGCCGTAAAGGACGCCATCATAGAGGCGCCGAAAAATTTCCGCCGCTGCGCGGGGCTGCGGCTGGAAAACGTACAGCTGACCAACGCCGCCGAAACCCTGTGGAACTGCCGGGATGTGCAGATGAAAAATGTTCTGGCAAAGGGCGACTATTTTGCCATGAACTGCGCGGACATGGAAATCGAGGGGCTGCGCCTGGACGGCAACTACGGCTTCGACGGGGCAAAGAATGTGGTAATCCGCGGCTCGAAGCTGCTGACAAAGGACGCCTTCTGGAACACGGAAAATGTCACGGTCTACGATTCCTTTATCTCCGGGGAGTATCTGGGCTGGAACGCCAAAAACCTGACGCTCGTGGACTGCACCATCGAGAGTCTGCAGGGGATGTGTTACATTGAAAACCTCATTATGAAAAACTGCAAGCTGCTGGACACGACCTATGCCTTTGAATACTCCACAATGGATGCGGAGATTGTCAACCGCGTGGACAGTGTGCTGAATCCCGGAGGGGGGACCCTGCGGGCGGCGGGCATCGGTAAGCTGATTTTGGAGAAGGAGCGCGTCGACCCGGGGAAGACGGAGATCTTTTGCGAGGCCGTGGAGGAACGGCCGGAAAGGCCGGAGTGGTGAGAAATATGGCATATGATTTTAATGAGGCAATCAACCGCCGGGGGACAGGCTCCCTCAAATGGAACGTGGGGGAGAAGGAGCTTCCCATGTGGGTGGCGGACATGGACTTCCGCGCCGCGCCGGAGATACTGGAAGCCCTTCAGGCCCGTCTGGAACACGGGATTTTCGGTTACAGCGTCCTGCCCGACGAATGGTATGAGGCATATATCGGCTGGTGGGAACGCCGCCACGGCTTTCGCATGGAACGGGAGTGGCTGAGCTTCTGCACAGGGGTTGTACCGGCGATTTCGAGCATCGTGCGCAAGCTGACAACTCCCAATGAAAACGTGCTGATACAGACGCCGGTTTACAACATCTTTTTCAATTCCATCGTCAACAACGGCTGCCGCGTCCTGGAAAATCCCTTGCGTTATGAAAACGGGGTTTACTCAGTGGATTTTGAAGACCTCGAACGGAAGCTGTCAGATCCCCAGACCACCCTGATGATTTTGTGCAACCCTCACAACCCCGTGGGAAAGATTTGGGATCGGGAAGCGCTGGGGCGGATCGGGGAGCTCTGCAAACAGCACCACGTCGCCGTGGTCGCGGACGAAATCCACTGCGACCTGACGGAGCCGGGCAGAGGATACGTGCCCTTCGCTTCCGTATCGGAAACCTGCCGGGACATTGCCATCACATGTATCGCGCCAACGAAAGCCTTCAATCTGGCCGGGATGCAGACGGCAGCGGTCAGCGTGGCGGACCCGGCGCTGCGGCACAAGGTGTTTCGCGGGCTGAACACGGACGAGGTAGCTGAACCCAACGCCCTGGCGGTGCCGGCGGCGGTGGCGGCGTTCACAAGGGGCGGCCCCTGGCTGGATGCCCTGCGGGAACACATTTCCGTCAACCGCCGCAGGGTGGACGCCTTTCTAAGGGCGGAGCTGCCGCGTTTCCACCTGGTCCCCTCAGAGGCGACTTACCTGCTCTGGATTGACCTGGGGATGCCGGCCACGGAGTTTTGCGCCTTCCTTCGGAAGGAAACGGGGCTGTTTGTCACCCGGGGCGGCGCTTATGGCGCGACAGGGGAGAACTTTATCCGCATGAACATCGCCTGCACGGGCGCGACCCTCGAAGACGGGCTGCAGCGCCTCAAACGCGGCGCGGTACTCTGGGACGCGAGATAATAAAGACACAGGGGTGCTCCAAAAAGCAAAGCTTTTCGGAGCACCCCTGTGTCTTACAGGACTTTCGCGAGAAAACCGCGCAGACGTTCGCATTTGGGATTGCCGAACAGTTCCGATGGGGTGTTCTGCTCCATGACGATGCCGTCCGCCATGAAGAGCACCCTGGTCCCGACTTCCCGGGCAAAGCCCATCTCGTGGGTGACGACCACCATGGTCATGCCCTCGTCGGCAAGCTCCCGCATGACGTCCAGCACCTCGCCGACCATCTCCGGGTCAAGGGCGCTGGTGGGCTCGTCAAAGAGCATCAGCTTGGGCTTCATTGCCATGGCGCGGACGATGGCGATGCGCTGCTTTTGTCCGCCGGAGAGCTGGGCGGGATAAGCCTCCGCCTTGTCCTCCAGCCCCACCCGCCGCAGCAGGGATTCCGCCGCCTCGTCCGCTTCCGCCTGCTTCATCAGGCCCGTCCACACCGGGGCAAGGGTGATATTTTTGCGGATGGTCATGTTGGGGAACAGATTGAAATGCTGGAACACCATCCCCATCTGGCGGCGGATGCCGTCGATGTTGACCTTGGGGTCCGTGATGTCGACGCCGTCAAAGGTGATGCTGCCTTTCGTGGGAATCTCGAGGAGGTTCAGGCAGCGGAGGAAGGTGCTCTTGCCGCTGCCGGAGGGGCCGATGATGACCACCTTTTCCCCGGGGTGGATGTGCTCGCTGATGTTGTCCAGGACCAGGTGGTCCCCGAAGGACTTCGAGAGGTTTTTAACGTCGATCACTCTGCCGCAGCCTCCTTTCAAAGATCCCCAGCAGCCAGGTGAAAATCATCACCAGCACCAGATAGATCAGCGCGGTACCGAGAAACGGATACATGGCTTCGTAGGTCCGGCTGACAACGCCCCGGGCGGCGTAAAGCAGTTCCTTGCCGCCGATGACGCTGATGAGGGAGGTGTCCTTCAGCAGCACGATAAATTCGTTGCCAAGGGCGGGCAGAATTGCCTTGACCGCCTGCGGGACGATGATAAAGCGCATGGTATCGGCATAGTTCAGGCCGAGACTGCGCCCCGCCTCCATCTGCCCCCCGTCCACAGCCATCAGGCCGCCGCGGATGATCTCTGAAACGTAGGCCCCGGAGTTGATGCCCAGTGTCAGCGCGCCAACCAATGCAAAGGAACGGCTGCTTGCGAAAATGACGAAGCCCATGATCATCAGCTGCACCATCATAGGCGTTCCGCGGATGACGGTGACGTAGATTTTCAGGATAAAGTTGCAGATACCAAGGAGGGGATTGCGCTGGCCCGGGCGCTGCTGGTCATGGGCAGTGCGGATCACCGCGACAATGACGCCTAAGATAATACCGAGCACCAGCGCCGCCGCCGTCACCCACAGTGTCGTCAATACGCCGTTTAAGTATTGCTGCCAGCGGTTGTTTTCGATGAACGCCTGGTAGAAGTAGACATATGCTCTCTGCAGCGCGGTGACGGAGCTGTCTCCGCTGCGCATCAGTTCCTTCCAGAGCTCGTAACTGGACAAGGGGAAAACACCTCTCTTTTCCTCAGAATGGAAAAAGGCGGTTCATCATGGGACCGCCCTTTTCCATCATAATCTTACTCCGTCATGTATTTGCTGATGATGCTGTCCACTGTACCGTCGGCCATCAGCTCAGCCAGCGCGCTGTTGACCGCGTTCACCAGCGCCTCGTTGCCCTTGTGGAACCCAAAGGCGTACTCCTCAGGCGAATACGTGGTGTTTGTCATGGTCAGGCCGGGATTGGAAGCGATATAAGCCTTTGCAACCGCGTCGTCCATGACGATGCAGTCGACCTGCCCGTTGTTTAGGGCCTGGAACACCAGGGAATAGGTATCGTAGGCAAACACGGTGTCCTGGCCGAAGTCCTCTTCCACAAACTCCTGTCCGGTTGTGCCGCTCTGGACGCCGATGCGGTAGGAACCAAGGTTCTCCATGGTGATGCCGGAACCTTCCTTCGAGACAATCGCCTGCGTAATCGTGGTGTAGCTGGTGGTGAAGTCAAACAGGGCTTTGCGGTCCTCGCGGACAGTGACGCCCGAAACCACCGCGTCGCTCTTTCCGTTTTCGGCTGCCAGAAGCGCGCTGTTGAAGTCCATCGCGTCAATCTGCAGTTCCAGCCCCAGCTTGTCGCAGATCAGCTTCATGAGCTCCGGCTCGATTCCGATGACGTTGCCGCTGTCATCCGTGTACTCGAAGGGAGGGAAGTCAGGGCTGGTGGAAATCGTCAGCTTGCCGGCCTCGATCGTGGTCAGGGAGCTGCCGGACGCGGAAGCTTCCGTGCCCGCCGCGGGCGCGTTGTTCGCCGAAGCGGTGTTGTTGTTCGCGGCCGTCGTGCTGTTGTTTCCAGAGCTGGAGCTTCCGCCGCAGGCGGCCAACGCGGCGGCCATACACAGCGCCAGCACGATGCAAATCAGTTTTTTCATTTTTGTTCCTTCTCCTTTTTCGTTTCGTAGGTATTACCGAACTATTTGTGCATTATAATATAACGAAAATGAATAATCAAGCAAAAAATTCAAAAATATTCGATATTTGAACTTTTCGTTTAATTGTACTAAAATACCGCCCAACTCCGGCGGCGGAGTTGTGCGGTATTTTCCAAAAACATATTAGGAAAGCCCAGTACTCCCAAAACCGGAAACGCCGCGGCCGGAGGCGGGAAGGCTTTCCGCCTCTTCAAATTCAATACGGGGACAGGGGAGCAGGACCAGTTGGGCGATTCTGTCGCCGTGGGAAACGGTACGGGTTTCATCGCTGTCGTTGTGCAGGGGGATGAGATATTCTCCCCGGTAGTCGCAGTCGCAGACGCCGACGCAGTTGGCGGGGCGGAGGCCCTGCCGGGCGGCCAGGCCGCTGCGGGCGAACACCGCGCCGAACCAGCCCTCCGGGAGGGCGATGGCCAGGCCGGTGCCGACCATCACGGTCTGCCCGGGGGCGATATCGACGGGAGCGTCGAGGCAGGCCCGCAGGTCATAACCCGCGGCGAAGGGGGTGGCCGCCGTGGGGACTGAGGCGTTGGGACTGAGGCGTTGGAAGCGGAGGGTCAAGTCAGACCTTCGCCTCCTTCTTGCCGCCGCGCAGATTCTCCCGCTTGAGCATGGGGGAAACGCGCTTGTACAGCGGCATGGTAATCAGGGTCAAAACAATGCCCTTGAGCAGGTTGAAGGGGCAGAAGGCGAAGAGGATCAGCGTCAGCTTGTCATGGATCGCGGGAATGACGGCGCTGGACATGCCCACGATGCTCTCCGTGGAGAGACCCAGGACAATGGCATAGAGGGGGACGGTGATGAAGTAGTTCACCAGCGCGCCGGAAACGATCATCGCCAGCACGGAGCAGGCCAAGGCAATCACAGCGCCGAGCCTCGTCTTGTTGTGCTGGTAGATGATGCCTGCGGTGCAGACAAAGGCGCTGCCTACAATGAAATTCGCCAGCTCACCGACGCCGCCGGTGTGGGTGGTGAGCAGATGGAGCAGGTTCTTCAACAGCTCAATCAGCAGGCCGGCGACGGGGCCGAGGGCCAGGGAGCCGATCAGGGGGACCAGGTCGCTGAGGTCCAGCTTCAGGAAGGAGGGGAAGAAGGGGAGGGCAAACTCGATGAACATGACCAGATAGGCCAGGACGCCGAGCATGGCGACTTTCGCGAAATAGGCGGTTTTGCTTGTGCTTTTCATGGGATACCTCCGAAAAATAAAGATTGCCTGAAAGAGAAGCTCTTCTTCCAGGCACCGTCGGACTGCCGCATTTCCCCCAAAACGCGCAAGCCGAAGCATCTTCTTCCATCCGGACTATACCGTCGGTTACGGAATTACACCGTATCAACCCTTCCCGAGGGAAAAGGCTCGCAGACTTTCACTGCCGGTCGGGAATTTCACCCTGCCCTGAAGATCTTCCTATTCAGTTCGTATGGTACTATAGCACAGTCTGGGGGAAATTGCAATAGGTTTTGACAAGATTCTTTTCGTCGTGTACAATGATGGCGTTCGCCCGGAGGGGCGGCAAAAAACGCCTTTCCGGCGTGGAAGGGCAGGGCATAACAGGTGGCGCATATGAATAACAATGATATAAAACACGCCTGCGCGTTCACAGGTCACAGGGAGGCCAAGCTCCCATGGAGGGAAAATGAGGAGGATTCGCGCTGTATCAGGCTCAAACGATACATATTTGATGCCGTCGAGGCGGTATATATAGATGGGGTGCGGCATTACCTCTGCGGCATGGCCACGGGCTGTGACTTTTATTTCTGCGAGGCGGTTATGGCGCTGCGGGAGGAGCACCCGGAGGTGACGATCGAGGCCGCGATCCCCTGCGAGGACCAGTCGGCGCACTGGAGCGAAGCCCAGCGCCGCCGCTACGACCGCCTTGTGACGGAATGCGACTTCCACACCGTGATCTCCCGGAGCTACACCGCCGACTGCATGATGCGGCGCAACCGCTATATGGTGGACGCGGCGGAATACCTCATCGCGGTATATAACGGCCTCCCAGGCGGGACACAGGCGACGATTCTTTACGCCATGCGCAGCGGGAGGAAAATCATACAATTACCGATAGGGGAGAAGGAGCTATGAAACGATGTATTTCTCTGACGCTGGCGCTGATACTGGCGCTGGCCCTGTGCGTACCGGCGCGGGCGAATGCCGGTCCGGGCTTCGCCAATCTGCGCCCCACGGCGCGGTACAGCGACGGGCTGTTTTCCGACGTGGCGGCGGACAGCCCTTACCGGGACAGCGTCGCCGCGGTGTACGAGCTGGGGCTGATGCTTGGCAGCGGCGGCGTGTTCGGAATGGCGCAGCCGCTGAGCCATGCGGAAGCGCTGGTGCTGGCCTGCCGCCTGCACAGCCTGTACAACACGGGGGAGGCGGAGTTTCCCGCGACAGACCCCTGGTACCGGGCCTACTGGGATTACGCTTCTGACAATGGGCTGCCCGCCGGGGCGGAGGAAAACGCCGCCGCGTCGATCAGCCGGGGGGATTTCGCGGTGCTGCTGTCCCAGGCGCTGCCCGGGAAGGCGCTGCCGGCGCTCAATGATGTGCCGCAGGGCCGGGTCGGCGACGTGCCCGCGGACGCCGCCTGCGCCGGCGCGGTCTACAGCCTTTACCGGGCGGGAATCTTCTCCGCCGCGGCCACGGGGCGCACCAATTTCCGCCCGGACGATGCGATTTCCCACGCCGAGGCCGCCGCGGCCCTGGCCCGCATGGCCCGCCGCTCCCTGCGCGTGAAGTTTACACTGCGGGAGTGGAGCTGGCCCGACCTGGCCCTTCGGGAGCGGGCGGAGGACGCCTTCTTCGCCGACAGCGCCATGCTCGGCTCCTCCCTGGCCCAGGGGATGGGCATCTATTCCGGCCTCCACGGCATTATGGACTTTTACGGTGATGAGTACACCTCAATTATCGACGCCGAGCGCTGGATGGAGCAGTTGTGCGCAAACAGTTACCGAAGGGTCTACATCACCTACGGCGTGTTCGACCTCTACAGCAGCCCGGAGAATTTCTGCGCCCTCTATGCCCCTCTTGTCGACCGCATCCGCGCGGCCATGCCGGAGGCGGAGATCTACGTGATATCCCTGGCGCCGGTGACGCGGGAACGGGCTGAAGACGGGAATTACAGCATGGAGGCAATCCGGGCCTTCAACGAGGCGCTCTACCGCATGGCGGAGGAGAAGCAGTGCTGGTATCTCGATGTGTATTCCGCGCTTTGCGGCGAAGACGGCTATCTCCCGCCGGAATACGCCGGCTGGGACGGCTCGCCCCACCTCTCGGTGGAGGGCTATTGCGCCTGGGAGGAAGTCATGCGGACACGTTACGCCTGAGATGCCTCTTTGCTTTGCGCCGCCTTCTCCCCATCCGGGCAGAAGGCGGCACAGATTATATGTTTCCCCAAACAAACAAAAAAGCATGTCGGTGACATGCTTTTTTGTTTGTTTGGAAGCTCACTCCGCCGCTTTCATCTTGGCGAAGCAGTCGCTGCAGTAGACGGGGCGGTCGTCCCTGGGCTGGAATGGAACCCTGGCCTCACCGCCGCAGGCGGCGCAGACGGCGGTGAAGAACTCGCGCGGGCCGCGGGCAGCGGCCTTGCGGGCGTCGCGGCATGCCTTGCAGCGCTGGGGCTCGTTCTGGAAGCCGCGCTCGGCATAGAACTCCTGCTCGCCTGCGGTGAATACGAACTCATTGCCGCATTCTTTGCACACTAAGGTCTTGTCTTCGTACATTTCGAATCCTCTCTTTTTGATTCCGCCTTTTGGGGGCTTTTAATATTGCGACAGCTAAACTTAGC
The DNA here is from genome assembly GCA_017477525.1 of Oscillospiraceae bacterium. GTDB lineage: Bacteria > Bacillota > Clostridia > Oscillospirales > Oscillospiraceae > RGIG7114. Next base: position 44,804 of record JAFUVO010000016.1, on the reverse strand, counting down.
TGAAATCGCCATGGGTGAAGCGCCGGGATAGCTTGTTCCGAATGCGCTGGATGGCATTGTCCACGCTTTTGAGGGAACGGCCACACTTATCCCCGATCTCCTGATAACTCAGCCCTTTCAGGTAATATTCGAGAATTTCTGCCTCAAACGCGGACAAATACCGTGAATAGGTTTCATAAAAATCCCGCTCCCGTTCCCGGGCCAGCATCTGATCCTCGGGAGAGCGGGCAAATCTCTGCCCCGTGAAAAAGGATACGTTCTGGTTCTCTTCAGAGAGGATTTCATCCAGTGAAATACCATCGTTTAACGGTGCGTGCTTTTGCCGTGAAGCTGATTTCGCCGCACTGATGACCCGGCGGCGGATGCACAGCTCGGCATAGGTCCGGAAGGAGGCCCCGCCGGAGGGATCAAATTCCCGCATTGCGGAAATCAGCCCGATCATACCCTCCTGTACCAAATCCTCCCGATCGCCCCCGGCCAGGAAATAGGGCCTGGTGCAGGAGCGGACGAGACAGCGGTAGCGGAGGATGAGCGCGTCTTCAGCGGAACGGTCCCCGGCCCCGGCCAGGCGCAACAGTTGAATATCGGAATACGCGGAATAGTCAGTCAAAGCGGTTCACCAATTTTCTGCCGCTACCATTATATACACTGAATAATAATATGTCAAGGAAAACTGCAAAAAAAACCAAAAAACAGGCCCGGAAAAAATTCAGCGGACAAATATTGACCCATTACCTGCGTTTCCTGCGACGGAGGGGAGAGGATCGCGGGCTGGAAACCCATTCAAAATAAACGTTATGCATGGAAAAAAGTCTTTAAAGCTCCAGACTGCTCTGGCCCATGAAGGGAATATTCAAGTGGGCGTAAGCCTTTTGGGTGACGCAGCGGCCCCGGGGCGTGCGCGTTAAGAAGCCCTGCTGCAGCAGATAGGGCTCGTAGACGTCCTCAAGAGTGACGGCTTCCTCATTGATGGTGGCGGCGAGGGTTTCCAGCCCCACGGGGCCGCCGTGGTAAAACTCAATGATGCTGCGCAGCATCCGGCGGTCGAGGGCGTCCAGGCCCATGTGGTCTACCTCGAGGCGGGTCAGGGCGGCGTCCGCCACCTCCCGCGTAATCACGCCGTCGGCGCGGACCTGGGCAAAATCCCGGACCCGGCGGAGCATTCGGTTGGCAATGCGGGGCGTCCCCCGGCTGCGTTTGGCGATTTCCTCCGCGCCCTCCCGCTCAATCGACACGCCGAGGATGCCGGCGGAGCGCTCCACGATCCGCTGCAGCTCGGCGACGTTGTAGAGCTCGAGGCGCAGCACCACGCCGAAGCGGTCCCGCAGCGGAGCGGTCAGCTGGCCGGAGCGGGTGGTCGCGCCGATCAGCGTAAATTTCGGCAGGTTCAGCCGGATGGAGTTGGCGCTTGGTCCTTTGCCGATGATGATGTCGATGACATAATCCTCCATCGCGGGGTACAAAATTTCCTCCACCTGGTGGTTCAGCCGGTGGATCTCATCCACAAACAGGATGTCATTGGGCTGCAGGTTGGTCAGCAGCGCCACCAGGTCGCCGGGCTTTTCAATCGTCGGCCCGGAGGTGATGCGCATATTCACGCTCATCTCATTGGCGATAATGGAGGCCAGCGTGGTTTTGCCCAGGCCCGGGGGGCCGGAGAGCAGCACATGGTCGAGGGGTTCGCCGCGCAGCTTGGCTGCCTCGATGAACACCTCCAGATTTTCCTTCGCCTTGGCCTGTCCCACGTACTCGTTCAGATAACGGGGGCGGAGCGACACCTCGTTCCCGTCCTCCGGAAGCGCGGAGGTGGTGGTAATGGCCTCCGCGAAGCTCTCGTCCGAAAAGCTGATGCTCATAGTACCCCTCTTATTTTGTCATCATCGCCCGCAGGGCGGCCTTGACGCCGTCCTCCACGCTGATTTGGTCCAAATCTATCCCCTTCAGCGCGGCGTTGATCTCCGCGGAGGCATAGCCCAGCACCGTCAGGGCCGCGGCCACGTCGTCCCGGTTTCCGCCGCCGCGGGGCAGGACCGGGGCGCTCTTGCCGCCGGGGAAGGAGATGGACGAAGTCTCGCTGGCGAGCTTGTCCTTGAGCTCAAGGATGATCCGCTGGGCGATTTTTTTCCCCACGCCCTGGGCGGCCATGATGGCCTTCTCGTCCCCGGAGACAATGGAGAAAATAACCTCTTCCGGCGAGCCTGTGGAGAGGATGGCCAGCGCCGCCTTCGGCCCAACGCCGCTGACGCCCAGCAGCAGCTCGAAGCAGCGCTTTTCCGCCCTGCTGAGGAAGCCGTAAATCTCGAACAGCTCCTCGCGGATGTGGACATAGGTGAACAATTTCGCCTTCGCGCCCGTCTGAAGGCCGGCGAGGGTGTAGGCGGAGGTGTTGACCTGGAAGCCCAGGCCGCCGCAGTCAATGACCGCGAGGTTGGGGCCCAGCTCCGCGACAGGGCCGCTTATATAGTGGAACATGGCTGCTCTCCTCCGAGCTTTGTCAAAAGTGAAGTGGCGCTGCGGGCGTGGCAGATGGCCAGGGCCACGGCGTCCGCCGCGTCGTCGGGCTTCGGCGCCGCCGGCATCTGAAGGATACGCCGCACCATGTCGATGACCTGCCGCTTTTCCGCCAGGCCGTAGCCCACCACCGACTGCTTGACCTGCATCGGCGTATACTCATAAACGGGGATCTGATTCTGATACGCCGCCAGAAGAATGACCCCGCGCCCGTGGGCGACGGAGATGCCGGTGGTGATGTTTTTGCTGAAAAACAGTTCCTCAATGGAAATCTGCTCCGGACGGAAGGTGTCGAAGAGCTCCTGAAGGTCGGTGTAAATCTGGTCAAGCCGGGCGGAGAGGGCCGTGTGGGCCGGCGTGGTGATCACGCCGCAGCTCACATAGCGCAGGCGCCCCGGTTCCGTGTCCACCACCCCGAAGCCCACGGTGGCGATCCCCGGGTCAATGCCTAAAATTCTCAAACCTGTGATCCTCAGCAATCGTGCGATCTATCTGTCCCCATGGCTATGCGCGGGGATGAGCCTTGCGGTAGACGTCCTTCAGACGGCTTTTCACCAGATGGGAATAGACCTGGGTGGTGCTGATATCCGCGTGGCCCATCATCTCCTGGATGGAGTGGAGGTCCGCGCCGTTTTCCAGCAGATGCGCGGCGAAGGAGTGGCGCAGGCTGCGGGGCGTGATATCCTTCTCGATGCCCGCCTTGTCCTGGTAGGTTTTCATCAGCTTCCAGAAGCCCTGGCGGCTCATGCGCGCGCCGCTGAGGTTGACAAACAGCGCCTTTTCCGTCGAAGAGGCGAGCATGTGGGGGCGGATAAACTCAATGTATTCATTCAGCGCACGGACGGCGGCGGCGTAGATGGGAATGACCCGGGCCCGTCCGTCCCGCCCCTGGCAGGTGATGACCGCGGCGGGGATGTTGACGTCGCCGACGTCAAGGCTGATCAGCTCGCTGACGCGGATTCCCGTGGCATACAGCAGCTCCAGCATGGCGCGATCCCGGTAGCCCTTGGGATCGACGCAGACCGGCTGCTTGAGCAGCAGCTCCACTTCCTTGCTGGTGAGGATCTGGGGCAGCTTCGGCGGCACCCGTTCCGGGACAAGGCGGGCGCTGGGATTGCTCCGGATCGCCCTTTTCTCGGCGAGGAAACCATAAAAGCCCTTCATAGAGGCGATGGAGCGGGCGACGGTGGCGGCGGACTTTCCATTTTCCTTTTCCCAGGCCGTATATCCCGCCAAATCGCCGTCCTCCGCGTCGGAAAGCCCATGCCCGGTATTGGCGGAGAGGTAGGCGGCGAGCTGGCGGATGTCCCGCATATAAGAGCACATTGTATTTGCCGAAACGTGGCGCTCGTCTTTCAGATAGCGCTCATAGCTTGCCATGCACTCATAATCTTTCATAGGAAAGCTCACCCCAATATAAAATATACACACTGTTTTCCCAACAGTGCAAGCGGTCAAAAACCGGAGAACATCGCCGGGACGATATAATACCCGTAAAAAGCATCAAAAAGGACAACTCCGGCGGAGAGGGGGATGCAGCCCAGGCCGCCCCTGGCCGCGGGGCCGGGCTGGCCGAGGCGGAGGGACAGCAGCCGCCGGGAGCTTGCCAGCGCGGCGCAGGCGGCGCAGTAGAAGCAGGGGATGACCAGAAGCCCCGGGATGCCGCGCAGCAGCAGGGCGCAGCCCAGGCCCCGGAGGGAGAACAGCGCGTAAAGCCCGGACACGGCGCAGCTCAGCAGATAGCCCCGCAGGAACACCACGACAGGGAGCGCCAGCACCCCGAGGTAGCTGGTGGCGGCGGCGCCCAGCAGAAGAAAAAAGCCCGAGGCGTTCAGAAGCGCTGTGGGGAGGCTGGCGCAGAGGAAGCGGGAAGCGACATAATCTTCCAGCGGACCGGCATCCCCGTTTTGCAGAGAAAAGAAGCCCACGACGCCCCCCGCCAGTACCCCGGCGGCCAGCATCACAAGCAGCAAGAGCTCCCCGTTCCGAAGCGCGGAATCCACCTGGAGCCGCGGACGCCGGAAGCGCGGGGCAGACAGTGTCAGCATAAACTGTGTCCTTTCACCTTTAAATACGAGCCGCCGGGGCGGCGTTAATTGGTTACAGAAATTGTTACACAATTTACACTTTTTGTAAGCAATCCTAATATAATCCTTTTTTCCGGCACATGCAAGGGGCATGGGGAGAAAAATCATATTTTTGTGAATTATGCCCGGTTGTTATGTAAATTGTGTCAGGCCAGGCCCGCGCCAGGAGCGGGAAAAGCGCTATCTTTTCCGTTTGCGCCCATGCCGCCGGGGTTTTCCGAGCATCAAAGCCAGCAGGCCCGCCCCGGCAAGGCAGAGCAGGCTGAACAACATGCTCAGGTTCGCGACCGTGGAGCCCTCCGAGGCAAGCGCCATGGCCAGCAAAAACAGCAGAAGCATCCCGAGGCAGATTCCCACGGCGGCGGGCCGGGCATCCTGGTTCACCCCCGCGGCGGCGCAGGCGACCGCCAGAGCGGCGAGGAACAGCGCGGCATGTCCGAGCAGCGCTTCGCGGCCCTGCAGGGCGGGGACGTGCAGGGCGCACAGCGCGCACAGCAGCAGCAAAATCAGCAGCAGCGCAATTCCCCCGAGCCCGGCGGCCCAGGCCCGGACATAGGTGTGTTTTTTCCATCCGGCGTTTTTCTCCATGATAAAACCTCCCTGAATCAGCTTTGTATCAGCTTATTCAGGGAGGTGGAAAAACATGCCGGCACGGCGCCGGTGGAAAAGCTCACTTGTTGGGATCCTCGTTTTTCTGGATCTCGTTGGTGGAGATGGCCCATTTCGTGACCTGGATGCGGACGCGGTCCTCTCCGGTCTCGAAGGTAATCAGGTCGTTGCCGATATGGACGATCTTTCCGACGATGCCGCCGATGGTGGTGATTTTATCGCCGACGGACAGGCTGTTGCGCATTTCTTCAGCCTTTTTCCGTTTTTTGTTCTCAGGACGGATCAGCAGAAAATAGAACACGCCGATCATGACGACAACCATGATAATCATCGAGCCCGTGCCGCCGAACATCGAGGCGGCGGAAACCGCGCCTGTTTCCGCGCTCACGTTGACCGTCAGCGCCAGGAGCAGGGCAAGGGTGAGGGAGAGCGAAGAGAGCAGCTTTGTCATTCGTTTTTTCATCAGGAAACCTCCTATTATTTTCACGGAAAATCAGTATAGCGTGTTTTGGACAGAATTGCAAGGAAAACTTATCCTTGCTGAGAGCTTTTCGCTGTACTCCCGCCGGAAAGCTTCAAAACGCCCGGCGTCCAGCGCTTCCCGGATGCGCAGCATGAGCTGGTTGTAAAAATAGAGGTTGTGCATGACGCACAGGCGCAGCGCCAGGGCCTCCTGGGCCTTGTGCAGATGGCGGAGATAGGCGCGGGAGTAGCGGCGGCAGACGGGGCAGGCGCAGTCCTTATCCGGCGGCGCGCTGTCGCGCTCGTAGCGCTGGTTGCCCAGGTTGATGATGCCGGACCAGGTGAACAGGTGTCCGTGACGCCCGTTGCGGGCGGGCATGACGCAGTCAAAGAAGTCGACGCCCCGGGCCACGCCTTCGATGATGTTCCCCGGCGTCCCGACGCCCATGAGGTAGCGGGGTTTGTCCCTGGGCATGTACTCTTCAACGGCCTCGATGGTGTCATACATCTCCTGGTGGCTCTCGCCCACGGCCAGGCCGCCAATGGCATAACCCGGCAGATCCAGTTCCGCGATTTCCTTCATGTGGGCGATGCGCAGGTCGTGGAATACCGCCCCCTGGTTGATGCCGAAGAGCATCTGTCCCGGGTTCACCGTGTCCGGCGCGGCGTTGTACTCCGCCAGAGCCGTTTTGCAGCGCATAAGCCAGCGGGCCGTGCGGGCGCAGGAGGCTTTGACATACTCGTAGGGCGAGGGGATTTTGACGCACTCGTCAAAGGCCATGGCAATGTCCGAGCCCAGATTGGACTGGATGCGCATACTCTCCTCCGGCCCCATGAAAATCCGCGCGCCGTTCACATGGGAGTGGAACGCGACGCCCTCTTCTTTAATATCCCGGAGCCGCGCCAGGGAGAAAACCTGGAAGCCGCCGCTGTCCGTGAGGATGGGGCCGGACCAGGTCATGAAGTTGTGCAGCCCGCCCAGCTCCTGAATCAATCCGTCGCCGGGACGGACGTGCAGATGGTAGGTATTCGCCAGGAACACCTGGCAGCCGATCTGCTCCAGGTCAAGGGCGCTGAGCCCGCCCTTGATCGCCGCCTGGGTCCCCACATTCATAAACACGGGCGTCTCCACGCGCCCGTGGGGCGTTAAAAAAGAGCCGCGCCGCGCGCGGCCCTCCTGCTGAATCAGTGTAAACACATCGCTCACCGCCCGCTCCCGCCAGCGGGGGAGGGGGCTTCCTCCTGCTTTTCGTTCTCTGTCCCTTGTTCCGCCCTCGACGCGAAGGGAAGAGACATTTTTTACATTATTATCCCATAGCCGGAGAACTTTGTCAAGCAGAGGGAGAGAAATCTATGGCAAAAGCACCTGTTGACATTGTAGACAAACTGTGCTATCATGAGTTTACAATGTAGACAGAAGGGACGTGGAGATGGATGGAAGAACATACGCTGGACCTGACGGCGGCGGAGTGGAATGTGATGGAGTGCCTCTGGGAGGACGGCGGCAGGGCCAAAACGGGGCGCGAGGTGGCGCAGCGGCTGGCGGAGACGGCGGGTTGGAGCCGCTCGACGGCATTGACCATGCTGGCGCGGATGGAGAAGAAGGGCCTCGTGGCCTGCGACGGGGACGGGAAGCTGAACCGCTACCGTGCCCTTGCGGCGCGGGGGGAGGCGGCGCGGCGGCAGACAGAGAGCTTTCTCAGCAGGGTCTACCGGGGCAGCGTCCGCGCGATGCTCAGCGCCATGGCGGAGCAGGCGGAGCTGACGGACGCGGACATAGACGGGCTCTACGCGGTGCTCGACGAGATCAGGGGGGAGAGAAAATGAGCTTCTGGTTTGCTTCATCGGCGGCGCTGCTGCTGCTCTGGATCGGCCTGCGGGCGGCGCTGCGGGGAAAGCTCAGCCCCCGGCTGCAATATGCCCTTTGGCTGCCGGTGCTGCTGCGGCTTTTGCTGCCCGTCACGGTGTTTCAATCCCCCTTTAGTCTGCAAAACCTGACAGAACAGCCCCAGACGGCCCGGGCGGAGGAGCAGCTGCGGGAGCTTCCGCCCGCCGCGTACCTGGAAAGCGAAAGCGCCGGGGACTACGATAGCGGCGCAAATGCCGGCGAAGATTTTCTGTTCGCGGAAACCGCCGCGCCGGCGGAGCGTTTGGGACAGGAACCGGCCTTACGGGCGCGGGATGTGCTGGGCGTCCTCTGGGCCGTGGGCGCGGCTGCGACAGCGGGGGTGCTGTTCGGCTGCAACCTGAGCTTTGCCCGCCGCCTGCGGCGGGGCCGGAGGGCCTTTGAAGGGGAGAAGGGGATGCTGCCGGCGTATGTCTGCGATGGACTGCCGACGCCCTGCCTGTTCGGCCTTTTTCGCCCGGCCATCTACCTCACTCCGGCGGCAGCGGAGGACGAAGCAGCGCTGCGCCACGTCCTGGTCCACGAGGAAACCCACTATCTGCACTGGGACCCCTTCTGGGCGGCGCTGCGCTGTCTGGCGCTGGCGCTGCACTGGTTTAACCCCCTGGCCTGGTACGCCGCCGCCCTGTCCCGCCGGGACGCGGAAACCGCCTGCGACGCCGGCGCCGTGGCCCGTCTGGGGGAGGAGGCGCGGGCGGAATACGGCCGCGTCCTGATCGGCCTGAGCGCCCGCAGGGCCGGAAAATATGACCTGCTGTGCTGCGCCACCACCATGGGCGGCGGCAAACAGGCGCTGAAGGAGCGGGTGGCGGTGCTGGCGAAGAACCCGAAGACCCGGATTGCGGCGCTATTGGCGGTGCTGGCGGCGTTGACTGCCGCGGGGCTGTGCCTGTTCACCGGGGCGGAGCCCTCCCGGAGCGACGGCCCGGCGGAGCGCATCCTGATCGCCCCCGGTGAAACGGCTTTCATCGGGGAAGAGCTGCTGCGCTATGACGTGGGCGGCTACTTCCGCTATTCGCTGTCCTGGACGCCGGAGGACGCGGCTCTCACCGTGGGCTTGCAGTCCACGGAATCGGCGGCCTATGTCTCCCAGACCCGCGACGGCGGCAGGGCGGAGGGGAACATTGACCGGGTGCCGCCGGGCGTTTACCGCGTCTTTGTCCGCAATGACGCGCCCGGAGCCGTCACCGTGGCAGATATGGAGTTCGAGGGCGCGGACACCGGCATGGATACGGCGTTGCCGGACCGGGGGGAGCCGCCGGCGCTAAACGCCGCCGAAGCGAAGGGGCAGACGGGCCTGTTGCTGCCCATCGACCTCAACCATGACGGCGTACAGGAGACACTTTCCGTCGAGAGCAGCGGCAATTCCGCCGTGATTTCACTGGCTGGCCCGGAGGGGGAGCCGCTTCTTGTCATCAGCGAACCCCAGAGCGCCCATGCCGGCTGGGCCAGATGGTTCAAGTATGTCTCCGACGAGGGGGAGGATTATCTTCTGCGCTACTGCCCCGCCATGGGAACGGGGATCGGTTCGTACTTCTATGAACTGACCTGGTACGACGCCCCCGGCTGGGAGCGGCCCGCGACGATTCTGGCCAGGGAAAACTCCGTCAGTTTTTCAATGACGCCCTCTTCCATCGAACTCCCGGCGCAGGAGATGGAGGCTTTTGCCGAAGAGGTCAACGCCCTGCTGGAACGCAGTACGCTTCTGGTCAGCACCGTCGGCGGCGGGGTGGTCCTCGGCCCCACGGCGGGGGCGCTGTACTATGAGGATTACGGTTTCATGGACGCGGAACTGGAATTGCCACCGGCGCTCCCGCTCCGGGACAAGATCGAGCGCTACGCCGCCCATCTGCGCCAGTTGTGGGCGCCGGAGCAGACGGTTTCCACGCAGCCGCCCCCGGGAAACGGTACGCCCCTTGCGCAGCCTGAGCCGCCGGAGGAAGGCGCGGCGCTGGCCGAAACGGAGGTGACGCCGGTGTGGGCGGAAACGGAGGAGAGCCGCGCCATGGCGGCGGCGATGCAGTCTTTGCGCTTTTGGGGCGCGTTCTTGCCCCGCCCTGCGGAGGACGTGGGCATGCTCTCCATCGAGATGACACACGCGGTCAACGAGCTTGAGACGCAGGCGCTGCGTGACGGCGGCAGCGAGGGCGCGTTTGTCATAGACGCCACCGCCGAGGTGCATTTTGAAAAGTACAGCGATCAGGACTACACCGCCGTCCGCCGCATGGTGGTCGCGCCCTCCGAGGACAGCGAAACGGGCTACGCGGTGCTTTCCTCAGCAGATATCTCCCTTCCTGACTTTTCCGTTCCCGCTTCCGCCTCGGACCTGCGGCCTCGATAAAACTGATGCAGCCACCGCCAGCGGCGGTGGCTGCATCTGCGTTTTCCAGCGTAGCGGGGGAGGGGGCTTACTGCTTTTTGGAAAAATAGATTTTCCCGCTCTCGTAGAGGATCAGGGCGTAGGCCTCCCGGGGGCCGGCGCAGCCGCGGCTTTTGAGCTCCTTTTGCAGCCAGGCCATGTCGCGCTTCATGAAGCGCAGGTTCCCGTCGAGGACGACGCCGTCCTCCACCAGCACCACGCCGTAGCCGTCGTCATCGACGGGAATCGAGAGCTGTCCCGCCGTCACCGGGCGGCGGTCCGGGTAGAGGATCACATTCAGCGTCCCATCGGTTTCGAGGACGGCGTACTGGGCCTCGCTGATGTCGCCCACGCCCTGCTTGCGCAGCTCCTCCGCCAGCTCGTCCACGGTGAAGCGGCAGCGGCGCATCTCCCTCTGGCAAATCTCCCCCCGGATGACCAGAAAACAGGGCGTCCCGCAGACGATCCGACGCAGGCTCACGCTTTTCATTGTCGCCCAGGCCAGAAGGTATTCGCAGGCGAACAGCGCCGCGCAGGGGACCAGCCCGTACCAGATCGAAAGGTCCGGGCTTTGCAGCGGCACCGAGGCCAGGTCCGCGATCAGAATCGAGACCACCAGTTCGTTCAGCTCCAGCTCCCCCAACTGCCGCTTGCCCAGTAAGCGCATCAGAAGCAGCAGGACGAAAAATATGACCACTGTGCGTATGATAATGTTCAACATGCGTATAGTATGCCCGGACACTCCCCCTAAAAACGGTTTTTCCTGATTTCTGTTGTAATATTTGTGGGGAACGATTATACTGTAAAAGACTGATACTGACGAACCGATGGGGTGGGATATCCGTGGACCGCGATATATTTGACCGATTGATGGCGCTGCCGCCGCTGCGTGTGTTTGAGCCCTTTTACCGAAAGCACAAGGAAGCGTTGCTGTATCTCTTTTTCGGCGGATTGACCACCGCCTTCAGCATTGCCGTCTTTGCCCTGTTCAACGCCGTCCTGGGCGTCAATGAGTTGGTGGCGAATATCATCTCCTGGATTCTGGCGGTGGCCTTCGCGTTTTTTACAAACCGGATCTGGGTGTTCTCCGCGCCGGCGGAGGGGAAGGGGAGCTTTTTGAAACAGATGCTCTCTTTTTTCGGGGGTCGACTGTTCACCCTGGCCGTGGAAGAGGCGGTATTGTTTGTGTTCGTCTCCCGGCTGCGCTTTCCTGGAATCGCGGTGAAAACCGCCGCTCAGGTTCTTGTCATCGTACTGAACTATGTCATCAGCAAGTGGATCGTGTTCAGAGCTTGACGGCGCAATAACTTTAGAGTATAATCTCAGGCAGAGAGGGGGCGCTGCCTTGCACCGGATATTTTTTTATAGGGACAAGAGCGGAAAACGGCCTGTGTGGGATTATCTGACAGAGCTTGCCAGTAAGAGGGATAAAGACAGCCGTATCAAATTGAACAAAATCCGCGATTATGTAAAAGCTTTGAGCAGCTATGGAATACGGTTGGGAGAGCCTTATATCAAGCACATTGAGGGCGATTTATGGGAGCTGCGTCCTGTGAGCAACAGAATTTTCTTTGTGGGATGGACAGGAGGAAGCTTCGTTTTGCTTCATCAATTTATGAAGAAAACGCAGAAAACACCTGCACGGGAAATCGCGCAGGCAAAGCGTGAACTGGCTGATCTGAAGGAAAGGGGACTTGACGTTGATGAATAACAGTGCCAACGGTGGAACCTGGGAAGAATTTGAACGGGAGTTTTTTACGCCGGAGGAGATCGCCGCCAGCGATTTGCGGGTAGCCTTGATCGGGGAGCTGATTAAGGCCAGACGGGAAAAGGGCATCAGCCAGAAGAAGCTGGAGGAGCTCAGCGGCGTAAAACAGCCGATTATCGCCCGCATGGAAAAGGGAAGCACCAGCCCGCAGCTCGATACCGTGTTGAAGGTGCTGGCGCCTTTGGGCAAAACGCTGGCCGTGGTTCCCATAGACCAGAGATAAAGCTTCGGGACGGACTTACGCTCGTGAGTATAACGTCTGGTCCGCATAGCGGGTCGGACGCGAAAAACCTCCATGCGCCTTTGAAGTGTCATATTTAATGGCGTTTCATAGGCGCATGGAGGTTTTCGCGAAAAAATATGGCGAAAAAACGTGATTTTTCTGAAAAATAGCTTGCAAAATAAAAAATTTTCATGTATAATAAATAAATTCATAATAAGGGGGAATAGACGCGGAAGGAGGGGATGGTAGTGGACTACAGGATCGGAGACAGGATCGTCCACCCGCTCCACGGAGCGGGGGAAATCAGCGAGATCGAGGTCAAGCGGGTCGAAGGAAAAAACAGGAGCTATTACGTGATGCACATCCCCAAAGGGGACATGAGGGTCATGATCCCGACGGACGCCTGCGACAGGATCGGCATAAGGCCGGTTATCGGGCGCGAACAGGCGGACGAAATCTTCAGGGCCATCCCGGCGATGGAAACAGCGGAGGACAGCAACTGGAACCGCCGCTACCGGGAGAATATGGTCAGTATTCGCAGCGGCGACCTGCTGAAGGTGGCCGCGGTCATCAAATCTCTCGTCCGGCGGGAGGCTGCGTTCGGCCTTTCCAACGGCGAACGGAAAATGCTCCACAGCGCCAAGCAGATTTTTATCAGCGAGATGATGTTCAGCCAGGAACGCAGTTATGAGGCTGTGGAGCGGGAGTTATACAGCGTGTTAGATGAAGGGCGCACGGCATAGACTATGCCGTGCGCCAAAAGCGCAAAGGGGGAGCGGAAATGTCAGGGTTGACGGAGTGCCTGCGCCGGGCGCGGAGGGGCTGGTGCGCGGCGGTGGCGGTGGCCGCGGGCGCGTCGGAGCGCATGGGGGAGGATAAGCTGTTTCTGGAGCTGGATGGCATCAGCATCCTGGGCCGGAGCCTTCTGGCGCTGGAACAGAGCCCGGTGATCGACGAGATCGTCGCGGTGACGCGGCCGGAGAAGTTGGAGGCCGCAGCCGCGCTGCGGGACAGGCACCATCTGACGAAGCTCCGCCTGGTGGTCCCCGGCGGGGCGACGCGGGGGGAGAGTGCCTTAAATGGCGTCATGGCCGTGTCGAAGAAGGCCAAAATCATCTGCATCCACGACGCGGCGCGGCCCTTTGTGACCGGCGCGGTCATCGCCGGCGCTGTGGATGCCGCCGCGTCCTGGGGCGGCGCTGCCCCGGCCCTGCCGCTGAAGGACACGGTCAAACGCGCCCGGAGGGGCGTGGTGGTGGAAACCCCGGACCGGAGCTCGCTGTTTGCGGTGCAGACGCCCCAGGCTTTCCGGGCGGAGCTGATCCGGGCGGCGCTCCAGCGGGCGGCGGAGCAGGGAAAAAATTATACAGATGACTGCGCCGCGGCGGAGGCCATCGGCTGCAGCGTCTACCTCAGTCCCGGCGACGAGGACAATATCAAGCTGACCACCCCGGCGGATCTGGTCCTGGCCCGGGCGATTTTGGAGAAAAGGAGGGCCGCGCCATGAGGATCGGCCACGGTTACGACGTACATATTCTGACGGAGGGGCGGGCGCTGGTGCTGGGCGGTGTGTGTATCCCTTACGAAAAGGGGCTGCTGGGCCACTCCGACGCGGACGTGCTGCTCCACGCGGTGATGGACGCGCTGTTGGGGGCGGCGGCCCTGGGGGACATCGGGCAGATGTTCCCGGACAGCGACCCGGCCTACGCCGGAGCGGATTCGCTGGCGCTGCTGCGTCAGGTGGGGGAGCGCGTCGCGGCGGCAGGCTGGCGCCTGGGGAACTTAGACTGCACTGTCATCGCCCAGGCCCCCCGGCTGGCGGGGCATATTCCCGCGATGCGGGAGAATATCGCGCGGGCCCTGGATGCTTCCCCGGACCAGGTCAGCGTCAAGGCCACGACGGAGGAACACCTCGGCTTCACCGGCAGGGGAGAGGGCATCGCCGCCCACGCCGTGTGCCTGCTGGAAGAGAATTGATAATATTCCCGCTTTTCCTTATTTCCCTCGCTGCCTCGCAGAGTTCCGCGCCGCAGCGCGGAATAGAATCAAATCCATTATTGACGGAAACCGCGTTTTCGTCAATAATTCTTCTCACGGAGTGAGTGAGCGAAGCGAGTGCGTGAACAAAGTGCAGCCTTTCACGGAACAATGAAATTGCAAATTTCATTGTTCCGTGAGTATAGCATCCCGCGTCCGTTCCGCATAGGATGGAACGGCGGACCGCGCTGCCTGTCCGCCGGAAAGGACGGGAAGCCACTATGCACGATATCATTCTCTGCCGCTCCATGACGGCGGCCCAGCGGGCGGCGAAAATTTTGCAGCGGGCCGGGGTTTTCGCCTCGGTCACCAAAGCGCCCCAGAGCGCCAACCCCGGCGGCTGCACCTACGGGGTCAAGGTGGGGGAGCACAACCTGGACCGCGCCCTGGCCGCGCTGCGGAACGCCGGCGTCCCCTTCGGGCGCGTGTATGCCCTGTACCCCGACGGGGCGCTGCGGGAGGTGGGGGTGTGATCTACCTCGACAGCGCCGCCACGAGCCTGTATAAGCCGGAGGGCGTGCAGCTGGCGGTGCTGGACGCCATCAACCACATGGCCTCGCCGGGGCGGGGGAGCCACGCCCCGGCCATGGCCGCCGCGGAGTGCTGCTACAACTGCCGGGAACAGCTCTCCCGGCTGTTCCATGTGCCCTCCCCGGAGCAGGTGGTGTTCACCTTCAACGCCACACACGGGCTGAACATCGCCATCCGCTCCCTTGTACGCCCGGGGGGCCGGGTGCTGGTTTCCGGCTGGGAGCACAACGCGGTCACCCGCCCCCTCCACGCCCTCGGGGCGGAGCTCCTGGTGGCGGCGGGCGAGCTGTTTTCACCGGAGGAATTTTTAAGGCAGGCCGCGGCAAAGCTGCCCCGGGCGGAGGCTGTGGTCTGCACCCATGTCTCCAACGTGTTCGGCTATGTGCTGCCCATAGGGGAGCTGGCGGAGCTGTGCCGGAGGGCGGGAAAGCCCCTTATCATCGACGCCTCCCAGTCCGCCGGGGTGCTCGACCTGGATTTTGCCGCCCTCGGCGCGGAGTTTGTGGCGATGCCCGGCCACAAGGGGCTGATGGGCCCCCAGGGGACCGGGGTGCTGCTGTGCAAAAACAGCGCTTCACCGCTGCTCTACGGCGGGAGCGGCTCGGAAAGTATGCTTCAGGATATGCCGGAGTTCCTGCCGGACCGCCTTGAGGCCGGAACCCACAATGTCGCAGGCATCGCGGGGCTGTCCGCCGCGCTGCGCTACCTATTGGAGCATGGGACGGCCTCTGTCCGGGCGCGGGAGCGGGAATTGCTGGAGCTTTTGGCCGGGGGACTGGCGGAGGCGGAGGGGCTGCGGCTGTTTTACGCCGGCGCCGCCGCGCTTCAGTCCGGGGTGCTGTCGGTGCTGCCGGAACACATGAGCTGCGAGGCCCTCGGGGAAGCCCTGGATAGGGCCGGTATCGCGGTCCGAAGCGGCCTCCACTGCGCCCCGCTGGCGCACAGGAGCGCCGGAACCGCCGCCACGGGTACGGTCCGATTCAGCGTTTCGCCCTTCAATACCCCCCGCCAGTTGGACCGCGCTGTGGCGGAATGTAAAAAAATCCTTGGCAGGGGCTGATTTTCTTCAATTTCCGTTTGCCATATGGCGCGGATTGTATTATAATCATCTGTGACCGTCCCCGCCGCAGGGCGGGGGCGGGTTGAATGAAGCCGCAGACGCCCCTGCCATGGACGGGGGACTGATTTCCAGATAGCCGGGGAGAGACATGAACACCTTTTTTGAAACGCTGTCCAATTCCATCCGATATATTCGAACCATCGGCATCGCGGACGCCATCGACATTCTGATTGTCGCGCTGTTGATTTTTGAGGTGCTGCGGCTGATCCGCCGCACCAACAGCGGGCGCGTCGCGGCCGGAATACTCCTCTTAGTGGTGCTGCTCTGGATCTCCGAGGTTGTCAAGCTCACCATGATCAACTTCCTGCTGTCGCGGGCGATGGAACTGGGATTTTTGGCGCTGATTATCATATTCCAGCCTGAACTGCGGCGTGTGCTGGAAAAGGTGGGGAGCAGCAGCCGGATCATCAGTATTTTCGGCCGGGATATCTCGTCGCTGAACATGGAATCGGTTATCACCCAGACCGCTCTGGCCTGCGCAGATATGTCCGCCGCCAAGACGGGGGCGCTGATCATCTTCGTCCGGGACAACCAGCTCGCCGACCCCATCAGCACGGGCACCTTAGTGGACGCCGCAGTCACCTCGGAGCTTCTAAAAAACCTGTTTTTCAAGAACTCCCCCCTGCATGACGGGGCAGTGATCATCAAGGACGGGCGCATTGCCGCCGCGGGCTGTATGCTGCCCATGTCCAATAACATGAACCTGAGCAAGGACCTGGGGATGCGCCACCGGGCCGGCATCGGCATTTCAGAGCAGTCGGACGCTGTGGTGGTGATTGTCTCTGAGGAAACCGGCTCCATCTCCGTGGCGGAGGACGGGATGCTCAAGCGCCACCTCTCCTCCGAAACCATGGAGACGCTGCTGCGGAAGGAACTCATGACAGAGGAAGCCGAACCCGGAAAGCGCCCCATCTCCGAATGGCTGCGTTCCAAACTGGATTTGAGGAAGAAAGAGCAATGAACAGGCAATTCCATATCAAAAACCCAACGGTACATACCCTCGTGATGGCGGCGTTCTCCCTTCTGTGCTCCCTGTTTCTCTGGGTCTACGTCGTGGAAACCCGGGGGGACGACATCCCCGCCGAGTTTCGGGGCGTCCAGGTGGTATTCGAGGGGGAGAGCACCATCAGGGAGAGCCGGGAATTGGTGATTTCCGACCCCAGCGCCACCAGCGTCACCGTCAGCCTGACGGGAAACCGCCGGACCATTTCGTCGCTGTCCTCAGCGGACCTGGCGGTGGTGGTGGACCTGACCCAGATCACCCGCACCGGCTCCTTCGCCTACGCCCCGCGCATCCGCTATCCCGCGCGTACCGACACCAGCGCCATTTCCAGCGCCAGCACCAATCCCGGGGTCATCAACTTCTATGTGGACAAATTAGAGCACAAGACCGTCGAGGTCAAGGGCGTCAACAACGGCAGCGCCGCTGAGGGTTTTGTGCAGGACCAGCTGGTATTTTCCCCCAACACGGTCATCATCTACGGGCCGGAGGCGGTTCTGGCGGAGGTGGCGGACGCTTTTGTGGACGTGAACCTCACGGACCTGGACCGGACGCGGACCTTTGACAGCACCTACATCCTCCGGGACGCGGATGGCAACCCCATCCATCTGGACGAGATCACCCTTGACACGGACACGGTCAGCGTCACCGTTCCCATCAAGGCGGTGAAGGAAGTCTCGCTGATGGTGGAGCTGGAATACGGCGGCGGCGTGACCCAGGACAATGTGAAGTGGGACTTAGAGCCCAATCGCGTCACGTTGACGGGGGATTCCGACACCCTGGCCGGCATCAACAACATCACCGTCGCCCGCGTCGACTTGTCGGCGGTGACGGAGAACAGCTTTTCCGAGACTTATCTCATCCCGCTGCCCAATGACACGCAGATCACCTCCGGGAGCCGGGAGACGAAGCTGAGCCTGGAGTTAGGAGGACTGGTAAAACAGACCTTCCAGGTCGACAAGGCGCGTATCGCCTGCATCAACGTCAGCGAGGGCTATGTGGCGGACATCGGCAACGCCTTCCTTGACGTGACGCTGCGGGGGACGGAGGAGGCCATGCGCGCGGTGCAGCGGCTGAACATCCGCGCCGTGGCGGATCTGACGGAATACGGCACCACGACCCGCAGCGTGATGGTGCCTGTGCGCATCATCGTAGACGGCGCCCCGGACGTGGGCGCGGTGGGCGAATACCGGGTGCTGGTGAACATTCGCGAGGCGGGTACGGAGCCGGAGAACCACACGGAAGAAGGGACGGGCTGAGAGCGATATGATTAGAAGCATGACTGGTTACGGCGGCGCGAAGGGAAATTGCGCCGGGCTGATGCTGCGCGTTGAGGTCAAGAGCGTCAACAACCGTTATTTCGACTGCGCCGCGCGCCTGCCGCGCAACCTTCTGTTCGCGGAGGAGGCGCTGCGGTCGAAGGTCCAGGAGCGGGTTTCCCGCGGAAAGCTCGACATTTTCGTGACACTGGAAAGCGCGGCCTCCGATGACGTGGTGGTCCGCGTCAACGAGGCGCTGGCGGGGGAGTACCGCCGCGCGGTGGAGGGCGTGGCCGCCTCCTTCGGATTGGAAAGCGATTTGACGGCACTGGCGCTGTGCCGCCTGCCGGACGTAATGCGCCTGGAACAGCGGGACCTGGACGCTGATGCCGTGACGGATGCCATCACGCTTTTGGCGGATCGGGCTTTGGAGGAACTGAACGCGATGCGCCTGCGGGAGGGGCAGAAGTTAGCGGTCGATATCGCCGGGCGGCTGGACACCATCGAGGCCCTGGTGGCCGAGGTGGAGCGCCGCTCCCCGGAGACAGTCGCGGAGTACCGCGCCAGACTGTACAAAAAACTCTACGAAGTGCTGGAGAGCACGACGGTGGACGAGCAGCGGATTTTGACGGAGGCCGCGCTTTACGCGGACAGGGTGGCCGTCGACGAGGAGACCGTTCGTCTGCGCAGCCATATCGCGCAAATGCGCGCTTTCCTCGAAACCGGCTCCCCCATTGGGCGGAAGATGGACTTCCTGATCCCGGAGTTCAACCGGGAGGCCAATACCATCGGATCCAAATGCGCCGACAGCGAGATTACGAAGGCCGTGATTGAGCTCAAAAGCGAGATCGAAAAGATACGCGAACAGGTGCAGAACATCGAATAGGCGGAGGGGCGCTATGGACAGCCTGAAGCTCATCAACATCGGATTCGGGAGCATGGCCGCCGCCGGCAGGATGGTGGCGGCCATCAGCCCGGATTCCGCCCCGGTGAAGCGCATGATCCAGGATAGCCGGGAGCGGGGGAACCTGATCGACGCCACCTACGGGCGGCGCACCCGCGCCGTACTGGTGATGGACAGCGGACATGTGATCCTCTCCGCCGTGCCGCCGGAAACCATTGCCGGCCGCATGGCGGGGCGGGCAGAGAAAACGACGGGAGATGAGGACAGAGATGAAGAATAAAGGAGTTCTTGTAGTCGTTTCCGCCCCCTCCGGATGCGGAAAATCCACCGTCCTGGCGCGGCTGATGCAAATTCGGAAGGAACTGCATTTTTCCGTATCCGCCACCACCCGCAGTCCCCGCCCGGGCGAGGCGGAGGGGGTGCATTATTTCTTCGTGGAGCGGGCACAATTTGAGCGGATGGTCCGCGAGGACGCCTTTCTGGAATACGCCGAGTATGTGGGCAATTATTACGGCACCCCCCGCGCCGCGGTGGAGGAACAGCTCGACCGGGGATACGACGTGTATCTCGATATCGAGGTCCGGGGCGCGATGCAGGTGAAGGCCCGCTGTCCTGACGCGCTGCTGATTTTCCTGATGCCCCCCAGCATGGAAGCGTTGGAGCAGCGTTTGACCGGACGCGGCACTGACACGCCCGAGGTCGTCCAAAAGCGCCTTCAGGAGGCGGAGCGGGAGTGCGCCGCCGCCGGGGAGTTTGATTATGTCGTGGTCAACGACGAGGTGGACCGCGCAGCCGCGGAAATCTCCGCGCGCATCGACGAAAAGCGGGCCCTGGTTTGAAAAACCTTACTCTTTATTACCTCACACAAGGGTGAGTAACAAAGAATCCATATTGATGCAAACCATTTTAATAATGAGGTGTTAATTATGCTTCTCTATCCCCCTGTATCTGAGCTGGCGGAAAAGGTGGGCAGCCGGTATGAACTGGTGAACGTCATTGCCAAACGGGCGCGGCATATCTCCGCCGAGTATGAGGAAAGCGGCGAGCCGCTGGACGAAAAGCCTGTCTCCATCGCCATCCAGGAGGTCTACGCCGGAAAGCTGACCGTCAACCACGAGAAGAACGCCCAGGCGGAAGCGGAAGAGGAAAGCTGAGGGGGATGCCCCGTGGCGGAACGATACGCCCTCATCGCGGTTTCCGACCTGGCCTACTGGGTGGACCGTCCCCATGATTATTACATCCCCCCGCCCCTGTCAGAGCGGGCCGCGCCGGGAATGCGGGTGCTCGTGCCCTTTTCCCGGGGAAACCGGCAGGCCGAGGGCGTGATTTTGGAGCTGCGGGAGCGCAGCTCCTACGCTGCCCCAAAGGCGGTGATCGCCCTTTTGGACGAGGCCCCGGTGCTAACGGGACAGCAGCTCAAAATGGCCCTGTGGATGCGGGAGCGCTTCTACTGCACGGTTTACGAGGCGGTCAAGGCCATGCTCCCCGCGGGGCTCTGGTTCCGCGCCAACGGGACAAGGAAGGCCACCGATAAGCACAGCGAATGGCTCCGTCTGGCAATCACGCCGGAGGAGGCGATGGCGCTGGCCCAGCGCAAGGGCTCCCGCGCGAAGCAGCAGGCGGCGGTTTTGCGTTTGCTGGCGGCCGTGGGGGAGGGGAGCGCGGCGGATATCCGGGCCATGACCGGCGCTGGCCGGCCCTCCCTGACCGCCCTCCGCGACGCCGGGGCGGTGGAGTTTTTTTCCAGGGAGGAGTTCCGCCGCCCGGACTTCCGCAGCGGCGCGCCGAGGGAGGCGCTGCCCGCGCTGAACGCGGAGCAGGGGCGGGCCTTTGAGGGCCTGCGGAGGCTCATGGAAGGGGAGAAGGCCGCCTGCGCCCTCCTGCAGGGCGTCACCGGCAGCGGAAAGACGGCGGTGTACATCCACCTGATCCACGCCGCCCTCGCGTCTGGCCGGAGCGCCATGCTCCTGGTGCCGGAAATCGCCCTGACCCCCCAGATGCTGGAAACCTTTTCCTCCTACTTTGGGGAGGATATCGCTGTACTGCACTCCTCCCTCAGTATCGCGGAGCGCTACGACGAGTGGAAGCGCGTCCGTTCCGGCGCGGCGAAGCTAATGATCGGCACCCGCAGCGCCGTGTTCGCCCCGGCGGAACAACTGGGCCTTGTCATATTGGACGAGGAACAGGAGGACAGCTATAAATCCGAGAGCGCCCCCCGCTACCACGCGCGGGATGTGGCGAAATACCGTTGCGCCGCGGACGGGGCCCTGCTGGTCCTGGGAAGCGCGACGCCGGACATCGTTTCCCGCTACCGTGCGGAAACCGGGCGCTACGCCTTTTTCCGCTTGGATTCCCGCTACAACCGCATGTCCCTCCCGGAGGTCCGGGTGGTTGACATGAAGCGGGAGCTGCGGGCCGGGAACGGCAGTCCCTTCAGCGCGCTGCTGCTGGACGAGCTGCAAAAGAACCTGGACGCGGGACAGCAGAGCATCCTGTTCCTCAACCGGCGCGGCACCGCGAAGCTGGTGAGCTGCGTGGACTGCGGCTTTACCTTCCGCTGCCCCAACTGCAGCGTCAACCTGACCTACCACAGCGCCGGGGGCGGGCGGCTCATGTGCCATGTCTGCGGCCATACCCGAAAGGTGGCACCGGTCTGCCCCGACTGCGGCGGGACCCTGCGTTACAGCGGCGACGGTACCGAGCAGATTGAAACGCTCCTCGGCGAGCGTTTTCCCGGCGTGGCGCTGTTGCGGGCCGATACGGACACACTGGTCCAGGCCGGCAGCCACGACGCGCTGTTCCACCGCTTCCAGGCAGAGCGGATTCCCATCATGATCGGTACCCAGATGGTCACGAAGGGCCTGAATTTTGACAATGTGACCCTGGTGGGGGTGCTTCTTGCCGACCAGAGCCTCTATGCCGGCTCCTACCGGGCCAGCGAGCGGACCTTCTCCCTGCTGACCCAGGTCATTGGCCGGGGCGGTCGGGCGGAACAGCCTGGCCGGGCGGTGATCCAGACATTTACCCCCGGCAATGAGGTGATCCGCCACGCCTCCGGTCAGGACTATGACGGCTTTTACGCCGGGGAAATCGAGCTGCGGCGCGTACAGAAATGCCCCCCTTTTTTCGACCTGGCTGCCCTGACCGTCACCGGCGGAGAGGAGGGACAGGTGCTGCGCTGCTGCGCTGTGCTGAAGGATCTGCTTGTTCGCTCCCTCGCGGACCAGAGCGGCGCGGAGGTGCTGGGGCCGGCCCCGGCGCCCATCGTCCGGGTGATGAACCGCTACCGCTACCGCCTGACCCTCCGCTGCGCCCTGGACCGGGTAACGCGGGGACTCATTTCAAAGGCGCTCATTTTTTGCAACACCGACCGCGCCTTCCGCGGCGTGTCCGTTTACGCGGACATCAACCCTTTGGAGTAAAAAATATATAGGTGGATTTGCTTTTTTCCTGCGCATTCCCCCGAAGGGGAGGATACACAGGGGAATGGAATAGATACGATATTGGAGACAGAGTACATGGCGCTTAGAAACATCATTGAAAAAGGCGACAAAATCCTCGAGAAGCACTGCCGCCCCGTGACGGAGTTCAACGACAAACTGCATACGCTCCTGGACGACATGGGGGAGACGCTGGCCAAATCCGGCGGCGTCGGCCTCGCCGCGCCCCAGGTCGGCATCCTGCGCCGGGTGATTCTGGTGTTGGAGACCAATGTCCCGGAGGGGGAGGAGGAGTATATTATAGAGCTTATCAACCCCGAGCTTTTGGACGAGAGCGGGACCCAGGAGGGACCGGAGGGCTGCCTCAGCCTGCCCGGGGTTTACGGCTGGGTGGAGCGGCCGGAGCATGTGCGCATCCGCGCCCAGGACAGGGACGGCTGCTGGTTCGAGGTGGACGGGGACGGCCTCACAGCCCGGGCCTTCTGCCATGAGCTGGACCACTTAGAGGGCATCATGTTCGACGATATGGCCGATCACATCATGAGCGACGAGGAGCTGGACGCCTATTACGGTGAGGAAAACGCGGCGCAAAAGCGCCGCCGTCCCCGCGCCCGCGTCAAGAGGGGCAGAAGCCGGAAATGAGAATCGTGTTCATGGGGACTCCGGACTTCGCCGCCGTGTCGCTCCAAAAGCTGCTGGACCGGGGCGATGACGTCCCCGGAGTGTTCACCCAGCCGGACCGCTACCGGGGCCGTGGCAAGGGCGTTGACGCTTCGCCGGTCAAGGCGCTGGCGGCGGAAAGAGGCATCCCGGTCTACCAGCCTGAGAAGCTGCGGGACGGGACGGCGCTGGAACTGCTGCGCTCCCTGCGGCCCGAGATCGTCGTGGTAGTGGCCTACGGGCGGATATTGCCCGACGCGCTTTTGGCGGTGCCGCCCCTGGGCTGCGTCAACGTCCACGGCTCGCTTCTGCCGAAATACCGGGGCAGCGCCCCCATCCAGTGGGCCGTGCTCAACGGGGACAAAACCACCGGCGTCAGCACCATGTACCTGGCCAGCGAGATGGACAGCGGGGATATCATCTACCAGGCGGAAACGGAGATCGGGGAGTTTGAGACCAGCGGGGAATTGTTTGACCGCCTCGCGGCGCTGGGTGCGGAGACCCTGGATCGGACGCTCCGGGACATCGAGGCCGGCACGGCCCCCCGTGTCCCCCAGGACCACGCCTCCGCCAGCTATACAGTCCAGTTGGACAAATCCATGTCCCCCATCGACTGGGACCGTCCCCCCCGGGCGATTGTGAAGCGGATTTATGGCCTTCAGCCCTGGCCCGTTGCGACGGCGGAGATCGACGGCGCGGCGCTCCGGGTGTTCGGGGCGGAGTACAGCGATCTCACCACGGATAAGGCCCCGGGGACCGTCGTTTCGGCGGGGAAGCGTGGCATCACCGTGGCCTGCGCCAATGGTAAGACCCTGACCCTGACCGAGGTACAGGCCCCAGGCAAAAAGCGCGTGAGGGCGGCGGACTGGCTTTTGGGCCACCCGCTGCGGGTGGATTGAAATGGGCAGCGCCAGACGCGCCGCGCTGACGGTGCTGGAACGCTGCCGCCGGGCGGGGGCATGGTCAGACGCGCTGCTGGGCAGCGTGTTGGAGCAGGAGGGGCTGAATCCCCGGGACCGGGGCCTGGCCACCGCCATCTGTTACGGCGTACAGCAGAACCGGCTGCTGCTGGACTATGTGCTGGCCTCCCGCTCCGACCGGCCCCTGGGCCGGGTGGAGCCGAAGCTGCTGGACCTGCTGCGGGTTTCCGCCTGCCAGTTGATGTTTTTTGAGAAAATTCCCCCCTCCGCCGCGGTGAACGAGGCGGTGAAGCTCTGCAGGGAGCTGGGCTATGCCCGGGCCGCGGGCTACGTCAACGCGGTGCTGCGCCGTGTGGCGGCGGCCCCTGGGATCCCGCCGGAGCTGGCGGGGCAGGGGGCGGAGCAGCTCTCAATCCGCACCAGCCACCCCCTGTGGCTGGTAGAGGAATTGTTTTCCTACCTGGACCCGGCGGAGGCGGAGGCGCTGTTGGAGGGCAACAACCGCCCCGCGCCGCTGTGTATGCAGACGAACATCCTGCGCGCGGATACCCCCGCGCTGCTGGAAGCGCTGCGTGGGGAGGGTATCGCGGCGGAAAAAAACCCCGTACTGCCGGACTGCCTCACCGCGTCCTCGCCGGGTGATTTCATGAAGGGCGCAGCCTTTCGGGATGGGCTGTTCTACGTCCAGGACGCGGGGGCGGCTTTCGCGGTCCGGGCGGCGGAGCCCTCACCGGGACAGCGGATTCTGGATCTCTGCGCCGCGCCCGGGGGCAAGAGCTTCGCCGCCGCCATCCGCAGCGGGGGAGGGGCGGAGATCACCGCCTGCGACAAGCACGCCAACAAGCTCCGCCGGCTGGACGCCGGCGCGGAGCGGCTGGGGCTTTCCGAGCGCATCACCTCCGTTGCCGCAGACGGGCGGGAACCCCTGGCGGAGTGGGAGGGGGCCTTTGACCTGGTGCTGGCGGATGTGCCCTGCAGCGGTCTGGGTGTCATCCGCAAGAAGCCGGACGTGCGGGAAAAGAAGCCGGAGGATTTCCTCCGCCTGCCTGGGCTTCAGCTTTCCCTGCTGGAAAACGCGGGCCGCTGCCTCCGCCCCGGCGGTACCCTGCTCTACTCCACCTGCACCTTCCGCCGGGAGGAGAACGGGGACGTGGTCGGGGCCTTTCTGGAACGCAATCCCGGCTTTGCGCCGGTGGACTTTGCCTCCCCCTGGGGGGACTTGAGTGAAAGCGGTATGCTGCAGCTCTGGACCACGCGCCAGGGGACAGATTGCTTTTTTATCGCCAAATTGAGGAAACTGCCTTGACGGATTTGAAAAGCCTGCTCCCGGAGGAGCTGGAAGCCTATATGTCCGTGCTCGGGGAGCCAAAATTCCGGGCGAAACAGATTTTTTCCTGGCTGACAAAGGGCGTCCGGGACTTTGATGAAATGACGAACCTGCCCGCCGCCCTGCGGGAAAAGCTGCGGGCCGGCGCTTCTATCAGTTCGTTGCGGCTGCTGCGCAGGCGCGAGAGCGAAAAGGATGGTACGGTCAAATACCTCTGGGAGTTGGGGGACGGCAACGCGGTGGAAACCGTCGTCATGCGCTACAGCCACGGGGCGACTGTGTGCATCTCCACCCAGGTTGGGTGCCGGATGGGCTGCGCTTTTTGCGCCTCCACCATCGGCGGGCTGGTCCGCTCCCTCGTGCCTTCGGAGATGCTGGACGAGGTGCTGTATTCCCAGAGCGACTATGGCGAGGCCATATCGAACATCGTCCTGATGGGCATCGGCGAGCCGCTGGATAATTTTAAGAATGTTGTGAAATTTTTGCGTCTGGTCAACCGTCCGGAGGGGCTGAACATCGGGATGCGCCATATCTCCCTGTCAACCTGCGGCCTGCCGGAGGGCATCGCGGCGCTGGCGGCGGAGGATCTGTCCCTGACACTGGCAATCTCCCTCCACGCCCCGGACGACGAGACCCGCTCGAAGCTCATGCCCGCCAACCGGGGCGTGGGGGTCCGGGCGCTGGAACAGGCCTGCCGGGACTATTTCGCCGCGACTGGCCGCAGAATCACCTTTGAATACGCAATGATTGACGGCGTGAACGACAGCGAGGCCCAGGCCTCAGCGCTGGCTGCGCTGGCCCGCCGGACGCGGGCCCACGTCAATCTCATCCCGTTGAACCATGTGGAGGAACGCCCTTTCTCCCCCTCAGGGCCGGGGCGGATGCGCGCGTTTTGCGCGGTGCTGGATAAGGCGGGAACCAACTACACCGTCCGCCGCTCCCTGGGCGGGGACGTGGACGCCTCCTGCGGCCAGCTCCGCCGGAAGCGGGAGCGGGAGGAAAGGAGCGCGGGGCAATGAAGGCGTTCGGCATCACGGACCGGGGCGCGGTCCGCAAGGAGAACCAGGATTATTTCCGCTATGAAGTCGACGCCGGCGGCGAACTGCTGACCGCCGTGCTCTGCGACGGCATGGGCGGAGCCAGGGCCGGCGCGGTGGCCAGCAGCCTCGCCGCGGACACCTTTATGTCCCACGCCGCCAACTCCCTCGACGAAACCTCCTCCGGCGCGGATGTGCGGGAAATTCTCAATGAGGCCATTTCCTACGCAAACTCCCGGGTGTACGACCGCTCCTTCGCCGACTACGCCTGCATGGGCATGGGCTGTACCCTTGTGTCGCTGATGGCCGTGGGGAAACGGGCCGTTATCGCCAACGTGGGGGACAGCAGGGCCTATATGTTCACGAAAAACGTGCTGACGCAGATCACGCGGGACCACTCCCTGGTGGAGGATATGATCGCCCGGGGCAAGCTCACGGTGGAGCAGGCCAGGCGGCACCCCAAACGCAATATCATCACCCGCGCCGTCGGCGTGGACGCCTCGGTGCGGGCTGACCTATTTGAGGAACGCTTTTTGCCGGGGACAAAGTTCCTGCTGTGCTCCGACGGGCTCAGCAACATGGTGGAGGATTTGGAAATCTGCCGGGTGCTGGCGGAAACGGAGGAACCGGAGGCGGCCTGCACGGCGCTGATGGATCTTGCGCTGAAAAACGGCGCGACGGACAACGTCACGCTGTTTTTGGCCCAGCGCTGAAAGGAGGGCAGCGTATGGACAACAACAGTATGGAGCGCTACCTCGGGCAGATGCTGGACGGACGCTACTCCATCCTCGAAACCATCGGGCGGGGGGGCATGGCCTGGGTGTTCAAGGCCCACGACCACCTGCTTAACCGCAATGTGGCGATTAAAATCCTTCGCGACGATATGGCGGCGGATTCCGAGTTCCGCCTCCACTTCAAAAAGGAGGCCCAGGCGGTGGCGAAGCTGAGCCACGCCAACATTGTCTCAATTTACGACGTCAGCCGCGACCCCAAACAGGACTACATCGTCATGGAGCTGATCGAGGGCGTCACGCTGAAGCAGTATATGAAAACCAAGGGCCGCCTGAGCTGCCGGGAGAGCGCCCACTTCGCCGCGCAGATTGCGAAGGCCCTGGCCCACGCCCACGGGAAGGGCATTATCCACCGGGACATCAAGCCCCAGAACATCATGATCGGCCTGGACGGGCGCGTCAAGGTGGCCGACTTCGGCATTGCCTATCTGGAAACCGCCCTGGACGAGCACAAGGACACGCATCTGGGCAGCGTCCACTATATTTCGCCGGAGCAGGCCCGCGGCCTGCCGCCGGACGCCAGGAGCGATATCTACTCCCTCGGTGTGGTGCTCTATGAGATGTTATGCGGCGTTCTGCCCTTCCAGGGGGAGGACCCGGACGAGGTGACGCGCAAGCACCTGAGCGCCACCCCCGCGCCGCTGCACGAACTGAGCGCGGACATTCCGCAGGAGCTGGAGGCTATCGTGGAGAAGGCCATGGCGCCCGATATCAACCGGCGCTACCAGAGCGCGGAGGAGATGCAGTCGGACCTGGAAACCTACCTGGGCGCAGCGCCGGGGGAGCGGGAGGCAACCGGGGTGCAAAAGCTGTCACGGGACGCGCTGCGGATGTTCGGCGGCCCCCCGCCGGTGAGCCGCTCCGGGGAGCTGAACCGGGAGAGCTACATTCGCCGCCGGCGGCGGGCCGGCAAGGTCAGCCTGCTGACGGGTGTGCTGCTGGTGCTGGTGTTCATCATCGCCGTGTTCCTCTTCCTGTGGAACTACTGGCTCCGGGACCTGTTCGCCGAGCCGCGTTGGATCAGCGTCCACGGCTTTTCCGGAAAGCTCTATGAGGACATTATCAACAGCCAGGAGCTGGCGGAGATTTACAACTTCGAGGTCAACTACGTGGTGGATCCGGAGGTGGAGGCCGGGGTGGTGATCTCCCAGAGCCCGGAGGAGGGGGCAAACCGCGTCCTCGATTCGGAGGGCATCAATGTGAGCCTGACGGTCAGCGCCGGCGCCCAGATGATCGCCGTGCCCGATGTCATCAACCACCGCTATACCGACGCCCAGAGCGAGCTGCAGCGAAGCGGCTTTCTGGTGGAGCTGATCTTCACGGTGAACGACAGCGTGACCCTGGACTATGTGATCGCCACGAACCCCGAGCCGGGGGATAAGATACCCGCCGGCGCGACAGTGTATATGACCGTTTCCCTCGGGCCGGACGTGGTGCTGCTGTCCATGCCGGACCTCTACGGCATGACCGAGGCGGAGGCGCGGCAGCGGGTGGAGGGGGCGAACCTCTCCCTTGGACCCACGACCTACCTTGAGAGCAGTGAGAAAGCCGGGACGGTGATCTGGCAGAGCGTCCAGGCCCACACCACAGTGAACGAACACACAAAAATCTATCTGCAGGTTTCCACCGGCCCGGCGGTAACGCCATCGCCGTCACCTTCGCCCTCGCCGAGCCCGACGCCCACCCCGGCCCCGACCTCCGCGCCCCGGCCCGTGTCGGACAGCAACCTGGGCTGAGGAGGGGCTATGCCGGAGGGAAAAATCATCCGCGCCCTCAGTGGATTCTATGACGTGCTGGCGGAAGGCCGTGTCCTGCGCTGCAGGGCCAGGGGGCGCTTTCGCAAGGACGGCCTATCGCCCCTGGTGGGGGATATGGCGGCGGTACAGGAGACGGAGCCGGGGCAGGGCTATGTCATTGAAATCCTGCCCCGGAGGAACCGCTTCGTGCGCCCCGCCGTGGCGAATGTCGATATGCTGGTGCTGCTGTGCGCCATGGTCAATCCCGTGACGGACCCATTTCTCGTAGACCGTGTGGCGGCCATCGCGGAGCATTCCGGCTGCGGCGTGGCCGTGTGTGTCAACAAATGCGACCTCAACCGTGGGGACGCCCTCTATGGCGCCTTCTCCCGGGGTACCGGCTACCCGGTGCTGCGCACCAGCGCCGTGACCGGCGAGGGGGTGGGGGAGCTGTTGGCGCTAATCCGCGGCAAAACCGTGGCCTTTACGGGCAACAGCGGCGTGGGGAAATCCAGCCTGCTCAACCGCATCGCGCCGGGGCTGTGCCTGCCGGTGGGGGAGGTCAGCCAGCGCCTGGGCCGAGGCCGGCACACTACCCGGCACGTGGAGCTCTACGACGCGGGGGAGGGGACCCTCATCGCGGACACGCCCGGCTTTTCCTCCTTCGACCTGACGCATATGCGCCCGATTCCCAAGGAGGAGCTGCAAAACTGTTTCCCGGAGTTCCGCCCTTGGCTGGGGCGCTGCCGCTTCGACGATTGCAGCCACCGCAATGAACCCGGCTGCGCGGTGCTGACGGCCCTGGAACGGGGAGAGATCGCCCCCAGCCGCCACGACAGCTACTGCCGGCTGTACGAGATTTCCGCGCAGTATAAGGCATGGGAATGAGAATATCCCTGCCTTGAGAATAGATTAAAAGACAGACCGGCAACGGGCCGGTCTGTCTTTGAGTTAGGCCACTTATGGCCGGGAATCTTCGTAAAATGGCAAAAAGTCCAGCGCTGTATGTGAATTATGCGAAACGAAAACCAAAACGCTGTCATTGCACACCAGTCCGCAGACTGGTGTAAGCAATCCCCTATCACTTGCAACCACCCTATGTACGTAACATTTACCACCAGCCCCAATATTGGGGGATTGCCTTCACCAGTCTGAGGACTGGTGAGCAATGACAGCGAATTTGTGACGATTTGGAAGCGATATGCTGTTCCGGTTTATCCGGGTTAGGTATTTGGATGAATTTCAGATTCGATACAGCAAATTTCCGTAGCTGGGATAAGGCCAGGCGTCCTTGCTGACAATGTCCTCCAGCGCGTCACTGGTTTCGCGCAGACGGGACATTCTTTCGCTGACATCGTCATGGTAAGCCTCAGCGCGGCGGGCAATTTCCGGGATTTTTACAGTCTTTTCGATGGACGCGTCCAGCTCCGTCCGACGGCGGGACAGTTCGTCACACAAAAGCGAAACCTGGTCCAGCAGTTCCGTTTCCGCAAAGCAGGAAAAGCGGTGATAGCCGCCCACACGCTCCTTGGCCCCGATGGTTTCCGCAATTTCCCGCCCGAAACGTATGACCGCCGGAAGGATGTCCCGGCGCACCATCTCGCTCATGACGGAGGCGTCGATATTGATCTGCTTGCAGTAGTTTTCCAGAAGGATTTCCTCCACCGCCGCCATTTCAGTGCGGCTCATGACGTGGTGGCGCTCAAACAGGGCCACGTTTTCCTCATCCATCAGATGGGGGATGGCTTCGGCCGAGGAGGGGTAGTTGACTAAACCCCGCCGTTTTGCCTCCGCGACCCATTCGGGGCTGTAGCCGTTGCCGGAAAAGAGGATGCGCTTATGGGCGCGGAAGGTATCCCGAATCAGCTCCACCAGCGCGGCGGAAAAATCCGGCGCGCGCTCCAACCGGCCGGCGAACTGCCGCAGCGACTCCGCGACAATGGTATTCAGAACGGTGTTGCAGTCCGCGGCGGACATGCTGGAACCGAGGGAGCGGAACTCGAATTTGTTCCCGGTGAAAGCAAAAGGGGAGGTGCGGTTCCGGTCAGTGCTGTCCTTGGGAATATCGAGCAGCGCCCCGCCCAGCTTCAGAACACCGCCATCGGCCCCGGCGTAGCCGCCGTTTTCGGCGAAGGAGTCCAGAATCCGTTCCAAATCCTCGCCCAGAAACATCGAGATAATCGCGGGCGGCGCTTCATAGCCGCCAAGGCGTTTGTCATTGCCGGCGCAGGCCACAGAGTAACGCAGCAGGCCCTGGTAATCATCCACAGCCTGGATCACCGCGCAGACAAAGGTCAGGAAGCGGGCGTTTTCCTCAGAACTTTTTCCGGGGGAGAGCAGGTTGATCCCCGTGTCGGTGCTCAGGCCCCAGTTGTTGTGTTTGCCGCTGCCGTTGATAAAGGCAAAGGGTTTTTCGTGCAGCAGGCAGGTCAGGCCATTGCGCTTGGCCACCTTTTTCATGACCTCCATGGTGAGCTGGTTGTGGTCGACGGCGACGTTGCACTTTTCAAACACCGGGGCCAGTTCGTGCTGGGCCGGAGCTACCTCGTTATGCTCGGTTTTGGCGGGGATGCCCAGCCGCCACAGTTCTTCGTCCAGGTCCCGCATGAAGTCCGCCACGCGGATTTTCAGCGCACCGTAATAGTGGTCGTCCAGCTCCTGCCCTTTTGGGGGGCGGGCGCCCAGGAGTGTGTGGCCGGTGTAAATCAGGTCTTTGCGGCGATTATAGCGGTCTCGGTCCACAAGAAAGTATTCCTGTTCCAGCCCCACGGTGGAGTAGACACCTCCGCATTCCACCCCGAACAGGCGCATCAGGCGCATGGCCTGTGTGTTCAGCGCCTCCATGGAGCGCAGCAGCGGCGTTTTTTTGTCGAGGGCGTGGCCGCCGTAGGAGCAGAAGGCGGTGGGGATGCAGAGCACCTTGTCTTTGATAAAGGCGTAGCTGGTGGGGTCCCAGGCGGTGTAGCCCCTGGCCTCAAAGGTGGCCCGCAGTCCGCCGGAGGGGAAACTGGACCCATCCGCTTCGCCGCGCACCAGCTCCTTGCCGGAAAACTCCATGATCACGCCGCCCTCCCCGTCCGGGAACAGGAAGCTCTCGTGCTTCTCAGCGGTAAAGCCGGTGTGTGGCTGGAACCAGTGGGCGTAGTGCGTCGCCCCTTTTTCGATGGCCCACTGCTTCATCGCGGCGGCGGCGGCCTTGGCGGTTTCTACGGTCAGGGAGGCCCCGGTGTCAATGGTATGTTTGAGGGCAAGGAAAGCTTCTTCGCTCATATATTGCCGCATGGCCCGCTCATTAAAGACCATGCAGCCGAACTCTTCCGGGAGATGCTTCACGGTATGGCTCCTTTCGCCGCGGTTCCGGCTGCCTGCCGTGGGCAGGGAGCGGACGCGGATATGTTACAGTGGCGTTTTTTTGATCTGCGCATAGGGCCGGGGGTAACGGATGGGCGTGGGGCGCTGCTTGCGTACAGCGACAAGGCTGCGGCGCTCGTCCCCTCCGGGGAGATATTCGTCGTAGACCGCCTCCACCGTCCCGCCCAACAGGGAAAGTGCCCTTTTTGCCTCCGCTAATTCCGTCCCGGCAGCGGGACCCTTGAGGGCCAGAAAAACACCGCCCGGCCGGACGTAGGGCAGACAGAGCTCCGCCAACAGGTTCATCTGCGCCACGGCCCGGGACGCGGCGTAATCAAAACTTTCCCGCAATGCCCCCGGGGACTCGGCACGGGTGTGGACGCAGATGACATCCCGGAGGCCGAGCAGGTCGCAGAGCTGGCGTAAAAAATCGACCCGCTTGCGCTGGCTGTCCAGCAGTGTCAGGCGCAGGGAGGGGCAAAGCAGCTTCAGCACCACCCCGGGGAAGCCCGCCCCGCTGCCGATGTCGATCAGCGACGCGCCATCCATTGAGAAACGGCGCAGGGGCGCGGCGCTGTCCAGGAAATGGAGCCGCGCCGTTTCGGCCTCTCCGGTGATTGCCGTCAGGTTCATCACGGCGCCGCGTTCCGTGAGAAAATCATAGTAAGCGCGAAATTGGCTTAACTGTTCCGGCCCGCAGTCCAGACTCATTGCGGCAAAGCCCTCGCGCAAAATATCTTCCAGCATGGCATTTCCTCGAAAAAAATATAAGGCGTGAAAAACACGCCTTATATTTTATCATGCCGCCGGAGGAGAATCAAGAAAAAAATCATATAGGCAGTTCTTGAAAGATTGCTTTTCCGTCTGCCGCAGAGCGTGTTCCAAAATCAGTAGAATCCAGAATCGATTTTTCTTGTATTTCCCCCGCCCCCGGCGGGGGAAATACTTTTTTGAAACACGCCTGCCGCGGTTTAGATTTAGGATTCGAGTGCTTTAAGCTGTGCGCCGGTCCATTGCAGGGATCGGCGAAGGCCGTCGAGCATCCTGCGGGGTTCATAGCCGTAGAGTTCCACAATTACGGTCCCACCGAAGCGCCAGGAATATAGAAGCTGTAATATCTCCCGGATGGGGATACACCCCGTTCCCACTGCAGCGGCATAGACTTTCGTTCCATCCGAGACAATTTTACCCAAAGAATCCCCTTCATGAGGGAAAAGTGATCTGTCCTTCAGATGGATATTGCAGAGCTTTTCCCGGAACCGCGGGAGGGCGGCGAGGGCGTCCTCATGGTACATGACAAAATTGCCCGTATCGAAGCTGCATCCCAGGCCGGGGACGCTGTTCAAAAAATCCGCCAGGCCGTCCACGGAATTATAGGGGGCGTCAAGCCCGTCGAAGTCCTCCATGGTCACGGCGATCTTCTGTTCCTCTCCATAACGGACGGCGCGGCGCAGCGCGGACCTCATGTTCTCCAGGCGCATTTCCCGTTCCGCCGGCTGTTCCGGCGGTATCATTCCGGGGACGATCAGCACATTTTCCGCGCCGAGACGTTTTGCTTCCCGAATCATCATCTCCGGTCCCGGCTCTGACGGCGCGGCGCCAAGCTCAAAATGGCCATGTAGACCCTCAACGCCGATTCCGGTATCCGCGAGAACCTCCGCCAATTCCCCGCCGCGGTGCCGCAGAGTCCAATAACTGATGTAAAGCCTTTCCAGCCCGTAATCCATCAGTTCCCGCACAGCGGACTTCATATCACGGCCCTCTGCGTCCGCGCCCTCCATGATATTTTCGTAAAATGCAGCCAGCCGCATAATGAAACCTCCTCTATCTGCGTTCCCTTACAATACATACCACAGAATTTGCTATGGCGAGGACACAGAAAGCCAGCAGCCAGATCCGGGAAACGCTGCTGCCGATAAAATTCATGTAAGGGTTGTACTCATGCAGCACCAGCAGCACCAGAAACATCAGCGCAAGGACCAATACCGCGTGGGGCAGGATGGCCAGAAGAAGCCGTTTCATTTTACCGCCTCGCTTTCCTCTGCCGGAGGCTCGGCGATCAGAATGATGTCGCTCAGCTCCCGCCCGCCGCCGCTGGGAATGTTGACCCCCTGCCCGTTAAGCATCATAACCGCGCTGCCGCCGCCGTCCAGGTTATAGGCGCACTCGCAGCCCAGGTCGACGAACAGCTCCGCCAATTCCTCAAAGGTCATGCCAAAGGAGTAATTTGGCCGGCGCCCATCCACCACCACAAAGCAATAGTGTCCCGGCTCATAGTAGCCCAGGGCGGCGCGGGGGTTGGGGTCATCCACAGCCATGCCGCTGCCGTAATCCCCGGAAGGTTTTCCGTCCCGGACCAGCACCGGCCCGAAGGACCAGATTTGCCATGCCCCATCGGCCATGGCGGCCTCGTAGTCAATCTCGTCGGGGCCGTAAACAGCCATGGTCCCGTCGTAGAACAGGGCGCAGTGGGTTTGGTAGGTCTGCCACCGTCCGTCCCGGTACAGTTCCCCGTTGCGCAGCACAAGGCTCGCGCCCTGGAAGGCGTACATGTCCCCGGTCATGGCAGCAATAGCGTCGGACTGCCGCGCCATCTCCCCCATCTCAAGGCGCATTCCGTAGCCCTCCTCGTCCTGTGGGAGGTAACTGCGGAAGGAGCGGATGTCCGCGATGTAGATATCCGCAACGTAGCAGACGTTGAGGCGGTCGCCGTGCCGCAGTTCAAGACGGCTGACCTCGACCGCGACATTGGGACTGGAATAGGAGTTTTCGGTGATGACGGTGTCCTCCGTGAAGTGGGATTCAAACTGAATGGCCCAGGGGCTTCGCGTGTCTGGTTCCGGCGTGTTTTCCGGTAAATCGCCGGCGGCCTCCAGGACCGGGGTGGGGGCGGCGGTGGCCGAGGGAGTCCATACCAGCGCGGGCGTCGCGGAAACGGGACGTACTGTCTGCGCCGGGCTGACCGAGCGCGGCAGGACGTGATGAAACAGCGCGAACACCACAAGCGCCGCCCCCAGCGCCAGCGTGTCCAACACGACCACCGCCCACAGCGGCAGAAAATTTTTTTCTCTCTCTTTGTTCTGCATATTTCATAAACTCCGTCTTTCTATTGGCGGATTTATCGTATCACAACTTGCAACAAATCGCAAGAGTATTGTCATATTTATTTTTATTTGAAAACAGAATTATTTTTTCGGTATCCGCACTGTCACCACCAGTTCCTGCTCCGTCTCGTCGCTGCGCAAGTCGGCGTCGATGCCGCCGGAGCGCATCAGGCCGAGGCTGCGGTCCAGGCTATTTAGAAACAGCCGCACATCCTTCATCAAAAACACGCTTTTTTTCCGGGGGACGCGGCGCTCCCGCGGCTCCTCCGGGGGATCGGCTGTCCCGGCAGGGCACAGGCGTTCGATATAGGCTTCCGCGGCGGCGACGTTCATGCGCTGGTCAATGATAAAATCCAGCGCCCGCCGCTGCGCTTCCGCATTTTCCAGACGCAGCAGCGCCCTGGCGTGGCGTTCTCCCAGCCCCTCGGCCCGCAGCCGTTCCAGCACGTCGGAGGGCAGGCGGAGAACCCGCAGTTTGTTGGCCACAGCGCTCTGGCTTTTTCCCAGCCGCCGCGCCGCCTGCTCCTGGCTCAGCCCGAACAGGGTGATGAGCCGGCGAATGCCCTCGGCCTCCTCAATGAAATCGAGGTCCCGCCGCTGGATGTTCTCAATCAGCGCGATGATCCCGCTCTTTTCCAGATCGACGTCCACAACAATGCAGGGTACCTCCGCCAGCCCTGCGAGACGCGCGGCGCGGAGGCGGCGTTCGCCGGCAATCAGCTCGAAGCGGTCCTCCTTCATGCGCACGGTCAGAGGCTGTAGCACACCGTTTTCCGCAATCGAAGCCCGGAGTTCGTCCAGGCTCTCCCGGGGGAAATACTGACGGGGCTGCATTGGCCCGGGTACAATCTCATCCACCGGCACATAGGTCACGCCGCGCATGAATCTCCTGTAAGCTGCTGCTGGCATACTGCCTGTCCCTCCCAAGATTCTTTCGTATTCCATATCTATTTCATCGCGGGCTTTTCCACCCCCGCGACTAATCTGAATTGTACGCCTGATACCCCGTCGAAATCGAAAAAAAGGCGGCGGGCCGAAAAATATCGGTCCGCCAAAAAGGTTGTGGGATAAAGATATGAGCTGCGTTATCCGGCTTTTTTGGAAGCCGGATAAACCGTAGTGTCAGCATAGCACAGGCCTGAACTTTTGTAAAGAGCGAAAAAGCTCACATTTTGGGAGCTTTTGCCCCGTCAATGGAAGGTGTTTTTTTGATAGATTTTCCAGAGTCCGCGCATGATGAGATCCTCGTCTACGCGCATGTCCCCCGCGCGGCGACAGCAGGGGACCAGGGCGGCGGCGTAGTCCCCCGTGAGGACGACGCTGGCCGGAGCGCCCAGTTCCGCCTCCACCCGGTCAATGATGCCGTCCAGCATGGCGGCAGCGCCGTAGAAAACGCCGCTGCGTATGCTGTCGCGGGTGTTCTTGCCGATCAGTCGTTTCGGCGGTTCCAAACTGACCTCGCTGAGCTGGCTGGCTTCATGGGCCAGACTTTCGCCGCTGAGGGCCATACCGGGGCAGATCAGGCCGCCGATATAACTGCCGTGGGCGTCGAGGACGCCGATGGCAGTGGCCGTCCCCATATCCACCACCAGGCAGGGGAGGGGATAGCGGTCCAGCGCCGCCACGGCGGCGGCCACCAGATCTCCGCCCAGCTCCGTAGGGGCGTCCATGCGGATGTTCAGGCCGCTTTTTACGCCGGGACCCACCACCATGGGACGGCGTCCGCTGCAGCGCTCCACCGCCGCGCAGACCACCGGCGTGAGCTGCGGCACCACAGAGGCGATGATGGCCCCCTCCGCGCTGTCCGGGGAAAAGCCCCGGCTGTTCAGCATCAGCTCCATCATGACCGCGTACTCGTCCGCGCTGCGCTCCCGGTTCGAGGAGAGCAGAAAGCGAAGGCGCCGTTCCCCCTCCTCCGCGACACAGAAAACAATGCCGCTGTTTCCAACATCCAGGGTCAGAATCATCGCTTCCCGTCCTCCTGACTATTCTTCACTGATTTTCACCGCCGTCCCGGAAATTGTGATAATCAGCATCCCGCCTGCCGCTGTCATGCGGTAGGATATGCCGATAATCGCGTTGGCCCCCATGCGGAGCGCCATGGCCTTGAGCTGATCTAAGAGCTTCTTCTGGGCGTTCGTCAGTCGAAGCTCAAAATCCCTGCTTTTCACTCCGGGAAAGTCTTTATAGGCGCTTGCAGTTTCCGCCAGCGAATCTGTCTCCTGTACGCTGTTGGATGTGATGACGCCGTAATATTTTTCAATCGTGTAACCTTCAAGGGAAAAGGCAGTACTGGTGATGAAGGGCATGTTTCGCGCGGGCAGCTTAATCGGCCTGTCCTGGTTGCGAACGTCATGTATGAGTTTCGCGATATCCTCGTCTGATATATGCTCCATGTCTGCTTATCCTCGCAATGATTCCGGCTGGGAAATAAAAGTGTTATATGATAGATTATACCATTTCCAGGTGTGTCAATTTTTTTCTAATTTCTTCATCACATCGTTCAGCAGGAGGGCGGCGACGTAGACGGGGAGGGAGAGGCCGAACATCAGCAGCACGGGCATGGCGTAGCGCAGAAAATGGAGGCAGAGCAACCACATCGCCAGCGCGAAGGCCACGATGCCCAGCGTCCGCGGGAAAAAGGCCACAGCCAGGGAAGCCGCGTTGGCCAGGGTGGCGCGGATGCTGTTCTCGTAGCGGGCAAGCAGGGCAAAGGCGTAGAAAGCGATGGCCAGAACCAGCAGCGCCACAGCGGCAACGCCGGCCCGCAGGGGAGGGGCGTAGGCCGCGGCGGCCAAGTAATCCACCGCGATCAGGGCCGCCGCGCCGAGAAACATCAGGCCCACCAATATGCCCTGCTTCAAATTGGCGCGGAAGGAGCGGAAATACATCCGGAACACCCCCGCGCCTTCCTGGCGGACAATATGCATCGCCACATCGCTGAGCGCCGTCAGCGCCGCCCCGGCCGTCACCACCGGCAGACAGCACAAAATGGTGAAGCAGTTGAGCAACAGCAGGTCGCAGGCAACGCTGAGGGCCTGCATCAGGGGATTTTCCGCGTCAAAAATGCGTTTCAGCATGGGACGAGCCTCCATATGATTTTTCCCCGCCCCCAACCGGGGGCGGGGAAAGATTGTTCCGGCAAAAAATTAACCCTTGACCGCGCCGGCGGTGACGCCTTGCACGATGTAGCGCTGCAGGAACACGTACAGGATCAGGATCGGCAGCATGGCCAGCAGCAGGGCCGCCATGACCAGGCC
Source organism: Oscillospiraceae bacterium (assembly GCA_017477525.1). Taxonomy (GTDB): domain Bacteria; phylum Bacillota; class Clostridia; order Oscillospirales; family Oscillospiraceae; genus RGIG7114. The sequence continues at coordinate 6,402 of JAFUVO010000016.1, read as the reverse complement.
GATATCCGTCGAGTATGTACCGTAGAACGCCTGGGTCGCGATGGGGATGGTGTAGAGGTTCTTCTTCGTCAGCACCAGGCTGGGAAGCAGATAGTCGTTCCAGTAGGCCATCGTGTTGATGATGGCAACCGTGGCCACGGTGGGCTTCAGCAGCGGGAACACGACCCGCCAATAGGTGGTCCAACGGCTGCATCCGTCGATGGTCGCGGCTTCCTCTAATTCAAGCGGTATGTTGGTCTTGATCGCGCCGTGGAACATGAACATCGCCATTGAAACCGAGAAGCCGACGTGCATCAGGATCAGGGTCAGACGGTGGTTCAGGACTCCCAGGGTGCCGCCGTAGACGCTCACCAGAGGCACCATCAGCACCTGAAAGGGGATGACCATCGAGGCGATCATCAGGGAAAACACGATGGTGCAGACCTTCCAGCGGCCGTTGCGGACGATCACGAAAGCCGCCATGGAGGAGACAATGATGGTCAGGATGGTGGCGCAGACCGTGATGATGAGGCTGTTGCCGAACACGGTCCAGAAGTTCATCTTGTTCATGGCCTCAGGGAAGTTTTGCAGCGTGAAGCCCTTGGTCGCGCCAATCAGGCTCAGGGGGTTGCGAGTGATGTCCGACTTGTCCTTAAAGACGTTGACAATGACCATCAGGAAGGGGAAGATAAAGCAGAAGAACAGGATCAGCAGGATGATCCATGTGATGGCATGGCCAATCTTTTTATTGCGGGCGGCAATTTCATTTTCCGTCATTATGCCTCAACCTCCCCTTTCTTTCCGACCATGACCTGGGTCACGCCGACAATGGCGCAGACGATGAAGAGGATGAGCGCTTCCGCCTGGCCGAGGCCGTAGTTCTTGTAAGTAAACGCCTGGTTGTAAACGTGCATGGCCGCCATGACGGAGGAGCCGAAGGGCTCGCCGTTGGTCAGGGAAAGGTTCACGTCGTAGACAACGAAGCAGCGGGTGATGCTCAGGAAGATGCACTGGACAAAGCTGGAACGCATCAGGGGGATCGTGACGTTCCACATGGCCTGGGTGGGGGTGCAGCCGTCGATCATGGCCGCCTCCTTGACCTCCGTCGACACGCTCATGAAGCCCGCAACGTAGATTAGCATCATGTAGCCGGCGTACTGCCAGACCGATACGAGGATCAGGCAGAACATCGCGCCGGAGGTGGTGCTGAGCAGGGAAGTGGAGTTGAAAATGGCGACGAACGCGCGGTTGAACACGAATTTCCACACGTAGCCCAAAACGATGCCGCCAATGAGGTTCGGCACGAAGAAGCCGGCGCGGAAGAAGTTCTGGCCCTTGATGCCCATGGTCACGAGATAGGCCAGAGCGAAGGCGACGATGTTAATCAGGATGACGGCGAAGACGGAGTAAATCACGGTGCGCCCCATGGCGGACCAGTAGTCCCCGTCCGCGAAGGCGGAGGCGAAGTTGGCGAAGCCGACGAAGGGCTTCGTGGCGCTGACGCCGTCCCAGCTGGTCAGGGTCAGGTAAAGTCCGTAGATGAAGGGGACAATCACGACGCACAGGAACAGGAGGGTTCCCGGCCCCGCGAACATGAGGTACTGCTTGACCTTATAGCCAAGGGTGTTTTGCTTCATACACTCTCCTCCATTGCTCCCCCCGCTTTTTCAGCGGGGGGAGAAAATGTTCTCTCTCCGTCCCCCCGCGGAGCGGGGGGATGTGATAATGGATTACCGTATCATCCCCGGAGGGGAAGGAATACGTGCTGCGGATTAGTGGGCGCCGACTTCGGCGGTGGCCCAGTAAGCGGTGATCTCGTCCGCCAGTCCGGCGCGGTCAATCTGGCCGGTCAGATACTTCTGGAAGGACGCGCCGTTCTTGGCGTAGTGGTCGTCGGGCAGATAGGTGTAGTTCGGGGTCAGGGCGCCCTTGTCGGCGTAAGCCTTAACGGAAGCGCCGAGGGGGTTCGAGACGGCCAGGGTGATGTTGGAGAAAGCGGGGACCAGGTTGCAGTCGTTGACCAGGAACTCCTGCCCGGCGGTCTCGAATACCAGCCAGTTCAGGAAGTCCTTACCGGCCTGCTGCTGCTCGGCGGAGACGCCGTTGTCGATGTAGAAATACTTCGAGCCGCCGCCGACGAGCTTGGTGTTGTAGTCGCCCAGGTCGCTGGGAACGGCCATCATGCCCATGTTCTCGCTGTAGTTATAGGCGTTGATGACATCCCAGTCCCAGTTGCCGCCGAACATGAAGGCCAGCTCGCCCTCGGCCAGCTTCTGCTCGGTGACCTCACGCTCCGCGCTGATGGCGGAAGCCTTGGCATAGTTGTTGTCCTTGAGGATGTCGAAGGTATCCATCAGCTTATTGTAGACATCGTCGTCGGCCAGCTTGATGCTGCCGTCTTTGATGCCGGCGATGAAGGCGTCGGGATCGGCGTGCTCTTCATAGACCTGCGCCAGGTAGTGGGCGCCGAGGGACCAGTCCTCCTTCATGACGCCGGTGGGGGCGGCCATGCCGCCGGCGATCAGCTCGTCAACGATGGCCTGGAAGTCCGCGGTGGTGCGGATGGAGTCGGGATTGAAGTCCTTGCCGGTGACGTTCTTGATGGCGTCGGCGTTATAGATGACGCCGCGGGCCTCGACGCAGACGGGGAAGCCGAGGACCTTGCCGCCCACGGTGATAGCCTGGGTGGTGTTGCCGACCCACTGCTCACCGGCCAGGTCAATGGCGTGCTCGGGTCCGAGGGAGTAGATATCCTTCGCGTCCACCATGGCGATGGTGTAGGGCTCGTTGGAAGCGTAGCGCGTGGACATGTGGGCCGCGACGGTGTCGCTGGAATAATAGACTTCGACGTTGACGCCCTTTTCGGCGGAGTACTTCTTCGCCATTTCCTCCATCTGGCTCTGGATCTCCATCTTCGAGTTGAAAATGGTGATCGCGGTGCCGCCGGAGCTGCTGCCGCCGCCGGCACTGTCGCCTCCGCCGCTGTTACCGCCGCAGGCCGCCAGGGCCAGGGTCATGCCTGCGGCCAGAACGCCCGCAATCAGTTTCTTCTTCATTTTTTGTTCCTCCTGTTATTTTGTTGTAACCGTTTCCTGACAAACACCGAAGGGGCCGAAAAACCCTGCGCGCCTCAAAGACCTGCGCGGCGCCTCCTGGCGCCGGGGAAAGCTCTGGGACGCGCGGAGCATTTTTCCGCCTGCCGGAATGTTTCTCAAGGAAATATTACATGTTCACTATAATACCCCCATATTTCTCGTTCGTCAATACACAATTTTCACGAAACCGCCGGGGATATTTATATATAAGAAACAATTCTGAAAATAAATGCCACAGAGCGGAAAAATATTTTAATGACAGCGCTTTACCGATTGAAATTTATTGACAACGGCTCATTTGGATGTTATGATAAATGCGTTTTGAACAGTCGGACAGGAAAAACAACGCTTTCTTTATAGAAGTTGCACAAACGTTTATATCAAAAATTTACAATAAGGAGAAGTACACATGAAAACTCTGGAAACCGATGTCATTGTCGTAGCCGCCGGTCCCTCCGGCCTTGCCGCCTGCGTTTCCGCCGCGGAGAACGGCGCGCAGGTCATCTGCTTTGAAAAGGGTACCGCCGTGGGCGGCACCGCCAACATGGGCATGGGCCCCTTCGGTGTGGAGAGCCGCGTCCAGAAGCGCATGATGATCAACCTCAAGAAGGAAGAGGTGTTCCGCCGCTTCATGGATTACGTACACTGGCAGGCCGACGCCAAGCTGGTCCACGACTACTTCTGGCTCAGCGGCAACACCATCGACTGGCTGGAGGACATGGGCGTCGTGTTCGCCGGAGCGATGAAGAACTTCCCCGACAGCGAGCCCACCTGGCATGTTGTAATGCCCGAGGGCGGCGGCAAGCCCGGCCCCCGCTGCGCCAGCGCCATGAACAAGGTCATGTATGAGCGCGCCATGGAGCTTGGCGTGGAGTTTTACCTCGAAACCCCGGTCTATGAGCTGATCAAGGACGGCGATGAGGTCGTGGGCGTCCGCGCGAAGGACAAGGATGGCGAGGAGATCGAGGCTTGGGCCGGCGCGGTCATCATCGCCACCGGCGGCTTCGGCACCAACCCGGATATGATCAAGGAGTACACCGGCTTCACGATGCACGAGAACATCACCACCTTCGAGGTGCCCGGCGTCGTGGGCGACGGCATCAAGATGGCCTGGGCCGCCGGCGCTGGCAAGTCCCGCATGGAGATGGAGCGCATCATCGGCATGCCCCTGCCCGGCGCGATGGTGTTCCAGCGCCCCCAGAGCACGATTTTCAACCAGGGCGCGGCCATTGCCATCAACCGCAGCGGCTACCGCGTCTGCGACGAGTCCGTCATGCAGAACATGTCCGTCGGCGCCAACATCATCGGCTTCCAGCAGGGCCGCGAGCTGTGGCGTATGCTGGACAGCGACGCCGTCGAGTATTACCGCACCCATGAGCTGGACTTCCCCAGCGAGGTGTTCCAGGACGACCCCACCGTCGACTTCGAGGAGACTTGGGAGAAGTGGGCCAAGGAGTTCCCCAACGACGCCTTCGCCGCGGACAGCGTAGAGGAGCTGGCCAAGGCCATGGGCGTGAACGTCGAGAACCTTGTCGCCACCGTCGAGCAGTACAACAAGTTCTGCGACATGAACTATGACGACGACTTCAACAAGGACCGCAACTACCTCCACCCGCTGCGCGGCAAGAAGTTCTACGCCATGCGCTATTCCAGCCACGCCTACGGCTCCTGCGGCGGCATCAAGGTCGACCACACCCTCCGCGCCATTACGCAGGATTACGTGCCCATCCCCGGCCTCTACGCCGTCGGCATGGATGTCTGCGACATCTACAACGGCACCTATGACTACTATTTCCCCGGCAACTCCATGGGCTTCTGCGTCAACACCGGCCGCATCGCCGGCAAAAACGCCGCCGAGTATGCCAACCGCCCGATGGAGGACGAGTAATTCTACCTTTTTCTCTCCCCTTTCGGGGGAGAGAAAAACATGAAAAGCGATATGCCCGCCCAAAGGGCGGGCATATCTCAGATTATTCGGTTTTGATGGTCAAATCCTCGACCACGACGCCGAGGGCCTGAAGCTGGGCGCGGGCCTCGCAGAGCTGGTTGTCAACCTCCAGTTCCATGTTCCGGGCGGTTTTGATTCTCAGCAAGTCCATATACCGCGCGATAATTGTGGTGGCCTGTTCTTTGTCCGTCATATTGTTCAACTCCCTTCCATTGTTCCGGCGGGCGAAATTGCGGCTTTGCCAGCATGTTACCACAGGCTATGGCGGATAATCAATACGCATAGTTCACAAAAATGTATTTGTTCCTGATGAAGGAGCGAGAAGAGAAAAAGGAGGATATCCCAATGAAAATACTCGGTATTGTCGCCGGACGCCACGGCGGAAACAGTGAGATTCTGGTAAAGGAAGCGCTTCTGGCCGCCCAGGCCAAGGGCGCGGAATGCAAGCTCATCAACCTGTTCGACTACCACATCGAGCACTGCACCGGCTGCGAAGCATGTACGATGCAGATGGGCGAGGTGGCGATGGACCCGACCAAAAAATACAAGGGCTGCATCCTCAAGGACAAGGACGACATGGACAGGATTGTCAACGAGATGCAGACCTGCAACGGCGTCATCATGGGCGTCCCCACCTATGACCTGACCCCCAGCTCCCTCTATCTCAAATTTGCCCAGCGCTTCCTGGCCTATGAGCTGTCCTTCCGCCTGGAAATCGGGGACGTGACGGAGGACCCCCACACCGTAGGAGGCCTGATTGCCGTGGGCGGCAGTTGCCACGACTGGCAGACCCTGGCCCTCGAGGGTATGGGCGCGACCATGTTCACCCAGTCGATCTACGTGGTGGACCAGATGATGTCCACCCGCAACGGACGCCCCGGCAACGTCCTTCTGCGCCCGGAGCAGCTGGAACGAGCCCACAAGATGGGGGAGAACATCGTCGAGGCGATCAACACCCCCGTGGAGCAGCGCCACTGGCTGGGCGATCCCGATATGGGCCTGTGCCCCAACTGCCACTCCGGCCTGGTGTTCCGGGGCGAGGAGCACTGGGACGGCATCAAGTTCCCCTTCGAGTGCGCGGTCTGCGGCGCCGGCGGCGACCTGGTGCGGGACGAGAAGGGCGAGGTCAAATTTGTGCTGGCGGAGAACGGCCTGATCCGCGACCGCAATGTCAACGCCTCCCGGGCCGAGCACCTCAACGAGATCATCAAGACCCGCATCGACTTCTTCAAGCGCCAGGGCGAGGTCGCCGACCTCAAAAAGCACTATGCCGAGGTCAGCTTCCCGGCCATCTGAACCTATGCCGGAGCTTTCCATCAGAGAAAAGGCCGCGCTCGCGCTGCAAAGCCTGGCAGACAGCTGCGAGGTATTGGCCGGGCT
>JAFUVO010000062.1 GCA_017477525.1 Oscillospiraceae bacterium | reverse complement strand
TACTGTTTGTCACAAGACATCTCTCCTTTTAGGGTATTTGTTGTGTTGCAACTACAGTATAGCCTAAAATGTTCGAGATGTCTTGCTTTTTTGCGTATTTTCTAAAATTTCTACGTTTTTTCAGATTTGCTCATTTATAGATACGTCAAGACGCAAACGCTGCATCTCCCAAAGATATGAGAAATGCAGCGTTTTCATTAGATGATGCCAGCCGAAAGCTTTTGGAATACAGACCGCCATATGAGGCGAATTTTCAACCCTATGGTTTGGTACATGTTGCCTGTAGAAGTTAGAAAAACCATATATTTTATGGTTCTTCTGTACTTTGTTCATCCAGAGGGCTGACGCGCCAAGGGTCGCCCTCCAGCGGAATAAACCGCGCTTCGATTTGCAGGGCCTCGTTCAGATCATCATACAAACGCAGCTGCGAGACCAAAAGGATAAACCAAAATCCGAGAAACGGAATTAAGATCAGCGTCCACGGCGCAAACATGACCAAAACAATGATATAAGCCAGCTGCATCACAACAACCCCAGCCACGCGCCGGAAATGCCGGATCGTGAACAACACCGCGTTTTTCAGCCGAATCGCATTGCTCTGTTCAAACAGGACCAGCTGCGGCCAGTAAAGCGTATTCACCCAAATCAAAAGCGCGGCGCTGATCAGATAGATCAGGAGCGTTCCCCAGCCGGCGGGAGCCTGAGCGCTCCAGATGATATAGAGCATGAACGCGAACATCCCCGTCAGAAACCCAAGAATGCCGCCGGGGAGCAGACTGCCCCGCCAGTTCTGCCGCCAGCTCTTTTTCCAATGCTCGATCCATTTGCCGGGGGCGTCCCGGAGCCCGCGCATGATACTGTCATACATTCCGGCGAGAAACGGACCGAAGATCACGCCGCCGGTCAGCGAGGCGGGTACCAGCACAAGGATACTGGAGGAGGCAATCGAGAGCCAGATCCCCGCCGCCAAAGGCAGCGCCCCGCCCACGGTGATCAGGTTCACCACCATCCAGCGCAGGGCGTAGAAGCCCATCAGCTGGCGGTAGCGGTCAAAGCCCGTCAGACGCCGGCTTACATCGTAGCTTCTATCTTCCCGAAAGAAAAGCGCCATTTCGATTCCCCTCCCTCAGCGAATCCGATCCGCGCTGTAATGGCATCCATTGAGGAAATCCGCTATCAGCTTCTGTTCGTCTCCCGCGAATGAATCAACGCTTGTCAGCTCCGCCACAGCCACATAATTATGGTAGACGGCAAAAGCGGAAACGCCTCTCGCGTATGGATTGGCCTCCGATGTGACTTCGTAGACGAGGACTGTGTACTCCTGTCCGTTGTATGCTTCCGTCCGGGTTTCCAGAACGCGATAGGTTTCCTGCTCCCGCGCGATCCAGTCCGCGGAGGCTTCCGCGGCGCGGGCCTCGTTTTCACAGCCATAGAGCAGAAGATAGATCTGCGCGGGGTAGAGGTCGGTGTCCTTCCCATCTTCATTGACATAAGGCTCCGGCTCACCGTAGGTCCATGTGGCATACCAGGTGTCGTCCGCCCCGAGGACCACATTGTTTTCCAGCAATGTAAACCCGTTCCCCGGTTCCTCCATACCCAGGACACGCCCCAGCATCTCCCAGCTCTGATTCCAGGCAGTCCCGTCTTCCGCCCGAACGGGGTATCCGCCGCAGCCGGACAGTGCAAGAAGAACGGCAATTCCCGAGAACAACAGCGGCATCTTTTTCATCCGCTTTTTCCCCCTTCCATCAGAACGCTCCACAGCGCCTCGCATTCCGCCGGATTTCTGACGGTGCGTTCCGTCCAAAATCCGCGCCGGGCCAGGTACAAGTCCCCCAGTACATCCTGATTGCTACCGGAAACAGCCTGCCCCAACACATTTTCACGGTATTCCCCGAGATCAAGCCCGGCCAGCGCCGGACAGCCGCCCCACCGAAGGGCGATGCCGGTATCATCTCCGGGAGCGGGGAGCGTCCCGTCCAGCTTCGCGAGAACATCATAGCTTCTCTGAAACGTTTCAAAATCGTCCAAAAGAAAAAAGAAGCTCTCGCACTTCTCCAGATCGCCGATCAGACGCACCTCTGCCGCCGTAGCGAAGGAGGCCGCGTCCGCGCTGCCGCCGCTTCGGGGATATTGATTCAGCCGCGCCGCAACCTGTCCGTCCCCGTTGGCGTCCTCCCCGAACGCGGCGAAGGCCGTCTCAACCGCCTTTGCCGTATCCGAAGGGAGGGGAGCGGCGCCCACATAGGCGATCTGATAATCCGGCGGAACCTCCCCGCTCCCCAGCGCGTGCCAGCCGATATCCGCCAGCGCCAGCAACAGCACGCCGCCGAGGATGATATGCCATTTGTGGTAGTGCCACCAGTTTTTCCGCTTTTCCGCGGCGGTAAGCTCCCGCGGGGCGTCGGGGCGGACGTCCCGGTATTTCCATTTTAAATATTCGCTTGCCATACGCTCACCTGTCCCTTCGTCGTCCCGTGCGCTTCATAACGGACCGGGAGGCAGATCAGGGTGGGATGCACTGTGTTTTCCCGGTCCAGCAATACGCTCACGGCGGTCTGCGCGATGAACGTAACCGGCTGGACGATTGTGGAGCAGGGGGGTTCTTGGGTCACATAATCTTCAAGTCCGTCAAAGCCGATGACCTGTACATCCTCCGGGACGCGCACATCCAGTTCTGCCAGCTTCCGCAAAATTCTCAGGGCAAGCCGATCCGTATTGCAGAAGATACCGTCAAATTCTGCTATCCCGTCATGCACATGTGCTTCGAGATATCGGTAAAATGGCGCGTCGGTTTCGCTGTCATGAAGGATGATCGATTCGCAGGGTATGCCGCGGGTCTGGCAGACGGCTTGGAATCCGGCGCCTCGTTTGTCAACCTCGCTGGCTACATCAGAGCCGATGCGCATGAACAGGAGCTTTTTGCAGCCGCACGCAATGAGCGCTTCCGCTGCCAGTTCTCCGCCGTGATAGTTATCGGAAGAAACGCAGCAAATACTGGCTCCGCAGTGCCGGTCAATGGACACGAAAGGAATCGAAGCGTCCACCTGCAGATCGGGATTGTAAGTCAGCGCAATAATGCCATCGATCTTATTTTGCTCCACCATGTCGATGCACTGCTGCTCCACATCCGTGTCATAATAAGTAATCATCAAAATGGTACGGTATCCATTTCTCATGAGTTCGGCCGTGACCGCCTCAGCCAGATGGTGGAAAAACGGCATCTCAAGGGAGGGAAGAATCAGTGCGACAGTATAGGTTTTATTTGTTTTCAGTCCCCTCGCATAGTTGTTGATGCGATACCCCAGCCGTTCGGCGGCATTTTGAACTTTCCGGCGGGTCAGATCCGTGGCGGGAAAACCGTTGAACACATTGGAAACGGTGCCAAGGGAGACGCCGGCCTCCCGGGCCACATCTTTCATTGTAGGAGAACCTCCGGATTTTCGCATGATCCCACCCCGCCGCTTCGTTTTCAAAATTATAACAAGCCTCGGGAAAAAAGTAAAGCGTAATTAGAACGTTTCAATTTCTTAAATTCAAAATTGGAGAAATGTAAAAAAACAGCCCGTAGAAATTGTGGAGTATGACAAAGTTTCCTGTGAAGAACAAGAAATGATTGACAAAATAACCCAGACAGTATAGACTGCATTTAATACTGAAACGTTTCAAAATCGCCTTATCCACGGCCCATCGGAGGGCTTTCATTTTACCCCAAAACTGAAACGTTTCAAAATCCGCGTGACACAGAACTGTCCAGCGGGGAGGTGAGAACCGGCTATTCGTTGTCCTGACATCAAATTTTTACGCAGAAAGAAGTGATATCATGTCAACAGCCACCGCAACAGCCGCCCCCGCGCAGCAGGCTCCGCCCCTGCGGAAGAAGTCTCTCGGCAGGAGGGTCGCGGACAACTGGCAGCTCTATCTCCTGCTGCTGATCCCCGTGATCCTGACATTCATCTACAAGTACATCCCCATGTACGGCATCCAGATCGCCTTCCGCGACTATAAGGCGAGCAAAGGCATCTGGGGGAGCAACTGGGTCGGGCTTGACTGGTTCGAGCGGTTCTTCACCGCGCCCACCGCGGGGCGCATGATCAAGAACACGATCCTGCTGAGCCTCTACAGCCTGCTCTGGAGCTTCCCAATCCCGATCATCCTCTCCCTGATGATCAACCAGGTGCGTTTCCCCCGTTATAAGCGCGTGGTGCAGACCGTTCTGTACGCGCCGCACTTCATCTCGACGATGGTTATCTGCGGTATGATCCGCATTTTCCTGAGTCCCTCGGGCGGACTGGTCAACCTGATCTTCGGCACCCAGATCGACTTCCTCACCGAATCCAGCGCTTTCCGGACGATCTACATCGCCTCCGGCATCTGGCAGGACGCCGGATGGGGCTGCATCATCTATCTGGCGACCCTGGCCAACGTGGACACGACGCTCTACGAGGCGGCGAAGGTGGACGGCGCCAGCGTGTTCCAGCGAATCATGAACATCGACCTTCCGGCCCTGCTTCCCATGGCGGTCCTGAACCTGATCATGGCGGCGGGCAGCCTGATGAACGTCGGTTTTGAAAAAGTCTGGCTGCTCCAGACCGATCTGAACAAGGCGACCAGCGACGTGATCGCAGTGTACGTCTACCAGCAGGGTATCGAGAGCGCCAAGTACAGCTACTCTACGGCGGTCAGCCTGTTCAACACGGCGGTCAACCTGATTCTCCTGTTCATCGTCAACCGCATCGCAAAGAAAGCATCGGACGTGGAGTTCGTGTGAGAGGAGGAGCGGAAATGGAAAAAACAAACAAGGCTTCTCAGGGCCTTTCCGACCGCACCAGCGATATCATCCTTGTTGTCATCACCGCGCTGGTGCTGTTCATCGTCGCCTACCCGCTGTACTATGTTCTGGTCGCGTCCTTCTCCGACCCCTACGATGTGTACGCCGGAAAAACCTTCCTGCTTCCCAGCGGCTTTACTCTGCGGGGCTACGCGGCGGTGTTCGCAGACGAGAATATCCCCACGGGCTATCTCAACTCCATCAAGTACACGGTCATCGGCACCATCTTCTCCGTGGTCATGCTCTACATCACCGCCTATCCCATGGCCCAGCGGGACCTGCCGGGGCGCAAGGTGCTGAGCATCTTTTTCGTCATCACCATGTACTTCGGCGGCGGTCTGGTCCCCACCTATCTGGTGGTCAAGGACACCGGGCTGATCGACAACATGTGGGCGCTGTTCCTGCCCGGCGGCGTCGCCGTGGGCAATATGATCATCGTCCGCAACTATTTCCAGAACTCCATCCCCCACGAGCTGATCGAAGCCAGCGAGATCGACGGCTGCTCGAAGCTGCGCACCTTCATCAGCGTGGTCATTCCGCTTTCAATGCCCATCATGGCGGTCATGGTGGTGTTCTCAATGGTGGCCTACTGGAACGACTGGTTCACCGCGTTGATCTACCTGACCGGCAGCGAGAAAGCGCCCCTCCCGCTGGTGCTGCGCAACGTCCTCATCAAGAGCTCCGTCAGCGCCAGCCAGAGCGCCACGATCTCCGGCGGCTACGCGGAGCTGAACAAGGTCACGGAGATGATTAAGTTCGCGTCCATCGTTGTGGCGGCCGCCCCGATGCTGATCGTCTACCCCTTCGTCCAGAAGTATTTTGAAAAGGGCTTTATGGCGGGAGCCGTAAAGGGATAAGGGTGTTTTTGCCACGGCAAAGCCGCGTCAAAAACGGATCGAAACGCCGCTTCGCGGCGGACTGGAGAGTTTTGCAATTGCCAATAAAGGGATAATAAAAAAGGAGCGAATCAAAAATGAAAAGAAAACTGTTGACCGGCGGCGTGGCCGCGCTTCTGGGCGTGGCGCTGCTGGCGGGCTGCGGCGGGAAAAGCGGGGGCGGCGCCGCCTCTGACGAGCCGAAGCTGGAAACCGATCAGACCTCGTTCAAAATCATGGGCGGCCAGTCCGCGCTGTCCCCCGGCTACAGCGGCAACGAGGTCCTGAACAAGCTGATGGAGGAGACCGGAATCAGCATCGAGTGGAACACCATGAGCGACTCCCTCGCCGAGCAGGTCAACATCCATATCGCGGGCGGCGACCTCCCGGACGCCTTTATGGGCGTGGGCTTCTCCAACTATGATCTTGCCAACTACGGCGCGGACGGCACATTTATTGACCTGACCCCCTATATCACCTCCGAGTATATGCCAAATCTGACCAAAATCCTTGAGGCGCATCCCGAGATCCGCGCGGCGATCACCATGGCCGACGGCCATATCTATGGCCTGCCCTCCGGCGAGCAGATGGGCACCGCAGGCATCGGCAAGAGCGAGGACTACTCCATCTTCTCCATTCCCCAGTTCTCCATGATCAACAAGGCATGGCTGGACGACCTGGGTCTGCCCGTGCCCACCACGCTGGATGAGCTGCACGACGCTCTGAAAGCGTTCAAGGACAACGACATGGCGGCGAAAATCTACGGCGCCGCCCCCGGCAGCACCCTGCCCATGTCCACGGGCTTCGACCAGTGGTGCTGGGGCCAGAATGTCTTTTACGCCGGATTCGGCTTCACGAACTGGATCAACGACGTGTGCAACGATCTGGTGCTGCAGCCGGACGGCAAGGTCAATTTTGTCTGCGACGACGACGGCTACCGCGCGGCGATGGATTACTTCCACGACTGGTACGCCGAGGGCCTGATGGACATCGAGACCTTCTCCCAGTCCGATACCCAGCTGATGAGCAAATGCCAGCAGGGCTGGGTCGGTGTCTCGACCTGGTGGTACATTGAGGAGCTGATGGGCGACTATGCCGGGGATTATGTGTTCCTGTCCATCCTGGACGGCCCGGACGGGAACAGCAATGTCACCATCCGCACCGGCGGCGGCACCAGCTCCGGCAGCCTCTCCATCACCTCCGAGTGCCAGAGCCCCATCAACCTGCTGAAGTTCTTTGACAAGTGGTATGACGGCGAGACGGTCATGCAGCTCCAATACGGTCCCATCGGCGTATTCTTCACCGGCCAGGATGAGAAGGGCATGTGGCTGAGCATCACGGAGGCGGAGGCGCAGGAGAAGTTCGGCAAGGGTGCCGGCGAGCTGAAGAGCACCTACGAGGTGGCAGGTCCCAAGCTGATCCTCTCCAACTATTACAGCGATTACTTCTATATGGAGGATCGCGCCATCGAGCGTTTGACTGACCTCTACGATTACTGGATGCCCCAGGTGAAGAACACCTCCGTCTATCCCGTGGACTGCGTATTCACCCAGGATGAGCTGGACATCATTGACCGCTACCGTCCCGACTTCGAGAGCATCGTCTCCGAGCAGGAGGGCCTGTGGATCAAGAACGGCGGACCCACCGACGCGGAGTGGGAAGCTTACAAGCAGAAGCTGATCGACAACTGCGGCATGGATCAGCTTCTGGATGTCTACCAGGCTGCCTACGACCGCTACGCGGCGGCAGAATAAAATAAGAGGCTGTTTCTATCTCTTTCCTCTCTCTCAATCTCTCTCCGTCATGTCCTTCGGGGCGTGGCGGAGGGCAGAGAGATCGCCTTTTATATATGGCGGGATAAACATCGCCTGTCTCTTCGGAGACAGGCGATGCGCATTCACCGGCATAATGAAAAAGAAGTTGACAATCTGGAACACCCCCTTGTAAAAATGAAAAAAATGTTTTACATTTACTATAGTTTATCACAGGCAAATCCATCGCCTGGCAAAACCTGACAAAGACTGGAAAGGACATATGCCGTGAAAACAGGGGATGCGGAGAAAGCGAACAAAGCGGAAAGCGTTGCTTCAGGCCTCGCGGCAGCGGGGGGCGCCGCGCTGCTTGTGGCGGCGCTGGCGGCGCTGGCGGTGGGCGAGTGCGTAAACGCCGCCGCCGCGCGAAAAATGGCGAAGGCTGCCGTGGACGGCTATGAGGAAGTGCGCCGCCGTCTTGACAGCTCCGCGAGGGCGCGCCATGATTTCCAAAAGCATATGGCCGTCCTTCAAAAAATGCTGTCCGACGGGCAGACGGAGCGCGCAGCCGCCTATCTGGACGCCCTCTCCGACAGCGTCGGGCAGCAGACGGACATGGTATACACCGGGAATTACATGATCGACCTGATCCTGAACGGCCGTCTTACCGCCGCGCGCCGTAGCGGCGTCCGGATTGACGTCACGGCCTCCTCGGTACCCCAAACGCTTGCCGTTTCGGACGACGCGCTCTCAGCGCTGTTGTGCAACGCCATCGACAACGCCGCCGCCGCGTCCCAGGCGGGCGGCGGGGGAGGGGGCTGGATTGCCATTGAACTGCGCGGGCGGGGACAGATGCTCTATATCGGAATCTCAAATTCCTGCCCCCCCGCCGCGTTCCGGGGCAAACCGGGCAAAAAGGGCTATGGAAAACGGATCATGCAGGAAATTGTAGAGCGCTATCATGGCGTGATGGAGGAGGAGCACCGGGGCGAAAGCTACCGGCTTTCGTTGCTGCTCCCCGTGTACGCGCAGGGAAAATGACGGATGGAAGAGATGAAAATTCTGATTTGTTCCCAAAACGAAGCATTTTGCCGGCGGGTGGAGGACAATCTGGCCCTGTGGCAGGAGGCGTTTTGCATATGCTGCGAAACGGAGCGGCTTGGACGGGATGCGCTGCCGGAGCAAGAGGGCGCGATCTGCTTTCTGGATCTGACGGACGCGGCTTCTTACATATACACGCCCCGGGACGCGGCGACGGTGGTGGCCGCCTCCAATGACGCGCAGGCGATCGCATCCTACCGCTACCACCCCGCGGCGTTTCTGCGCGTCGATTTCAGCTACGCGGAGTTTTGCGAGGCCATGGGCAGGTGCCACCCGCTCTGGCGGTCGTATCTGCGGCGGCTGGAGCTGACGTTCCATCGGGAACCGGTGCGCCTGCCCCTCTGCCAGCTGAACTATGCCGAAGCGGATGGGCGGGAGACGGTGCTCAACTGCGCCGGCGCCGTGATGCGCGCCAGCACGTCGCTGGGGAAACTCGGGGAAACATTGCCGTCCCCGCCCTTCCTGCGCTGCCAGAAGTCCTTTCTGGTGAACATCACCGCGATCCGCGAGATATCCGCGGGCAAAGTGGTCATGGCGGACGGGCGGGGCATCCCGATGGCGCGGGCGCGGGCGCAGGAGCTGACGGAAGCGGTCAGGGCGTGGAACGCGGCGCGGGGAACGGAAGTGAGCGTAACATGAAGCTGTCGGTTGTAGTATGCGACGATCTGGACGAGGACCGCTACACGCTGGCCCGGATGGTCCGGCGCTATGCGGATGAGAAGGGGATCGAGCTGCGCCTGGACACCTGCGGGAGCGGCGAGGAGCTGATGGGCCTCTTCGCTCCGCGCCGCTGGGACATCCTCTTTCTGGATATTTATATGGGCGCACTGTCCGGCGCGGAGGCGGCGCGGCGGATCAGGGCGCGGGACGGGGATTGTTCGCTGATTTTCTGCACCACCAGCAGGGAACACGGGATGCTCAGCTATGAGCTGCACGTTTCGGACTATCTGGTGAAGCCCTTCACCGACGGGGACCTGCGCGGCGCGCTGGACTGGGTGCTGCAGGACCGGAAGAAGAAGCTGCGGACGCTTACGGTTCGCGCGGACTGGAACGATGTGGAGATCCCGCTGGACGAACTGCAATATGTGGAGATCCAGCGAAACGACTTCATCTTTCATCTGGATAAGCGGACGCTGAAGGCGCGGGGCGTGATGGCCGAGCTGGAGCAGACCCTGGGCGGCGGGGGCTTTTACCGCTGCCACCGGAGCTTCCTGGTCAATTTTGACCGGGTAACGGGTGTGGAACGCGAGGGGTTCCGAATGCGCTGCGGCGACCTCGTCCCTGTCAGCCCCCGGCAAAAGGAGGAGGCAAAGCGCCTGTTCATGGACTGGGCGCTGGAAAAGAACTGGGGGAAACCCGGCCCGTGAAGTCGTCCCCGTCCTCCGGCTCCAAAGGGATGGAGGCCTTGTGCTCTTCCAGCCGGCGGTAGTTGCCGCCGGAATAGCGCTGGATGAGCTCGTCGGCAAATTCCACAGCGGGGGAGCAGTGGTAGAGGAAATCCCCGCCGCCGTGGTAATAGCACAGGCTCAGATGCGCCGCGATCAGCGTATGGAAGGTTGTGACCGGCGCGGAGGGGGAGCGCCAGACGCCCTGGACCGAATAGTTCCCCGGCGAACTGATGGCGCCCAGCCAGAACCCGGCGACGCGCCCGTCCTGGACATAGGCCAGCGACAGCTCCGGGCGCATACGGACGCGGTTTTGGGGATGCACGTACCAGGGTACCTCCGGGTCCGCGTACAGCGCTTCCAGCTGCTCCCGGGTCAGGCCGGTAAAGGGTACGACCTCCGCCGGGCGGCGGTAGTCGGGCCTGAAGGCCCGGCCCACCAGCGGGGAATCATGGAATTGGGCGATGTCCATGGTGTAGACCGGCAGATAAAATTCCGGCTCGCCGCCCAGGCTTCGGACGGCGCGGTCCATGGCCTCCAATTCCTCCCCGGCGAGGATATAGCTGAGCTTCAGCTCCACCGCGCCGCGCTCTTCTGCCTCCGCCGCCGCAGCGCGCATAAGCTGTACGCCGACGCCCCGGCGGCGGACCTGCGGGTCCACGAACAGGCTCGCCAGCGCGGCCGCGTAGGGTTCTTCTTCGTCGGGCGTGACCGCCGCCGCCCCGACGGCGTAGCGCCCCCAGGCCGCGCCGACCATCACAAAGTCCTCCGGCTCCCGCCGCGCCTGCTCGGCGACCTGGGGCAGCAGGTACTGCTCGTAAGGCCCCGGCTGCGCGGGGTCAAACGTACACAGGGTTATTTCAAGCGTTTCCTTCTCCATGCCGCGTCTCCTTCCGTGTCAGCGCCCGTCAATCGTAAACCTCGTTGTCGTCATCGTCGTCATCATCCAGGATCAGGTTTCGCGGCTTTGGGTTTATTTGTCCGCCCAAAGCGGCGTTTTTGTTTGCGCCGCCGCTGAAAACGGGGTTATCCATTCCATAGTCCAAAGCGGCGTCTTCGTCTGCTCCCCTGGTGGAATCCATGCTGTCCATTTCCGCCTTCATTCTTTTCCGTACATTCCAGCCAAAGCCGCTCAGCCCGGTTTTCATTCCAAAGCTGGTCAGTCCGTTCTTCTTCTTTGTGGAGTACCAGTTTCTGAACCGCTTCCCCAGGCTCCACCGCGCGTCCTGCCAGCGTTCCGGCCTGTGGAGCAAAGCTCCGTTTGGTTCCTCGTCGATTACCTGCTGCTCGCCCCTGTCGCGCTTGGCCTGCATCGGCCCGGCGGCGGGGGCGGCGGAGGCGGTCGAGAGGGGTGCGGTCGCGCCGCTGTGGACGCCCTCCCCGGCGTCCGCAGCCGTCCGGCCCGCGTAGAGCCTGACGGCGGAGAGGTCCGGGCCGAAGGAGGCCTCCATCCGCGCCCGCATGGCCTCGGACAGATCCGCCCGGCGGCCCGCATCCGCCGCCGAGGGCGCCGGTTGTATCGCCGCGCCGCTTTGCGGCGCCTCTGAGCGCTGCGAGGCGGCGCCCTCCTTTATCGCGCCGGTCTTCGCGCCCGGCGCTTTTTTCTGCTGCGCGTAGGTATAACTCATGCTCTGATGCTCCTCTCGAAACGCCGTATCTCGGCGGTAAACTGACATTTTGCGCACCGGTATCGCGCTTTAGCTCCCATATATCGCAAACGAAATCAGTCTAACAGCTTTTTCCGTCTGGGACCCATGGTCGGGCTCCGTTTCAGCGCGGATTTGTCGATATCCGGCAGCTCGACCTTCCCAAACTTCCCGAACAGCTCGTTTCCATGCCCCGCCGCTTTCATGCGCTCCCGCAGGTTGGCCCTGTATTCCTTCTCCTGCTCCGGCGACATCTTCGGGCCGTTGATCTTCCGCTCCTCGGCGGCCGTGGCCTGGTTCTCGGTGCCCAACATCTCCCCCACGTCCTCGCCGCCGTTGTTGTTGTCCTGTCCCACCAGGGAGGTAAACTGCGCGTTGAAGATCGAGTTGTCCCCGTAATACTTCACGAGCTTCTTGAAGTCCTTGTCCTTTTCGTTGTTTTCGTCGAAGTAGCGCTGCCCGCTGGCCATGATCTGGAACATGTCCTGGGTGCTGCGGAGCTGCTTTTCGTACTTGTACCCCCGCGCCCCCGTGAGCTGGTTCATCACGTCCCGGGGGTGCATCTGGGTTATCGTGGTCCCGTAGTCCTTTTCCATGCCCTTCAGGTCGCCGTACAGGATCTCCTTGTATTGCTGCATCCCCTGGTCGAACTGCTTGTTGGCCTCCACCTTCTCTTCGTCGTTCATATCCCGGTACTTGGCGTTGCCCTCCTCGTCCACGCCGTCCTGCACCCGGCGGTTGGGGGCCATCAGCTTGTCCAGCAGGCCCTCCACTTCCTCGTCCTTCATGTGGAAGCCCCGGCCCCGGTCGTGCAGCAGGTCCGCTGTCAGGCGGGAAGGTACCAGGCCCGTGATCCGCAGCCCCTCCTCGTTCCTCGGGTTCGGCGATTCCGTTCCGTCCGGGTTCTGGATGTTCGCAAACTTCACTTCGTTCCGGTGCAGGTGTTCCTGGTAATTTTTGTACTGGCCGCTGTTCTGGTATTTGTTCAGCAGACGCTCTGCCAGCTTCCCGCGGCCAAAGTATTCGTGAGACGCATCATTAAACTTATGTTTGTTGTTGTAATACTCCTCTTGGATCGCCGTCATGTCCCCCGTGGGATCCTCGCCGGGCTCCGTATCCGCCGGCAGCATGGCTGCCGCGGGGTTTAACAGCTGGCGGCGGCGCTTGTAAGTGCGGTTTTTGTCCCGCCCGAACAGCTTGCTGAAGAACCCGGCCTTGTGGGTGTGCTCCTCGTACTCCTCCGGGTCCAGGTCGTCGTAGCCCTCCGCGCCCTTCATCACGTACATGTCGTTAAAGCCCCTGGTCTGGTTCTTGCTCTCCATGTCCCTGATGAGCCTCATGTCCTCGTTTTCGATCTGCTCCTTCACCGGGTCCGCCTTTTCCCTCTTCGCCTGCATCGGCCCGGCGGCGGCAGCGGCGGAGGCGGTAGAGAGGGGCGCGGTTGCCCCGCCGTAGACGCTCTCGCCCCGCGCCGCCATGGCGCCCTCCCGGTCGGCGCGGGCCTCTAAGGCGTGGTCGTTCAGAAAGCCGCCGCCCGTGACCTCGCCCCGCTGCTGGCTCACGACGTGGCTCAGCTCATGGCCCAGCAGCGCCTGTCCGCCGAAGCTGGAAAAGTCCAGCTTTCCCGGCGCGAAGGCGATATTGTTCCCCTGGGCGACGGCGTTGGCCCCGGCGTCGGCCACCGTCTGGCTCTCGTATAATCTGACG
>JAFUVO010000167.1 GCA_017477525.1 Oscillospiraceae bacterium | reverse complement strand
CGCGGGGGCGGGTTGACGGGCCGCGCCATGCAGACGTAGCGCAGCATGTCCGCGATATGGTCCTCCAGCGCGGTGTCGACGTCCTCGGGCATCACCCTGTCGTAGGTCAGCGCGGGGACAGTGCGGATAAACTGCCGGCAGGTACGGAACACATAGAGCATCGGGATCCCGTTTTCGTCAAAACGCAGGCGGTGGTGGACCTGCATCCAGCCGGGAATGCGGTGGTTGTCCCCCGGCTCGAAGCAGACGCCGCGCCGCTCTCCGGTCTCCGCCACGCTGACGCCCCGGCTGGCGTCCCAGATCGAGGGATCGGCCACGCCCCGAATGGTCCGGCCCCGGAGCCAGCGGTGCTCTGTCTCGATCCGCCGCACCTCCTCAAAAATCCGATCCGGCCCCCAGCGGACGCCAGTGTTGGGCTTTTCCGCGCAGCCGTAGAGCTCCAGAATATGGTATAGCCGCCCGTCGTGGTCGCAGGCGAACCAGCCGATGGAAAAGGGCCTGGCGTAACCGAAATCGAAGCCCCGGTAGATCACCCAGTCGGGCGGAATCTCGAAGGGCTCGATCACATGGGTCCAGCGCTGGTCGAGATAGTGGGCCGGCTCGTCGCGCCACTCCTCAAAAACAGCCTCTCCCTCGGTCCCCCACTCCCCCAGCCCCGCCACCCGGAAGCGTCCGGGGTTGTCCCGCTCCATGGCCCGGAAGCGACGGAGGTCGGCCTCGTCGAGCCACTCGTTGCATTGAAAGGTGGTGGTCATGGCCAGCACATCCGGGTCCGGCGGGGCGTCGAAAAAGCGGGCCTTGAGCCAGCTTGAGGCAGTCCAGGGGTTGAAGGTCAGCGTGAGCTGCTTGAAATGGTCCGCCGCCTCCGGCGGAAACTCGCCGCGGATGGTGTCGTCCACAAGGTCGAAGTCGGCCTCGTCGTCGATCTCGTATGCCTCCTCAATCCAGGCCCAGCAGATGACGCCGGTGGGGCAGGAGATAGAGGCCAGCTTCAGCGGGTCGTCCAGTCCGCGGAAAAATATCTGCTGCCCCGTGGGCTTGTACACCGCCCCCAGGGGGCTGACGGTAAAGCTCCACAGATGTCCCACCCGCAGCCGTTCCGCCGCCCATTTGAGGTCGGAAAAGCAGCTGTCCCGCAGGGTGTTCCCGGTTTTGCGCACCACGAGGGTGTTGGCGAAGGGGTAGCGCATCATGCGGTAGATGATATTGAGCGCGGTGGTCTTGCTCTTTTTACTGGCGCGTGAGCCCTTCACCACCCGGTAGCGCCCCCGGAAGCGCCAAAATTCCCCATAGCCTTTGCCCACGAGATCAGGAACGCGCAATTCAATCTCCAAGATCATCGCCTCCGATAAACACCACATGCACCGGTTCCCCGCCGCCGTCGCCGGCCTGCCCGGGCCTGCCGTAGCCCCGGTCGAGGATGGACTCCGCTGCCCGGATGCGGTCGGCGTCGCGGCTGTCTGTGTTTCCCACGATCTCCACCAGCAGCGCCAGGGCCGCCGGGCAGGCGGCCTGGTAAGCCTCCTTCAGCTTCCCGGCGCCCCGTTTCCCCCCTCCCCCCTTCCCCCGCGGCAGGAAGCGCCCCGTCTCCGGGTCGCGCCGCCGCGCCGTATCCTCATTCCGCGCCATCGCGTACTCCTCCTTTCCGCCCCTTTGGGACATATATGTTATAGCGTATCACGCCCTTCCGCTGTTTTCGCCCCCGGTTTGGCAAAACGTCAGTCTTTTTCATCATAATAAAGCAGCAAATTTCGGGCCATGCTGCATGCCTTCCAGTTGCGGCAGCAATAGTTGTCGGCATATCGGTCAAAGCAGATTTTGTCGTAAAACATCAGCCGGGTCCCGCCCTCGCATTTGAGCACCCGCTTCCCGTCGCTGCGCCTCAGCTCGTCCCTGGCATAGAAGGGGCAGGTCCAGTATTTATGGGCAAATCCGCTCATAATATCACCCTCCTCCCCCGCTCCGGCAGCAGTTCCCAGGCGTCCCGCCGCTTCAGGCAGCCGTCGCAGCCGTGAATCTCCCCGTCGCCGTCCACATACACGCTGTCTGTCTCCGCAAGGCACACCGGGCATTGCGGCGCCTCATACTCCGGCCCCTCCGGCCGGAAAAGCTTGTTCCCCATTGGATACCTCCTGTTACATAGTTTCTTAAAAGACACTCCCAAACGCCAAAAGTGTTCTTTAAGACACAATATACACATCCGTGCCCTTCTTGTCAAGCTTTTTTTCACCGGACACGGAAATTTTTTGAAAGTGCTTCGGGCTTTTGAACGGTTCTGCCCAAAAGTGTGGCGCCCGGGGAAGAAATTTTATGCACACTTCCGATTGTTATTTCCGTCCTTTTGTGATAAAATGTCGATTGTTAGTATATTTATTCAAACATTCATTAAGAGAAGGGGGCGGCGTTTCGTGACGGCGGCGCAGCTGTGTATCATCGCGACCATTGTGGTCTATCTGGTTGGAATGGTCTTTATCGGCTTCTGGTATGGCCGGAAGGGCAGCGGGGAGAACACGAGCGAGTTCTACCTGGGCGGACGGCGGCTGGGGCCGCTGGTGACGGCCATGAGCGCGGAGGCCAGCGACATGAGCTCCTACCTGCTGATGGGCCTGCCCGGCCTGGCCTACCTCGCCGGCGTGGCGGAGGCCGGCTGGACCATTATCGGCCTGGCCGCCGGTACTTATTTGAATTTCCTGCTGGTGGCCCGCCGCCTGCGGCGCTACAGCGCGGGGCTGGACGCCATCACGCTGCCGGACTATTTCTCCCGGCGCTACGGCGATCAGCGGCATCTGCTGAGCCTGGTGGCCGCGCTGGTGATTGTGGTGTTCTTCGTGCCCTACACCGCCTCCGGCTTCAAGGCCGTGGGTACGCTGTTCAACAGCCTCTTCGGCTGGGACTACCACGCCGCCATGATCGCCGGGGCAGGCATCATCATCGCCTACACCGTCATGGGCGGATTCCTGGCGGTCAGCACCACGGACCTGATCCAGAGCGTGTTCATGTCCATCGCCCTGGTCATCATCATCTTTTTCGGCGTGGCCCAGGCCGGCGGCATGGACGTGGTCATGGCCAACGCCCGGGCGCTGCCGGGCTACCTCAGCCTGAGCCAGGGCTACGACGCCGCCAGCGGCACGGCGGGCAGCTACGGTTTTCTGCCCGTGGTCTCCACCCTGGCCTGGGGCCTGGGCTATTTCGGTATGCCCCACATCCTGCTGCGCTTCATGGCCATCCGGGACGAGCGGGACGTGAAGCTCTCCCGCCGCATCGCCAGCATCTGGGCCCTGGTGAGCATGGTCGTGGCGGTGTTCATCGGCATCATCGGCTACAGCGTCTCCCTGGCGGGGAAGGTCCCGATGCTCACCACCAGCTCCGACAGCGAGACGATCATCGTGCGCCTTGCCAATCTCATGAGCGAGAACGGCTTCATCTTCGCCATTGCCGCCGGCGTCATCCTGGCCGGCATCCTGGCCGCCACCATGTCCACCGCCGACAGCCAGCTTTTAGCGGCCTCCAGCAGCGTGTCCCAGGATCTGATGCAGGACTTTCTGGGCATCCGCCTGAGCTCCCGGGCCGCGATGGTTGCCGCGAGGCTCACGGTGGCCCTCATCGCGGTGGTGGGCGTGTTCCTGGCCTGGGACCCCAACAGCAGCGTATTCCGTGTGGTATCCTTCGCTTGGGCGGGCTTCGGCGCGGCCTTTGGGCCGGCCATGCTCCTGAGCCTGTTCTGGAAGCGCAGCAACAAATGGGGGGCGCTGGCCGGTATGCTGGCCGGCGGCGTCATGGTGTTCGTCTGGAAGTTCGGCGTGGCGAAGCTCGGCGGCGCCTGGGCCATCTATGAGCTTCTGCCCGCGTTCATCGTCTCCGCCCTGTGCAACGTCCTGGTCAGTCTGGCCACAGCCCCGCCGGATCGGGAGATCGTGAAAAAATTCGAGCGCTTTTGCGAAAAATAAGCATTTTTAAGGGATTCTACGAATCGTAGAGTCCCTTTTTCACGGTGTAGATTGCCGAAAGCCAACCCGCGGGCGTATAATCAGTGCAGGGCCTCCCCCGGAGGGGGAGGCGGTACCGCGGCGCCCCCCTCCCCCGCGGAGGGGCCGCCCATCACTTTCAAGGAGGAAACAAATGAGCTACGTTTTGAGCTGCTGCTCCACCGCCGATTTGTCGAAGGAGCACTTTGAACGGAGGGGCATCCGTTATATCTGCTTCCACTACAGTCTGAACGGCGTGGAGCACCCCGACGACCTGGGGCAGACCATCCCCTTTTCCGAGTTTTACGCCGCCATGGCCAGGGGGGCCGAGACAAAGACCTCCCAGATCAGCATTTCGGAGTATCTGGAATATTTTGAGGGGATTTTGTCCACCGGCCGGGACATCCTGCACGTCAGTCTCTCGACGGGCATCTCCGGGAGCTGGAACTCCGCCATGGACGCGGCGCGGATCGCCCGGGAGCGCTACCCGGAGCGGAAGGTCTATGTGGTCGATTCCCTGGGGGCCTCCTCCGGCTACGGCCTGCTCATGGACACGCTGGCGGACAAGCGCGACGAGGGTCTCGGCCTCGAGGCGCTCTACCACTGGGCGGAGGACAACAAGCTGCGGGTACACCACTGGTTTTTCTCCACGACCCTGGAATACTACGTCAAGGGCGGGCG
The DNA here is from genome assembly GCA_017477525.1 of Oscillospiraceae bacterium. Lineage (GTDB taxonomy): Bacteria > Bacillota > Clostridia > Oscillospirales > Oscillospiraceae > RGIG7114. Next base: position 6,428 of record JAFUVO010000167.1, on the reverse strand, counting down.
CGTGAGCAAGGCGGCGGGCTGGTTCGGCACGGCGCTGAACATCTGCCCCCTGCTCAACATGGACGACCTGGGCCGCCTGATTCCCCGGAGCAAGGTCCGGGGCAAGGCGAGGGTGATCGAAGAGTGCGTCCGGCGCATGGAGGCCCACGCCGAGGGCGGGCACAACTATTCCGGAAAGTGCTACATCAGCATGTCTGCCTGCCCGGAGGACGCCCGGGCCGTGGCCGCGCTGGTGGAAAAGCGCTTCCCCAAACTCAACGGCAAAGTGGAGATCAACAACATCGGCACCACCATCGGCAGCCATACCGGCCCCGGCACCGTGGCCCTGTTCTTCTGGGGCGACACGCGATTAGGGCAGGGATAATCTCTCGCGCCGCCCTCCCCGCAAGCGGAGAGGGCATTAAAAAGCCTCTTTCTTTCCGTTTCATCCGGTTTAGGCATAATTGCAAAACACGCAACATAGGCTTGGGTGAAGCAGTTACCGGAAAGGAAGCGTATCCGATGCCTTATGACGACGCCTTCAAAAGCAAAAGCGCGGCGCAGCCCCGGCCCCATGCCGCGGCGCTGGAGGACCGCAAGCGCCTCAGCCTCAGCGGCGTGGAGGAGGTGGGCAGCTTCGACGAGCGGGAAATCGTGCTGCGCACCTCTCTGGGGGGCCTGACCGTCGAGGGGGAGGGCCTGTCCATCAGCCGCCTGGACGTGGAGGCGGGGAACGTGGAGGTCCAGGGCCATGTCTCCGCCCTGCGCTACGACGAGCCGGAGGCCGGGGGGCGGGGCCGCCTGTTCGGCCTGTTCCACTGAGGGGCAGGGAATGGAACAGGCGCTGGGGAGCCAGGGGATGCTCCTGGCCTGCACCCTTCTGACCGGCCTTGGCCTGGGCGCGCTCTACGACCTGCTCCGGGTCATAAGGGAGCGCGTCCCCGCCGCCGTGGGCGTGGCCGCGGACGCGCTGTACTGCCTTGTCTTTGCCGCCGCGCTGTTTTTGCTGGGCATGGGGCCGGCCCGGGGCGAAGGGCGGCTGTATATGCCGCCGCTGGCCCTGGCCGGGGCGGGCCTGTGGTTTTTCTTCTTCGGCTCCGCCGCCCGGCGGGGCTTCCGCCGCGCCCTGGACGCTTTGGCGGCCCTGCTCCGCCCGCCAAAGCGGCTGCTGGCCACGCTGGCGGGGGCGGCGGAAAAAAATTTTAAAAAGGGCTTTTCTTTTGCGGGAAAAAGTTTTACAATAGCCCTTGCGCGAGGATATGATAAACTTCGGATAAGAACACCCGGACGCGCGGAGGAGAGCAACGATGAAGCCCAGCCCTTCCAGCATACTTACGAAAATTGTGGTCCTGGCCCTGATCACCTACGCGGCGGCCATGCTGGCGGGCGTCCGGGGCCGCATCGCGGCGGCTGAGGCCGACGAGGCTGTGCTGGAAGCCAGGGCGGAGGCGCTGCTGCGGGAAAACCTGACGCTGGAATACGAGCTGTCCCACGCGGGCGATTCTGAGCTGATCGCGGAACTGGCCAGAGCGCGCCTGGGTCTGGTCCGTCCGGGGGAAAAGGTATTCATCGCCGATTGAGCCGGGGAAAAGCGCGGGTACAAACCCGGTTCAGGAAAACGCAGAGAGAGGGCAAAAAGAGACATTATGCAAACAGAAGTGGGAGCCATCCTCGACGGACGGGTCACCGGAATCACCAACTTCGGCGCTTTTGTGGCGCTGCCGGAGGGAAAGAGCGGGCTGGTACATATTTCGGAAGTGGCCAACACCTATGTCCGCGATATCCACGATTTTTTGAGCGAACAGCAGGAGGTCAAGGTCAAGGTCCTCAGCATCAGCCCCCAGGGAAAGATCAGCCTGTCCATCAAGCAGGCGGCCCCCCCGCCTCCGCCGCGGGAATGGCGTTCGGAACGCCCTGAGCAAAGGAGCGCGCCCCGGCCCGCCGCGGCGGGCGCGGGCGGGGAATATGTCCCCCGGAGCTCGGGAGATCCGACCTTTGAGGATAAGCTCAAGCGCTTTATGCAGGAGTCTGACGGAAAGATGAGCGGCAACAAGCTGTTCCAGCAGCAGCGCAAGGGCCAGCGCAGGAGAAAATAGGCGAAGGGGACGGCGAAGCCGTCCCCTTCGACATTTTATACATAAATTTTTTGGGATCATCCCCGTTTTTTCTTGACATTTGGCGAAAAGAAACGGATAATGGGGACAGCGGACGAGAGTAGCCGCGGAGCCATCCCGCGGAAAACAACGAAAACGGAGGTATCAAGTCAATATGCTGAAGGATCTGGACAAAAAGGCCGAGAGCCCCGGAAAAGAGGCGCTGAAGGCCGAGATCAAGGAGCTGCGCGCCCGCCTGACCGGGCTGCAGGAGAGCATAAAGGAGGCCAAAATCCCGATCATCGTCCTGGTAGAGGGCTGGGCCGCCGCCGGCAAGGGGACGCTGATCAACGAACTGATCAGCGAGATCGACCCCCGCTTCTACAAGGTCATATCTTCGGTCTTCACGCCGGACGCGGAGTCCCGCTACCCCTTCCTCTATCCCTACGCCTCCGCCATCCCCGAGAATGGGAAAATCCTGTTCATGGACGGCGGCTGGATGGAGGACGCAGTGCGCAAATACCTGCGCCGGGAAATTACGGAACGCCAGTACAGGGACCGCATCCGCGAGATCAACGAATTTGAGCGCCAGCTCCGCGACGGTGGCTATGTCATCCTCAAAATTTTCCTCCACATCGACGAGAAGGAGCAGACAAAACGCCTGGCGAGACTCCTTGACGAGTCTGAAACGGAGTGGCGCGTCACGCAGGACGACCTGTGGCAGCACCGGGAATACGACGCCTTCTATGACGCCTACGACAAATTCATGGATAAGACCACTGAAACCGTCAAGTGGTACGTGATGGACGGCGGCCGCCGCCGCCTGATGGTGCGCGACGCCCTGCGCCTGATGGTCAAAAAAGTCGAAAAGGTCCTTGAGAGGGGCCGTTATGTGGGCAAGCCCTTCCGCGAGGACTTCCCGCTGCTGAAAATGCCGCTGCTGGCGGACGTCGACCTCTCTCCCGCGATTCCCGACGCGGAATACAGGGCCGAGCTCAAGGACCTGCAAAAGCGCCTGGGCCGGCTCCACAACATCATCTACCGCAAAAAAATCCCCGTCCTGCTCTGCTTCGAGGGCTGGGACGCCGCGGGCAAGGGGGGCAATATCCGCCGCCTGACCTATCCCCTGGATCCCCGGGGCTTCGACGTGATCCCCATCGCCTCCCCCCTGCCCCATGAGCTGGCGCGGCAATACCTCTGGCGCTTCTGGACCAAGGTGCCCCGCAGCGGCCACTTCGCGATTTTTGACCGGACCTGGTACGGACGGGTCATGGTGGAGCGGTTGGAGGGCTTCTGTGCCGAGGCCGACTGGAAGCGGGCCTACAACGAGATCAACGAGTTCGAGCGCTGCCTCACCGACTGGGGCGCGGTGGTGCTGAAATTCTGGATCCACATCGACCAGGACACCCAGCTGGCGCGCTTCACCGCCCGGCAGAACACCCCGGAGAAGCAGTGGAAAATCACCGACGAGGACTGGCGCAACCGGGAGAAATGGCCCCAGTACGAGGAAGCGGTCAACGAGATGCTGCAAAAGACCTCGACGGAGAACGCCCCCTGGCACATCATCGAATCCAACGACAAAAAATACGCCCGGATCAAGGTGCTGCGCATCGTCATCAACGCGCTGCAGGCGGCCGTCGACGGCCAGCTCAAGCGGGACTTAAAAAATGACCGGGCCGCGCGGAGGGATACGTCATGGCGGAGAAAAACAAAAAATCGAAAGCGTCCTCACCCGCCCCGGAGGGTACGGCGGAGACGCCGCTGAAGCGGGAAAACCCCTATGCCTGTTTTGTCAACCGGGAGCTGAGCTGGCTGGAATTTAACCGCCGCGTCCTGATGGAGGCGAACGATCCCGGCACCCCGTTGCTGGAACGGCTGAAGTTCCTCGGCATCTACCAGTCCAACTTAGAGGAATTTTTCATGGTACGGGTGGGCATCCTGACCCACCGGGCGCAGATGCTCCCGGACCAGAAGGACCCGTGCACCGGCTGGGCCCCGTCGGAGCAGATCCGCCGCGTCCTGGACACGGTGCGGGTACAGCAGGGCATCGCGGAGCGCATCTGGCGCTCGCTGCTGGATACCTTTGCCGCCAACGGGATCGACGTGCTGGACTTCCGGCACATCTCGAAGGTGGATGAACTGATGTGCAAGAAGATTTTCAGCGGCATCCGCCCCCTGCTGTTCCCCCGTGTGATCAGCGGCAACACCCCCATCCCCTTCCTCTGGGGAAAGGAGAGCTATATCATCGCCTGGCTGGGCCAGGGCGGCGGCACGGACATCGCGATCGTGCCCATGACCAACATTCCGTCCTACACCGCCTTTGAAATCAACGGGCGGCAGAAAATTGTGCTGACCGACCAGCTTGTGCTCCACTTCCTGCCCCTGTTGTTCAAAAAGTCGAACATCCAGGAGGCCACCGTCGTCCGCCTGACCCGCAACGCCGACGTGTTCCTCTCCGACAAACTGACGGACCAGAATTTCCGCATGGAGATGAGCGCCATGCTCAAAAAGCGCAAGCGCCAGCTCCCTGTGCGGCTGCAGATTTTCGGCGGCAAGCTCTCCCCCGGGGCGCGGAACCACCTCACCAAAAGCCTGCGCATCTCCCAGCAGAACGTGTTCTACACAAATATGCCCTTCGACATGGACTTCCGAAGCGGTGTGAAGAGCCAGCCTGGCTTCAAATACGACGAGCGCCGCAGCAGCCGCGGGGTGGGGCTGAAGAAGGGGGAGTATTTCTCCTACATCGAGAAAAACGACCTGCTGCTGGCCCTGCCCTTCCAGAACATGATGCCCTTTGTGGACCTGCTCTACGAGGCGGCGGACGACCCCGAGGTGGAATCCATCCGCATCACCCTCTACCGTCTGGCCGGCAACAGCAAGGTGGCCGCGGCCCTGGCCTATGCCGCGGACCGGGGGAAGCATGTGCTGGCACTGCTGGAGCTGCGGGCCAGGTTCGACGAGCAGAACAACATCGACTACAGCGAGATGCTGGAGGACGCCGGCTGCACCGTGATCTACGGTCTGCCGGACCAGAAGGTCCACTGCAAGCTCTGTCTCATCACCCGCCGCGGCAACGCGGGAGTGCGTCATATCACCCAGATCGGCACCGGCAACTACAACGAGGTCACGGGCGAACAGTACTGCGACCTGTCGCTGATGACGGCCAGCGAAGCCGCTGCGGCGGACGCCGAGGCGGTGTTCAGCGCCCTGGCCGCCGGGAATCTGCCCCCGGCGGCGAAAGCCCTCTGGGTCGCGCCCCTGAGCTTCAAGCAGCCGCTCATGGCCCTGCTGGACCGGGAAATCGCCAAGGGGGAACGGGGCAGGGTTATCATCAAGGTCAACTCCGTCAACCACAGGGAGATCATGCGCAAGCTGATCGACTGCTCCAAAGCGGGGGTACATGTGGAGCTCTACGTGCGGGGCATCTGCTGCCTCCGCCCCGGCGTGAAGGGCCAGACGGAGAACATCAGCGTCAGGAGCATCGTGGGCCGCTGGCTGGAACACGCGCGGATCTACTGCTTCGGCGAGGGAGAGGACGAGCGGATGTTCATCGGCTCCGGCGACCTGCTCAACCGCAACGTGGAGCGGCGGGTGGAGGTGTTCACCGAGGCCACGACGCCGGAAACAAAAGCGCAGCTGCGGGCGATTCTGGACGCGGAGCGGGCCGACCGCAGCAAGGGCTGGCTCATGCAGCCCAACGGCAGCTACATCCTCGACCCCGGGGAAGAGGACACGTCCAGCCAGGAGGCGCTGTACCGTTATTTCCATGGCCGCACCGTCACCCGGCCGCTTCCGCCGCCTCCGCCGGAGCCGAAGCCGGAACCGGTGCCTGAATTGAAGCCTGTGCCGGAGCCAAAGCCGGAACCGAAGCCAAAGCCAAAGCCGGTACCGGAGCCGAAACCGGAGGCTGTATCAGAGACAGGATCGGAACAGAAGCCGGGACCGGTCCCCGCGGCCCCCGCCACGCCGGCAAAGACCGGAAGCCGGAAAAAGAAGGATAACAGGAGGCTGTTTTCCCGCGTATTCCGCAAACCATAACATACAATGGCCGCGCCCTCCGGGCGCGGCCATTGTATGTTATTTCGCTGCGTGTCCGCCGAAAACGTCAAACTGCATCGTGTCCAGCTTGCCGTCGATGGCGGCAAGCGCGCTTATTTAATACGCCAGGAAGCAGCCATGCCAACCGCCCCTGTTTTTCCCTCCATCCAACAGGAATCCCGCCATAAAGGCGGGATTCCTGTTTGCGCTCAGAGCTCGTAGCTCTCGAGGTAATAGGTCATGATTTTTGCGATTTCCGCGCGCGTGGCGGAGGCGAGGGGGGCCAGGATGCCGCCGCCCTTGCCGGAGATGAGCTTT
>JAFUVO010000166.1 GCA_017477525.1 Oscillospiraceae bacterium | reverse complement strand
CCCCAATGTGGCGGATATCGCCGCCATCGCGAAAGCCTGCGAAGGCGCGGGGGCCGACGGCCTGAGCCTTATCAACACGCTGTTAGGGATGCGCTTTGATTTGAAAACCCGCCGCCCGGTGCTGGCCAATGTCACCGGCGGCATGAGCGGCCCCGGCATCTTCCCGCTGGCGCTGCGCATGGTCTACCAGGTCAGCCGCGCCGTAGACATCCCCGTGGTGGGAATGGGGGGCGTGTCCTCGGCGGAGGACGTGGTCGAGATGCTGCTGGCCGGGGCCGCGGCCGTGCAGGTGGGCGCGGCGAACTTAGTGAACCCCTTCGCCTGCCGCGACATCGCAGCCGCCCTGCCGGCGGTGATGGAACGGTACGGGTTTGGGGATATCGGAGAGATAAAAGGAAAATAACCCGGGCAGGTATATCTAAATAATAGGAGGCGCGTATGGAGCGGGACGTTATTATCGCCTGTGATTTTGAGAGCCGGGAACGGACGGTTGAATTTCTGTCGCTGTTCCCCGAAAACGAGAAGCCTTTTGTAAAAATCGGCATGGAGCTGTTTTACGCGGCGGGGCCGGACATTGTGCGGGAGCTGAAGGACCGGGGGCATAAAATCTTCCTGGATCTGAAGCTGCACGATATCCCGAACACGGTGAAAAAGACCATGCGTGTCCTCTCCGGGCTGGGGGCGGATATGTGCAACCTCCACGCCGCCGGGACGCGGGCCATGATGGAGGCGGCATTGGAGGGGCTGACCCGTCCCGACGGGACGCGCCCGAAGCTCATCGCCGTGACCATGCTCACCAGCACCGACCAGGCGGCGCTGGAACGAGACCTGTGGATCACGGGCCGGCCCATCGGTGAAGTGGTGCTGCACTACGCCGAAACCGCCAGGGACGCGGGGCTGGACGGGGTGGTCTGCTCCCCATTGGAAGCCCGGTCGGTGCATGGACGCTGCGGGGCGGAATTTTTGGCCGTGACCCCCGGCGTCCGCTTCGCCGGCGGAGACACAGAAGACCAGAAGCGCGTCGCCACCCCCGCCGCCGCGCGGGACATGGGCAGCGACTACATCGTCGTGGGCCGCCCCATCACCGCCGCGCCGGACCCGGTGGAAGCCTACCGGCGCTGCGTGAAGGAATTTGTTTGATCCCCTCCCCCTGATGGGGGAGAAATGCCGAACATTTGGAGGTAGCTGCATTTTGAAGCTCAACGAACAGATTGCGCGGGATCTGCTGCGCATCCGGGCGGTGTTTTTCCGGCCCGGGGAACCCTTTACCTGGGCCAGCGGCATCAAGAGCCCGGTCTACTGCGACAACCGTCTGACGCTCTCGGATTTGGAGGCCCGCAATCACGTCGAACAGGGTCTGGCGGAAACAGTGAAACAATTCTATCCCGGGGCGGAGATTTTGATGGGCACATCCACCGCAGGCATCGCCCACGCGGCCATCACCGCCCATCTGCTGGGCCTGCCCATGGGCTATGTCCGCTCCGGCGCGAAGGACCACGGGCGGAAAAACCAGATTGAGGGAAAGCTCCTGCCGGGGCAGAGGGCCGTGGTCATCGAGGACCTGATCTCCACCGGCGGCAGCGTGATCGAGGTGGTCGAAATCCTCCGGGAAGCCGGGGCGCAGGTCCTGGGCGTTGCCAGCATTTTCACCTACGGCATGGCCCGGGGGCTCGCGCGGCTGGAAGAGGCCAGGGTCACGAACCGCAGCCTCACAGACTTTGACACCGTGGCCGCCATCGCGGCGGCGGAGGGCTACATCCGCCCGGAGGACGTCTCCCGGCTGCTGCGCTTCCGGGACAACCCGTCGGATGAGAGCTGGATCACGGAGGGGCGCGCTTGAAACATCTGATCGACATTATGGAGCTGAGCGTCGACGAGATCGACGCGCTGATCGCGACGGCGGAGGATATCGTCGCCGCGCCGGAAAAGTACGCCAATGTCTGCCGGGGCAAGCAGCTGGCCACGCTGTTTTTCGAGCCCTCCACCCGGACGCGGCTGAGCTTTGAGTCGGCCATGCTGGCCCTGGGGGGCGGTGTGCTGGGCTTCAGCGAGGCCGGCAGCAGCAGCGCCGCCAAGGGCGAGAGCGTGGCGGACACGGCGCGGATCGTGGGCTGCTACGCGGATATCATCGCCATGCGCCATCCCAAGGAGGGGGCCCCCCGCGTGGCGGCCCGCGCTGCCGGGGTGCCGGTCATCAACGCCGGGGACGGCGGACATTTCCACCCCACCCAGACCCTCGCCGACCTGCTGACCATCCGGCGGGAGAAGGGGCGCTTTGAAAACCTCACCGTGGGCTGCTGCGGCGACCTCAAATTCGGCCGGACCGTCCACTCCCTGGTCTCCGCCATGAGCCGCTACGCCGGCGTGAGGTTTGTGTTCATCTCCCCGGAAGAGCTGCGGGTTCCCGACTATGTGCGCAGCGAGGTTCTGGACGCCAAAGGCGTGGCATATTCGGAGGTCCTGGATCTGGAAAAGGCCCTGCCGGGGCTGGATGTGCTGTATATGACCAGGGTACAGAAGGAGCGCTTCTTCAACGAGGCGGACTACGTGCGCCTGAAGGACACCTATATCCTGACCCCGGAGAAGCTGCGGGGCGCCGGGCCGGAGCTGTGCGTCATGCACCCGCTCCCCCGGGTCAACGAGATCGACGTCCGGGTGGACGAGGACCCCCGGGCCTGCTACTTCAAGCAGGTCAAAAACGGGAAATATATGCGCATGGCGCTGATTATGATGCTTTTGGGGGTGGGACCATGATTATCGGCCAGCTGAAGGACGGCTACGTCCTGGACCACATCACCGCCGGGCGCGGCATGGAAATCTACGACCTGCTGGGCCTTGGGGAGCTGGACTGCTCCGTGGCGATGATCAAGAACGCGGAGAGCCCCAAGATGGGCCTCAAGGACATTATCAAAATCGGCCGGCTCATCGACCTGGATTTCAGCGTCCTGGGCTACGTCGACCCAGGCATCACCGTCGACATCATCCGGGACGGGAAGCGGGTGGAGAAAAAGCGCCTCACCCTCCCTGAGCGCCTCTACGGCGTCATCCGCTGCCGCAATCCCCGCTGTATCAGCTCCACGGAGCAGGGCCTGGCGCATGAGTTCCGGCTCACCGACCGGGAGAACCAGATTTACCGCTGCGTTTACTGCGACAGCCTCGCGCGGCGGCGGTGAGGGGGTGGAAAAGATGAGCAACCGAGAAAAAGTGATTGAAATTGTCAACGCAATGCCCGAATACAGGATCGTTGGCCTGCTTGCATTCCTGCGCACATTTGAAGATATTCCAAACGATGAAACTGTTACGGCCATGGAACAAGTTGACGAAATGATACGCACGGGTTCCGGACAGCGCTTCCAGGGAAGCGCCGCTGAGTTTTTTTCGATGCTTGACGAGGAAGACGGCGGAGTAGAAGAAAATGCTTAAACTAAATGCCTCTACGCAATTTCGGAGGGACCGGAAACGCTGTATGAAACGCGGCTATGACATGTCTCTGCTGAATGCCGTCGTAGATATGTTAATCATTCCTTCTCCGCTTCCGCCGGAGAATAAACCTCATCCCCTGAGCGGCAAATGGGTTGAGCATTTTGAATGCCATATACAGCCAGATTGGCTTCTGATTTATAGAAGCGAAGGGGAGAATCTCTACCTTGATCGCACGGGAACCCACGCAGACTTATTTAAGGAGTAGGCGTAAAAGAAGGAGGAACAACCATATGGTCATCACCTGTCTCGACATGGAAGGGGTTGTGGTCCCGGAGATCTGGATCGCCTTTTCCGAGGCCAGCGGAATCCCGGAGCTGCGGCGCACGACGCGGGACGAGCCGGATTACGACAAGCTCATGCGCTGGCGGCTCGGTATCCTCAAAGAGCGCGGCCTCAGGCTGCCCGACGTGCAGCGCGTGATCGCGACGATCGACCCGCTGCCGGGGGCGCGGGAATTTCTCGACGAGCTCCGGGGCTTTGCGGAGGTCATCATCCTCAGCGACACCTTCACCGAGTTTGCCCGTCCCCTGATTGAAAAGCTGGGGCGGCCCACGCTGTTCTGCAACAGCCTCACTGTCGCCCCCGACGGGACCATCACGGGCTACAATATGCGCTGCGCCCAGTCGAAGCTCACCACGGTGAAGGCGCTGCAGTCCATCGGCTTCGAGACCGTCGCCGCCGGGGACAGCTACAACGACCTGGGCATGATCCGCGCCGGCAAGGCCGGCTTCCTCTTCCGCAGCACGCCCCGGATCATCGCGGACAACCCGGACCTGCCCCACTTTGAGGAATACCGGGACCTGCTCGAGGCCATAAGGGCGCAATGCTGCTGATACGCAATCTGCGCCTGGCGCCGGGAGAGCCGGAGGCGGCGTTGAAAGCCCAGGCCTCCCGGAGCCTCGGGGTTCCGGCCCGGGATATCATCGATCTGCAAATCCTCCGCCGCTCCCTGGACGCCCGCAAAAAGCGGGATATCCACTGGGAGTACGCCGTGGCGCTTTCCCTCCCCGGGGAGGAAGCGCTTCTCCGCCGGGGCGCGGCCCCCTATGAGCCCTTCCGATACGAACTGCCCAGGGTCCGCTCCGATACGCGGCCCGTGGTGGCGGGCTTCGGGCCGGCGGGGATGTTCGCTGCGCTGGCGCTGGCGGAGGCGGGGCTGCGCCCCATTGTGCTGGAACGGGGCGGCGACGCCGCTTCCCGCCAGGAGGCGGTCAAACGCTTCTGGGAGGGCGGCGGGCTGGACCCGGAGTGCAACGTCCAGTTTGGCGAGGGCGGCGCGGGCGCCTTCTCCGACGGCAAGCTGGCCACCAACACCCACGACAGGCGCAACGGCTGGGTGCTGCGGCGCTTCCGGGACTTCGGCGCTCCCGGGCATGTGGTCTATGACGCCCGCCCCCATGTGGGGACTGACCTGCTGGTCAAGGTGGTGCAGAACCTCCGGCGGCACATCGAGGGCCTGGGGGCCGAGGTGCGCTTCCACTGCCGCTTCACGGGCTTCACCACTGACGGATTGGGGGCGCTCCGGGCCGTGGAGGCCCTGGGGCCGGAAGGCCCTTTTACGCTGCCCTGCCGCGCCCTGATCCTCGCCCCTGGCCATTCGGCCCGGGATACCTTTGAATATCTGCTGTCCCGGGGCGTGGCCATGGAGCCCAAGCCCTTTTCGATGGGCGTCCGGGTGGAGCACCGGCAGATTGACGTGGATTTGGCCCAGTACGGGCGCCCCCGGGGAAAATATCTCCCCCCGGCGGAGTACCGGGGGAGCGTCCGCCTCCCCAATGGGGGCAGCGCCTACACCTTCTGCATGTGCCCCGGCGGCTACGTCGTGGCGGCGTCCAGCGAGGCCGGGGGCATCGTCACCAACGGCATGAGCTATTCCGGCCGGGCGGGGGAGAACGCCAACGCCGCCCTTTTAGCGGCGCTGCGCCCCGCCGACGTGCCGGCGGACTATACAGGCCCCCTGGCGGGCATGTACTGGCAGCGGGAGATCGAGCGGAAATGCTGGCGCTATGCCGGGGGCAATGATTCCGCCCCCGCCCAGACTGTGGGGGATTTCCTCGCGGGAAGGGCTGGCGCGGGGCCGGGGAGCGTGGTCCCCAGCTGCCGCCCCGGGGTGTTCTGGGGCGACCTGCGCCGTGTTTTGCCGGGACAGGTCACGGACACCCTCGCCGCCGCGATCCCGCGTCTGGCGTCCTCCCTGCGCTTTTTCGCCGAGCCCGGCGCGGTGCTGACCGCGCCGGAAACCCGCTCCTCCTCCCCTGTGCGCGTCTGCCGGGGCGCGGATTTGCAGGCCCTCCCCGGGCTCTACCCCTGCGGCGAGGGCGCGGGCTGGGCCGGCGGCATCACCTCCGCCGCCGTGGACGGCCTGCGCTGCGCCGAAGCCGTGATTGCCGCCATCGGCAGATGATTCAACTCCGATTCATTCCTGCGTTATGTTATCCTTAATTCATCAGAAACACAGGGTATACGCAGGAGAGCGGATATGAAAATAAAAAGATTTGTCTCCGTCGCCCTGGCGGCGCTGCTGCTGGTTATCCTGGCGCTGCCGCCCCAGCCTGCCGAAGCGGTGACCCAGGCGGAGATTGACGCGCTGGAAGCCCAGCGGGACGAGGTGAAAGCCCGCCAGGCGGAAGTGCGGGAGCAGCTGGATTCCCTCCAGAGCGACCGGAGCAGCCTGACGCAGCGCAAGGCCGCGCTGGACGAGGAAAACGAACTGCTGCGCCAGGACCTGGCGCTCATCGGCGAACAGATTGAGGCATACGACGCGCTCATCATGCAAAAGCACACGGCGGCGGAGGCCGCGGCGGCGGAGGAGGACGCGCAGTACGCGCGCTACCGCCAGCGGGTGCGGGCCATGGAGGAGCAGGGGGACTGGGGCTATATCGCCTTCGTGCTGGACGCGGAGAACCTGAGCGACCTGCTGGCCCGGGTCAACGACATCTCCGATATCATCTCCCACGACCAGAGCCTCCGGGAGGACTATATCGCCGCTCGGGAGCGGGCGGAGGCCGCTGTCGCGGAGTACGAGGCGGTGCAGGAGCGGCAGAAGGAAAAACGCGCCGAGCTTGTCACCCAGCAGGAGGAGCTGGAGAGCCAGATTTCCGCCGCCGGCTGGCTGATCCGCCAGTTGGAGGACGACATAGACTACTATGAGGAGTTTTACGACCAGGTAGAGGCGGAGAAAGAGGCCATACAGAAGGAGATCGACGAGAAAGCTGCGGCTTTGAAGAAGCAGCAGGAGGAAGAGGCAGCCCGCCGCGCGGCCGCGGCGGCAGCGGCCAGCCAGCCCGCCGCCAGCAGCGTCTACGTGTCCTCCGGCTACTATGCCTGGCCCGCCAACACCACCTACATCACCTCTCCCTTCGGCTACCGCGTCCACCCGATCTACGGCACCTCCCGGCTGCACAGCGGCACCGATATCGGCGCCAGCTACGGCTCGCCGGTCACCGCCGCCGCCGCTGGCAGCGTGATCACCGCTGTGCTGGACTACGGCACCACTGGTTACGGCACCTATGTGGCGATCTACCACGACAACGGCACCACGACGCTCTACGGCCATATGAGCTCCCTGGCGGTGAGCCAGGGGGACTACGTGAGCCAGGGCCAGGTCATCGGCTACGTGGGTTCCACCGGGGCCTCCACCGGCCCGCACCTCCACTTCGAGGTGCGCATCAACGGCTCCTGCGTGGACCCGATGCAGTATTTTTCATAACTGTCCATACCGCCCCTCCCCTCCGGGGAGGGGGATATACCACCGTGTAGGGGGTGAGAGCACAATGAGAGCGATAATGACCGTGACGGGGCCGGATCGGGTGGGGATCATTGCCAGCGTGAGCACGCTTCTGGCCTCGCTGAACATCAATATCCTGGACCTGAGCCAGACCATCATGGGCGGGCTGTTCACCATGACGCTGCTGGTGGACACAGCCGGGGCCAACCGGGGCTTTGAGGAGATCCGGGAGGCGCTGAACGAACACGGGGAGCGCGAGTGCCTGAGCATCCGCATCCAGCGGGAGGACACCTTCGCCGCGATGCACAGAATCTAATCACAGCCGCCGCGCACCGTCCCGGCGGGCCTTTGGGGAAATACGCGGCCCCGCCCGAAGGGCGGGGCCAAATTCTGTAAGGGGGAATTTTTGATGCTGAACCAATCCGACATTCTGCAAACCCTGAACATGATCGACCATCAGCACCTCGACATCCGCACGATCACCATGGGGATTTCCCTGCGGGACTGCGCCCACCCGGAGGCGGGGCGCTGCGCGGAAAAAATATATGACAAAATCTGCCGCCGCGCGGAAAAATTAGTGGAAACCGGCTGCGCCATTGAGCGGGAGTACGGCATCCCCATTGTGAACAAGCGCATCTCCGTGACGCCGGCGGCGCTGGTGGCGGAGAGCTGCGGGGGAGAGGATCTGCTTCCCATTGCCCGGGCGCTGGACCGCGCGGCACGGGAGTGCGGCGTCAACTTCATCGGCGGCTACTCCGCCCTGGTCCACAAGGGCTTTACGGAGGGCGACCGGCGGCTGATCGCCTCGATCCCCGCGGCCCTGGCGGAGACAGATCTGGTCTGTTCCTCGGTCAACGTCGCCACCACCAAGGCGGGGGTCAATATGGACGCCGTGGCGCTGATGGGACGGATTATCAAGCAGACGGCGGAGGCGACGGCGGAGCGGGACGGGCTGGGCTGCGCGAAGCTGGTGGTTTTTGCCAACGCCGTGGAGGACAACCCCTTTATGGCCGGGGCCTTCCACGGGGTGGGGGAGCCGGAGTGCGTCATCAATGTGGGCGTCAGCGGCCCCGGCGTGGTCCACGCCGCATTGAAGGAGGTGCGCGGCGCGCCCTTCGACGTGGTGGCGGAGACAGTCAAGCGCACGGCCTTCCGCGTGACGCGGATGGGGCAGATGGTGGCCCTGGCGGCGTCCCAGCGTCTGGGCGTCCCCTTCGGCGTGGTGGACCTCTCCCTGGCCCCGACCCCGGCGGTGGGGGACAGCGTGGCGCGGATTTTGGAGGAGATGGGCATAGAGGTCTGCGGTACCCACGGCACCACGGCGGCCCTGGCCCTTTTGAACGACGCGGTGAAGAAGGGCGGACTGATGGCTTCCAGCCACGTCGGCGGTCTCAGCGGCGCGTTTATCCCGGTCAGCGAGGACGAGGGCATGATCGCCGCCGCCGAACGCGGGACCCTGGCCCTGGACAAACTGGAGGCCATGACCAGCGTCTGCTCCGTGGGCCTGGACATGATCGCCGTCCCCGGCGACACCCCGGCGGAGACAATCTCCGCCATCATCGCTGACGAAGCCGCCATCGGCGTTGTGAACCAGAAGACCACGGCGGTGCGCCTGATCCCGGCTCCGGGAAAGGGCGTGGGGGAGCGGGTGGAGTTCGGCGGGCTGCTGGGCTCCGCCCCGGTGATCCCCGTCCACCCGGAATCCTCCGCCGCCTTCATCGCCCGGGGCGGGCGCATTCCCGCCCCGATGCAGAGCCTGAAAAACTGAATACGGGCGCAGCTCCTTAATGGTGGAACAGCCGCAGGCCCGTGAAGGCCATGACTATGCCGTATTTGTCCGCGGTTTCAATCACCTGGTCGTCGCGGATGGAGCCGCCGGGTTCCGCGACATAGCCCACGCCGCTGCGCCGGGCCCGCTCGATGTTGTCGCCGAAGGGGAAAAAGCCGTCGGAGCCCAGGGCGACGCCCTCAATTTTGGACAGCCAGTCCCGCCGCTCCCCGGCGCTCAGCGGCTCGGGGCGGAGGCGGAACAGCCGCTGCCAGTCCGCCAGGATTGCCCCCTCCTCCCCGGTGAGGTAGAGGTCGATGGCGTTGTCCCGGTCCGGGCGGCGCAGATCCTCCCGGAAGGGCAGGTCCAGCACCTTGGGGTGGCGGCGCAGGAACCACAGGTCCGTCTTGTCCCCGGCCAGGCGCGTGCAGTGGATGCGGCTCTGCTGCCCCGCGCCCACGCCCACGGCCTGCCCGTTCCAGACATAGCAGACGGAATTGCTCTGGGTGTATTTCAGCGTAACCAGCGCCGTCAGCAGGTCGGTTTTCGCCCGCTCCGTCAGCTCCCGCCGGCGGGTGACGATGTTGCTGAGGACGCCGCCGTCGATACGGCAGCCGTTCCGCCCCTGGGCGAAGCTGACGCCGAAAACTTCCTTGGTTTCCTCCGGCGCGGGGACGTAGTCCGGATCGATCTCCACGACGTTGTAATTCCCCTTTTTCTTGCCCTTGAGGATTTTTAGTGCCTCCGGCGTGTAGCCGGGGGCGATGATGCCGTCGCTGACCTCGCCCTTGAGAAATTCCGCCGCGGAGGCGTCGCAGACCTCGCTGAGGGCGGCCCAGTCGCCGTAGGAGCAGAGCCGGTCCGCGCCCCGGGCGCGGATATAGGCGCAGGCCACAGGGCTGGGCGCGGCGTCCGCCGGGACAAAGAAGGCTCGCCGGTCCTCCTCCGTCAGCGGCAGGCCCAGCGCCGCCCCGGCGGGGGAGACATGCTTGAAGGAAGCCGCCGCCGGCAGGCCGGAGGCCTCCCGCAGCTCGCGGACCAGCTGCCAGGCGTTCAGCGCGTCGAGAAAATTGATGTAGCCCGGCTTCCCGTTCAGCACCCGCAGCGGCAGCGCGCCGCCGTCCCGCATGAAAATCTTCGCGGGCTTCTGGTTGGGGTTGCAGCCGTATTTCAGTTCCAGTTCCGTCATAATTTCAGTCCCCCAGATGTTTGTTGAACAGCCGGACCCCGCCCCGGATGTTGGCGTAGAGCGCCACGCGGTTGTCCGCGTCCAGCGCCGCCCAGACCGCTTCGGGGGCCGGCATCGTGACTTCGACGGGCTCGCCGGCGAAGGAGGGCAGGACCTCCCCGTCCCCCTGATAGGTGGAGAGAAAATAGCCCGTCCCCTCTTCGCAGCCGGGATAGCTGAAAAATTCCCGCAGGCAGCGCCCGGAGCCGTCCTGGCGCTTGAGGATGGACAGCTCAAAGCTGCCGTCGGGGCGCAGGAGGGCGGTGATGCGCGGGGTGTAGTGGGGGGCATCCGGCTCGTACTCCCGGCTCAGAAGCGCCCTGCGCCAGCAGCCCATGTCCCGCACCG
Source organism: Oscillospiraceae bacterium (assembly GCA_017477525.1). Taxonomy (GTDB): domain Bacteria; phylum Bacillota; class Clostridia; order Oscillospirales; family Oscillospiraceae; genus RGIG7114. The sequence continues at coordinate 9,394 of JAFUVO010000166.1, read as the reverse complement.
TGTCCGTCTGGTCCCCGTTGCCCACCACCAGCCCCAGCGGGGTGTCCCGCACCGGGTGGTAGATGATGAGGCTGGGGTCCGTGACGCGCCCCTCGTCAAAAGCCCGGGTGCGGATGCCGCCGGCGGTGGCCTCAAATATCCGGTTCCGGCTGTTCTCGCTGCGGCCCATGATAAAATAGTATACCCGGTCCCGCCCCACGGCGATTCCCCGCCCCGGGTAGGGGTTTGCCCGGAGCAGCGCTGTAAAATCAGTCATGCCAAGCTCCTCCTTTTCTTGGAACGAATCAGGCCCCGCCGGGGCCTGATTCGTTCATGGGATGTTATGGTAAGATCAAATCGCGGATTTCCCGGATGGCCTGTTCCAGCTTCTCCGGGTCGACGGGGATGAAGAACATGTTCCGAAATTCCGCCAGGCCGCAGCCGCCGAACTCGGGGTTCTTCTCCTTCGCCATGCCGCCGATGGGCGGCACCAGACGGAACAGGATCTCCAGGGCTTTTTCATTTTCCCCGAGGGTGGAGATCATCGTGTACTCGTCGAAGGGCTTGCGGAAATCCCGCTCCGGCGTGTAGTGGAAGTCGTAGCTCCCCGCCGCCATGGTTTCCGCCGGCCTCCCGGCGCGGGGCAGCGTGACCTCCGCCTCGCAGCCGAAGGGAATCTCAATGTGGATGTCGACGCTCCCGTCGGCGTTGATGCGGGTGTTGCTGACGTAGCGGCCCGCCACGGAGTCGAAGGCGCATTCCAGCGTGGGCAGGCGGCAGTCCGGGTTCGGCGCGATGACGGCCTTGCGGAAGCCCGGCGCGGCGGGGCGGATGCCCGCGGCCCAGCCGTAGACGAACTCCATCACCGAGCCGTAGGAATAGTGGTTGAGCGAGTTCATCCCCGTGTTGGAGATCGTGCCGTCCGGCCCCACGGAGTTCCAGCGCTCCCACACCGTCGTGGCCCCGAGGTTGACGCAGTAGAGCCAGCTGGGGAAATCCTCTTTCAAAAGGAAATCATAGGCCAGGCTGCTCATGCCGCACTCCGCCAGCACCGTGCAGAGCATCGGCGCGCCGACGAAGCCGCAGCGGATGCTGTCGCCGTCCTTCTTCAGCCGCTCCCGGAACTGGGCCGCCAGCCGCTCCTTGTTCCGCCACAGGCCGAATTTCAGCGCCGCCACATAGGAAGCCTGGGTGTCCATGGCGAAACGCCCGCTGGGGGTGAAATATTCGTCCAAGATGTGGTTGCGGATGTGCTCCGCCAGCTCGCTGTAGTGCTTGGCCTCCTCCAATTTGCCGAGGATCTCAGCCGCCTCCGCCGTCAGGGCGGCGGAGCGGTAGTAGTAGACCGCGCCCAGGTAATGGTCGTCGGTGCCGCCCTTGAAGCTGGTCTCGGAAGCGCCGTCCAGCCCCAGCCAGTCGCCGAACTGGAAGCCCGGCTCGAAGGTGTAGCGCCGCTCCGTGTCCAGGCGGTCCATGTAATCGACCCAGCCCCGCATCATGGGGTAGGCGTAGGCCAGCTCCTCCCGGTTGCCGTAATAGCGCCAGAGGGTCATGGGCAGGAAGGTTCCGATGTCGCCCCAGGCGCTGGTGGCGTCCCGCTGGTGGCCGAAGTTGGGCACATAGTTGGGCACGGCCCCGTCCAAAAACGCCTGCTCGTCCATCAAATCCCGCTCAAACTTGTGGATGAAAGCCCGGGTGTCCATGTGGTAGCTGGCGGTGGGGGCGAATATCTGCGCGTCGCCGGTCCAGCCCAGGCGCTCGTTGCGCTGGGGGCAGTCGGTGGGCATGTCGATGAAGTTCGATTTGAGGCCCCAGAGGGTGTTTTCATAGAGGCGGTCGATTTTCGCGTTGCCCGTGCGGATGGTCCCGGCGCGGTCCATGTCGGAGTAGAGCACGCAGCCCCGGAACATGTCTTTCTCCAGCGGCCCGGTCCAGCCCGTGAGCCGGACGTAGCGGAAGCCGAAGAAGGTGAAATGGGGGCGCACAGTTTCCTTTTTCCCGCCGGAGGTGTAGACAAACCGGGATCTGGCCTCGCGGTAGTTATCCCGGTAGAAATTGCCCTGCTGCAAAATCTCGCCGAAGTCCAGCGTGACGGTGGTCCCCTCCGGGAAATCCGCGTCGAACTCCGGGAAGCCGGCGAAGTTCTGGCCGAAGTCCAGCACCGTTTCCCCAGCCGGGGTGGTGAGGATCTCGCGCACCGGCAGCGTTTCCTTCACCAGCACCGGCAGGCTCAGCCGGTCCGTCAGATGCGCCTTGTTGAGGTTTGCCGTGCCGGGCGCGGCGGCGGGGTCGGTGATGAGTTCCACGGGCTTCCAGGATTCCGCCCGCTCCCGGCGGTCCAGGTCCTCCCCGAAGTAGATGCCGGAGTTGACAATGTCCGAAGCGCGATACAAAAAGCTGCCGTCGGTGGGCGCAAGCTCCGACGTCCCGTCGGCGTAGTCCAGGCGCAGCTCCCCGATGAGCGCCATGCGCTCGCCGAAGTTGTTCTCCCGGTTTTCCAGCCCAAACACGCCCATATACCAGCCCTTGCCCAGCAGGAAGCACAGCTCGTTCTCCCCTTCGCGGAGCGTTTCGACGGGGAAGGTGATGGTTTGCAGCCTTGTCTCATAGTTGGTGATGCCGGGCTTGAAATACTCGCAGCCCAGGCGCTCGCCGTTGACATAGGCCTCGAACATGCCCAGGCCGCAGGCGTAGAGCCGCGCCCTCGTCAGCCCCGGCTTAACGGAAACCGTTTTCCGCAGCAGCGGGTGGCAGCCGTCGCCCTTCCGGGCGGCGATCCACTCGCCGGACCAGGGCTCGTCCATCTTTCCGGTTTCAAAGCCGGCCTCCGCTTCGGCGCTGTCCCCAGCGTCCCCGGTTACGGAAATTTTCACCCGATAGGCCGTCCGAGGCTTCAGCCCGGAGGCGTCCAGCGCGACGCCGGTCCAGTCCAGCTCGCCTTCACGGAGGCAGAGCGTTTCCTCCCTGCCCGCCTCATAGAGCGCCACGGAGATATCGGCCGGTTTTTTGCTGCGTGTCTCCACCACCTTGAAGGAGACATCCAGCGTTGGCATCGCGAAGCCGATGGGCTCCCGGACGCCGTTGAATTTGATCTGTGTAATGCGCATTTGTTTCCCTCTCTCTGATTGTAATTATTTTCCCCTCCCCCTCCGGGGGAGGGGAAACGGGTTTCAGCTGTTTCGGCTGCGGGCTACGCCAGCATAATTCCCGGCGGTACCGTGATCTCGAAGCGGCGCGCGCCATCCGCGTCCCGCGAGGCGGCGACACGGATGGCCCCGCGGGGCGTTTCATAGCTGCAATCAAAGCGGTTCATAGCCTCCGGCAGATAAGGATGGACGGAGACTTTCGCGAATCCCGGTTCCAGCGGCTCGATGCCGGCCAGGCCGTTGTAGTACCACTCAATGATATGCCCCATCATGTCATGGCAGTGGCTGCGGGGGTTTGTCTCCCAGTATTCGCCCAGGGTGGTTTCCCCGTCCAGCACAAAGGCGTAGTAGGAGGGGTGGGCCTCCCGGGTGATGAAGCGGCAGATCAGCTCGTTCCAGCCGTTTTTCCGCGCGGTCTGGATGACGTAGGGCAGGCCCACCTCTCCCGCGACAAAGGCCCCCTTCGCGTCCAGCGCCGCCCGGAAGGCTTTCGTAACCTCCGCCTCGGCATCCGGCGGGACCAGGCCGAAGTACAGCGGCAGCGCCTCCGCCGTCTGGGTGGTGAAAATCTCCCCCGGGTGGTCCCAAGCCCGGTAGCAGCGGCAGCCCAGCTCCGGCGAATAGACCAGGAGCTTTTCGTTATAGTTCCGCCGCACCTCGTCCGCAAAGGCGTCCAGCGCCTCGGCCTCCGCGTCTTTTCCGAGCCAGCGGGCGAATTTCGCCAGCGTTGCCGCGTCGGCGTAGAGGAAGGCCGTTTCGACGTTTTCCCGCGCCAGATGCCCCTCCGGGTGGCCCCAGTCGCCGAGGCCGTGGTTGAGGAAGCCCTCGGCGCCGCGCTTCGTTTTGAGGTAGTCGAGGTAGCGCAGGCCGGTTTCGTAGTTGTCGCGCACAATGCCAAGGTCGCCGTAGAACAGATAGTGCCAGTAAGCGCCAAGAATGCAGGTACTGCCCCAGGGGATGATATCATAGAAGCTGCCCAAACCGGGCACCGGCAGGACGTTGGGGATATAGCACGGCGCCTGGGAGGGCACCAGCCCCGCGCCGGCGGGGAAGGGCTTTCCCTCCATGTCCAGAAAGAAATCTTTCTCCGTGTGCTGGGCCAGGCGCAGGTCGGCCAGTATCTTTTCCCACAGCGCCTTGACGTCCTTCATGTAAAAGATCGAGGGGGCCATCAGGTGGTTCGGCTCCTGCCAGGCGAAGCGCTCGATCGTGGGGCAGTCGGTGTGGACGCTGAGCAGGTTTGCCTCCACCGTCTTTTCGATCATGTCGTAGATTTTGTTGAAGCGCTCATCGTCGCAGCGAAAGCTTCCCGCCCGCTTCCAGGCGCTGGTGATCGCGTCGCCGCGCAGGGCGCGCACTTCCGCGTCCCCGGCCACGGCGATGTAGCGCCCGGAAAAATAGGTGAAATACTGCGTCACGCTCTCCCAGCTGCCGTCCGCCGCGATGGTGTATGAAATCACATTGTCGATGGGCAGCCAGTTTTTCGCCATCTGGTCCGCGTCGCCCTCCGGCGTCAGCTTTTCCGCCGGGTAGAAGTCCACCCGCGTCCCCGCCCTGCCCCGGACCTCGCAGTACAGGAGGCCGGAGATGTTCTGGCCCAGGTCGTAAATCACACGTCCGTTGGCCTTGCCGATTTTTTTCGCGGCATAGCGCTTTACCACCCGGACCGGGGGCTGGGTCTGGGGCACAAGCTTTCCCTTCGGGGCCTCCGCCGCCGTCGCGCGGCGGGCGGGCGTCCAGCCGGAGGCGTCAAAGTCCGGCGCGGAAAAATCCCGCAGCAGGGCTTTGCCGTCGATCTCCTCCGAGCCGTAGACGTTGCTGTGCCGGACGCCGTGGGGCGCGGAAGAAAAGCTCTCGTCAGAGATGATCGTCTCCCGGGAACCGTCGGCGTAGCTGATCTCCAGCTCCAGCGCCGCCACCAGGCTCTCCCCATAGGGCTTGTAGGGGTTGGGGTTCGGCGGCATGAAGGGCGGGAAGTGGAAGCCGTAGCCGAAATCCGTGTCCCATAGGTACCAGCCGTTGCCCAGCTCCAGCCCGAGGGCGTTTTTGCCGGGGCGCAGATACTCCGACACGTCAAAGCTCAGGTATTGCGCCGCCTTGTTGTAGTCGGTCCAGCCGGGGTCCAGCACATTTTCCCCGACACGCCGCCCGTTCAGATAGAAATTGAACTGTCCCAGCCCGCAGACCCGGACCGTGGCGGCGGCCACGGCTTTATCAATAGAAAACTCCTTCCGCAGATAACAGGGCGTTTTCGCGCCGCTGGTGATCCACGCGTTTGAAAGCGCCATCGCAGCATCCCCTTTCTGTACACAGCCTGTAATTTGGCAATATCCTCGCCCCGCCTCCCCCCTTCTCCCCGGCGGAGAGGCGGGAAATCCATGGTATGGCAAAATTTTACCATATTTTTTCTCAAATGAAAAGCCTTTTTTGTATGACGGCACAAGGCCGGCCCGCGGCGGCTTCTGTTCTTTTTTGCCGTTTTCCCGGAGCATGGACGCGAATTGAAGCTTGACAGCGCCCAAAGCCCTTGTTATGATAACATTATATTATCATTTGAAAGGAGCCATATCATGCACATTGCCGTAGTATCGCTGGGAGCTTTCGGACACGTCAACCCCACGCTGTCCTTTGTCACGGAGCTGATCAAGAGGGGCGTGCGCGTCACCTACTTCACCACGGAGGACTTCCGCAGCAGCGTGGAGCCCACCGGCGCGAAGTTTGTCCCGGTCAAGTCCTGGATGGCCTCAAACGCGCCGCAGAACGAGAAAAAGGAGGGGGGCGAGGAGGAGAGCGTCGCCGCCGTGGTGCCCTTCCTGTTCCTCAATGAGGCGGGGGCCTACATTGACGACGTCCTGGCCGTCCTGCGCGAGGACAAGCCGGACGCGATTGTCCACGATTTCGCGGGCATCGCCGGCACCATCGCGGCGGACGTCCTGAAGGTGCCGAACATCATGTTGTTTACAAGCTACCCCTCCAATGAGAACTACTCCGTGGCGGAGAGCTTTTCCAACGTCCCCGCGGACCATCCGCTGCGCAAGGCCGCTGACGGCATCGCGGAGGGCTATGTGCAGAAATACGGCTGCCGGAAGATGACGGTGAAGGAGATCTTTGACGGCCAGGGCGACCTGAACCTGGTGATGATGCAGAAGCGCCTGGTTCCCCAGGCCGAGAGCTTCGACGACAGCTTCGTGTTCACGGGCGTGCAGATCGGAAAGCGCAGCGCCTTCGGCAGCTGGACCGCCCCGGACAACGGAAAGCCCCTGCTCTACTCCTCCCTTGGCACCGCCTTCAACAACTGGCCGGAGTACTATCCGATCCTCTTCGACGCCGTGCGGGACCTCGACATCAATGTCTTCGCGGCGCTGGGCTCCATTGACCCGGATACGCTGACGGACGTGCCCGCCAATGTGGAGCTGGGAAAGATGGTGCCGCAGCTGGACATCCTCTCCCAGGCCTCCGTGTTCATCACCCACGCGGGCATGGGCGGCACCGGCGAGGCCATCTATTACGGCGTTCCGATGATCGCCATCCCGCAGATGGACGAGCAGGCGATCACCGCCCGCCAGATCGAGCGCACCGGCCTGGGCGTGGCCTTCCTGGACAAGGCCGCGATCACCAGCGCCAGCCTGAAGGCCGCGATTGAAAAGCTGCTGAATGAGCCCTCCTACCGCGAAACGGCGAAGGACTTCAGCGAGGACATGAAGACCCTGGGCGGCGCCCAGGCCTCCGCGGACGCGGTGATCCGGTTCCTGGAAAAGTAAGGCATCACATCATCCTCCCCGAAAGGGGAGGATAAAATATCCCATTCACAGCCCCCGGGGGGCTGCGAATGGAAATTGAATGTCAAGGAGGGCGGGGGCATGGAACTTTACGCCTGGCAGCGGGACTGCCTCGAAGCCTGGGAGGCCAACGGGAGCCGGGGGATTGTGAACGCGGTGACCGGGGCCGGGAAAACCGTGCTGGCCCTGGCCGCGATCGACCGGCTGCGCAGACGTTTCCCGAACCTCCGGGTCAAGGTTTTGGCGCCCACCATCCCATTGGCAAGCCAGTGGAGCACCGTCCTGCGCCATTACGCCCCCTCGGAGGCGTGGCGGCCCGGCTTTTTCGGCGGAGGGAACAGGGACGACCCGGAAAAGCTGGTGATGGTCTACATCGTCAATTCCGCCCGGGACGCCCTGGCCGGCCACATGCGCCGGGAGATCGCCTTGGGCCGCCACGTCCTGCTCATCTGCGACGAGTGCCACCACTACACCAGCCCCCAGAACCGGCGGGTTTTCGACTTTTTCGACGAGGCCGTGGAGGCCGGGGGGCTGTACGCCTGCCTCGGCCTGTCCGCGACCCCGGCGGCGGAGGGGGAGGGCGGCGGGCTGCTGTGCCGCGCCCTCGGCGGCGAGGTGTACCGCTACGGCTTTGACGCCGCCGCCCGCCAGGGGGTGATTGCCCCCTTCCTTCTGGGCGAGGTCTCCGCTTCCTTCCTGCCCGAAGAACTGCTGGAATACGGCAGGCTTTCCCGGGAAATCGGAACCGCGCTGGGCAGGCTTTTGTCGGAGCGCCCGAAGCTGCGGAAACTGGAAGGGCGGGAATTTATGATGGAGGTCCAGACTCTGGCCCGTCAGGCCGGCATGGATCGGAGCGAAGCGGCAGCGGATTTTTTGCTCAAGACCTACGAGCGGAAAAAACTCACCAACACGGCCTATGCCCGGGTGTGCTGCGGCATGGCGATTTTGGAGTGCTTGCCGCCCTCGGACCGGGTGCTGGTGTTCTGCGAACGTATTGAGCAGGCGCGGCAGATGGCGGAGGCGGCCCGACGCCGCTGGGGGAACGCCGCCGGCATCTACCATTCCAAGCTGACGCGGGAGGCCAGGGCCCGCAATCTCCGGGATTTTCGGGACCGCAGGACGCGGATTCTGGTGAGCTGCCGCTGCCTCGACGAGGGGCTGGACGTTCCCGACGCCAACGTGGGGATCGTGCTCAGCGGCTCCGCCGTGGAGCGTCAGCGGGTCCAGCGCCTGGGGCGGCTGATCCGCGCCTCGGCGGAGAAGGACGCGGCGGTGCTGTACTATATTTATATCCGGGAATCCACCGACGACGCGGCCTACCTGCCCGGCTTGCGCGTTTCGGACACCTTTGCCCTGCGTTACGATTCCTATGACGGCAGCTTTTCCGCCGAGCTCTACGAGTACGCGGCGGCGCAGCTTTTGGAGCGGGCGCGAAGCCGGGGCTGTACCCAGGCTCAGCTCCGGGAAATGCGCCGCTGCCTGATGGAGGGCCTGCTGCGGGGGGACTGCCTGCTGCCCTCCGAAGCGCTGGAACGGCGCGTCCGCGCCTGCCGCGGAAGGCATGAGGAAAATTACTGGCGCGTGATGCGAAAGCTCGGCGGGATGTTTCGCGGCGAGGCGTAAACAGAGCTCAGCTCAAAATAACAGATATGCTGTTTCCCCTCCCCTACTGGGGGAGGGGAAACAGGTTCTGGATGATTCGGACTACGCTTTTAGCACTCTTGCTATCAGAGTGCTAAAATTCACGGTGCGTTCATAAATTCCGGGATAATTGTTCATAATTTTAAGTTATTATATAGTCGTTCCGAAGGGGAACAATAAAACGGAAACGACAGGAACCAAAATAAATGTTTGACAGGAGGTTTTGATCATGTCTCTGATTCCTTACCGCAGAAATAATAACACCATCGCCAGTTACTACAACCCCTTCCGTATGATGGAGCAGATGGAGCGGGAGCTCTTCGGCGACCAGCGCAGCGGCTCCTTCAGCACCGATATCCGCGAAACCGACACGGCCTACGTGCTCGAAGCCGACCTGCCCGGATTCAAGAAGGAGGACATCAACATCGACATCTCGGACAACACGCTGACCATCCGGGCCGAGCGCCATTCCGAGCATGAGGAAAAGGACAAGCAGGGCAACTATATCCGCTGCGAGCGCTCCTATGGCAACTTCTCCCGCAGCTTTGGCCTGGACGGCGTCGACACGGAGGCCATCAAGGCGGGCTTCGACAACGGCGTCCTGACGCTGACCATGCCCAAGCTCACGGCGCCGCAGCCCTCTTCCAGACGCCTGGAAATCGAATAACATGAAACCGCATTGCAAGGGGCTGTGAAAAAAGTCCAAAGAAAAAACAAAGAGCACTTTCAAGTCACAAGGGCTTGGAAGCGCTCTTTGTTTTTGGTATAATTATCTTGCAATGAAAAACCATACCGAAAGATATTATAACCCCAGACAAGGCGTATTACCAGTGTTTTTTGCAGATTATT
>JAFUVO010000165.1 GCA_017477525.1 Oscillospiraceae bacterium | reverse complement strand
GGGTTGCGCTGCGCGAGCGCGCCCTGCGGGGGAGGGCACACTCGTGTCGCTTCGCGCCTCTGCCTCCTAAAAACATGCCCCCGGCATGTTTTCTTAACGGAGTCAGTGCGAGAAGAATTTTCGGCGAAAACGCGGTTTCCGCCGAAAATGATTGGACTTTATTCGCGCCTGCGGGCGCGAACTCTGCGAGGCAACGGGTTTTTCCCCTACCCGTGAACAGTAACTCCCGGCCTGTACAATCTTCCAGAACCCCTTGCGGAACACAATGGGAGCTGTTATAATCAAATTGTCAGCTTACTATGATAAATGGAGGTACAAGTTATGAAAAAAGAACTCAGAGTCATGCCGGCGGTGTTCCCGATGCCGGTGCTGATGGTGGGAACCTACGATGAAGACGGGACCGTCGACGTCATGAATGCTGCCTGGGGGCAGATTTGCGGGATGGACAAAATCACCCTCTGCCTGACCGAGAGCCACAAGACCGTCAAAAACCTCAAAAAGACCGGAGCCTTTACCGTGGCGCTGGCCGACGCCGCCCACCTGAAGGAGGCGGATTTCTTCGGTATCGCCAGCGGCAACGACGACCCGGAAAAATTCAAAAAGTCCGGCCTCACCGCCGTAAAGAGCGGGAAGGTCAACGCCCCCGTTATCACGGAGTTCCCCGTGGTCATGGAGTGCGAGCTTATCGAGCTCACGCCTTACGGCGTGGTGGGCAAAATCGTCGGCGTCGCGGCGGACGAGGCCGTCCTGGACGAGACTGGGAAGATCGACGTGGAAAAGGCGGGCATTATCCTCTTTGACCAGTTCAAGGCCGGTTACTACATCATCGGCGAAAAGGTCGGCCAGGCATGGAACGCCGGCAAAGAGCTGATGAAATAAAAAACCATATCCCCTCCCCTTTCGGGGGAGGGGATATAAAAAAGCGGCTTGCCCCCGGGAAGGGAAAATGAAACGATCAGGAGTGTATCATGAAACATACATTTCAGTGCGACAAAACTACCGCGCTGGTGGAGACAGCGCGGGGGAGGGTGAAGGGCTACGCCTTTGACGGAGTGCTGGTGTTCAAGGGCATCCCCTACGCCCGGGCGCGGCGCTTCCATATGCCGGAGCCGGTTGCGCCATGGGAGGGCGTGTTTGACGCCGGGAGCTACGGCTATGTCTGCCCGCTGCTGCGCTATGACAGGCCCAACGGCGAGCTGTTCGTGCCCCACCGATACTGGCCCACGGACGAGGACTGCCTGAATTTAAACCTCTGGACGCCGGCGGCGGACGGTGGGAAGCGGCCGGTCCTGGTCTGGCTCCATGGCGGCGGCTTCGAGGCCGGCAGCTCCATCGAGCACGTCGCCTACGACGGGGCCAACATGGCCCGCCTCGGGGACGCGGTGGTGGTGAGCGTCAACCACCGGCTGAACATCCTGGGCTATTTTGACCTCAGCGACTACGGCCCGGAATACGAAAACTCCGGCAACGCCGGCGGGGAGGACATCATCGCCGCGCTGCGCTGGGTGCGGGAGAACATCGCCGCCTTCGGCGGGGACCCGGACAATGTGACCGTGTTCGGCCAGTCCGGCGGCGGCGCGAAGGTGACGGCGCTGCTGCAATCGCCGGCGGCGGATGGGCTCTATGCCCGGGGCATCGTGATGAGCGGGGTGATCGGCCCGGTGCTGGCGGACGCGGAGGGCAGCGGACGGCCCATGGCGGAGGCGCTGATGGCCGAGCTGGGGCTTTCCGGGGTGAAAGAGCTGGAAAACGCCGACTTCCACCTGCTGGCGAAGGCTTACAACAAACTGAAGCCCGCCCTGGTGAAAGCGGGGCGCAATACCGGCTGCGCCCCCTTCAAAAACGCCCACTATTTCGGGGACCCCGTGGCCAACGGCTTCCGGCCCGAGACAGCCCATGTCCCGCTGCTGGTAGGCAGCGTTTTCGGGGAGGCCAACGGCTTCATCCCCTCGCCCTGCGACCGGGCGGAGATGGACGAGGCGGCGCAGATCGCGGCGCTGCGGGAGGTCCTGGGCAGGGAGGGGGCGGAGACCATCTTGCCCCTGTTCCGCGCGGCCTACCCGGAGCGGGCCCCGCTGGACATTTTGAAGTTAGATTTCATGTTCCGGGGCCCGGAAATCCCCTACATCAAGGCCCGAAGCGCCTTGAACGACGCCACCTGGTCCTATATGTTCAACATGGACCAGCCCATCCACGGCGGCAGCGTCCCCTGGCACTGCAGCGACATCCCCTATGTGTTCCACAACCTCGATTTGGTGGAGTATCCCCACGGCCCCGCGGCGGACCCCGGCCTGGCGGGGCGGATGCAGGAGGCGATTTTCCAGACGGTCATGGCTTTCGCCCGCAGCGGCAGCCCGGAGAACGCCCTGATTCCCGCATGGCCCGCCAGCGCCCCCGGCGCGGAGCGGAGCCTGCTCTTCGGCGCGGACACCCATCTGGCGGAAAACTTCGACCACGCCCTGATCGCGGCCCAGGAGAGGTACATGGGCCCGGTGCTCCGGCGGATGCAGGAAGCCCTGGCGGAAAACATGCAGCACTGACAAATCAAAAACACCCTCCCCGACAGGGGAGGGTGTTTTTGATAATGCTTTTACGCTGCCACAGTGAGGGTGCCGGTGGCGTCGTCGAAGCTGGCCTCGAAGCCGAGGGCCTGGGCCAGGTCCTCAATGCGGAGGAAGTTGGCGCCGTCGATGATGTAGGCGTTCACAGCCGCCCCGGCGCCGTTGATGCTAATGCTGTGGGGGCTGGGGATGAGGCCGGCGGAGCGGTCCGCGCCGGCGCTCAGTTCGCCGCCGATGGGGGCGTAGGCTTCGCCGCTGACGATGGTTACGGTGTCGCTGGCCTCGTCATAGCCCACGCTGAACTGGGCATCGCTGCCGTTGAGCAGGGCAGCCACGTCGCGGAGCTTGAAGTAGCGCGCGCCCTCCACCACATAGCTCTCCGCGCCGGCGGTCGCCAGCCCCTCAGGGGCTTCCGGCAGCACCATGGTCATGTCGCCGCGGTCGGTGGCGTAGCGGGAGGCGGGGATGACGCCGCCCAGCTCCGTCTTGATGTAGTCCACAACGGCCTGGTCCAGCGGGATGCTGGTGTCAAAGCCGGCGTACTCGTCCGTGCGCTCATAGGCCTTGTTGAACACGGCGTAGGTATCGCCGCCGGCGGCCACGAAGTTGTTGGTGACGACCGCATACATGGCCTCGGGGTCAAAATCCTTGCCGTTGACACTCTGGATGCTGACACGCTGGATGCTGTTGGGACCGTAGTATGTGGTTTCTTTGCCGCCAACAATGTACAGGCTGCCCTGGTCAAAGTCCTTCGTGGTGTCGAGGGTCCACTTGATCCCGGCGGTCTGGGGATAGCCGCCGATGGGCAGCTCATAGGTGGAGGCCTCAAGGGCTTCCAGCAGCTCGCTGCCGGTCACATAGATGACGGCGACGGTGTTGCCGAAGGGCAGGACCGTGTTGATGTCCTTCATCGTGACGTCGCCGGGGTTGACCGCGGCGCGGATGCCGCCGCCGTTGGTGATGGCGACAATGTTCTCAGCGGGGACCTGGGTGATGCTGCCGGCGTTGACCACGCTCCAGAGCATCGCGTCGGTGATGAGGTTGCCGTTGTTGGTCTGCTGGTCGCGGTTGCCGGGGGAGCGCTCGCCGTTGAGGCTGACTTCGCTCTGGGCGAACACGGCGCCGTACTGCGCGTCCACGACGGCGGCGATCTCCGCGGCCTTCGCGGCGACGGCCTCGTCTTTCGGGAGGAGCTCGGCCACGACATTGCCGTCTTCATCCAGCTGTTTGGTCGCCATCAGGAAGTGGTCCTCGATCTGCTTTGTGGCGTTGTCGATGACCACGACGCCCACGTAGGCGAACTTGGTGCCGGTGGACTGGATGGGTTCGCCGGCGGGGCCGATCGTCATTACCGTGTGGGAGTGGCCGTCCAGGATGAAGTCGATGCCCGTCGTCCTGGAATACAGGTCGATGCTGCGGTAGCCGTTGGCGGCGGACTCGTCGTCCACGCCGAGGTGGGCCAGGGAGATCACGAGGTCGACGTTCTCCGCCTTCAGCGCGTCGATCTGGGTCTGGGCGCTGGCGTAGAGCTCGTCAAAGGTCGCGAAGCTGATCTCCTTGATCATGCCGGGGTTGACCTTCGTGGCGGTCTCCGGGGTCTCCATGCCGAAGAAGCCGATTTTCAGGCCGCTCTCGCCCGTGCAGACCACGCTGCCGTCCAGGAGCAGCGCGCCGTCGGCGTAGACGTCAGCGCAGATGGTTTTGAAGCTGGCCTGGGCCAGATTCTCCCTGAGCTGGGCGGAGCCGAAGTCAAACTCATGGTTGCCGAGGGTCACATAATCGTAAGCGGCGGCGTTCATCATTTCGACGGCGCTCAGGCCCTTCGATACGCTGACATTCGGGTCGCCCTGGCTGAAGTCGCCGGCGTCCACCAGGATCACCTCGGCGCCTTTTTCCTTCAGCGCGTCCCTCAGTCCGGCGATGTAGGCGTAGCCCGCGATCTCGCCGTGTACGTCGTTGCTGTGGAGGATGACGGTCTTGCCCGTGTAGTCCTCCGCAAGCTCGGTTCGGATGTCCGCCGTGTAGCTTGGGTCGGCAAATACGCCGAAGCCCAGCGACAGCGACAGGACCAGCGCCATCAGCAGCGCCAGAATTGCCCGTGTTCTTTTCATACATGTCTCTCCGTTTCTTATTTTTTTGGCGGTCCTTTCCTGCCTGTTGGTATATTACAACATGTATCAAGAAAAATCAACTGCTGTAACGAAAAAATTCAATTTTTTCTCTGCCCGGCCTCCCATTGCCCTCCACGGGAGTTTTCTTCAAAAAAGTCTTGATTTTATGGTATTTATATGTTATACTGCCCGATGTTGGATATGGTACTTGACTGAGTGGGTTTGTCCCACTCTTTTTTGTGAGCAAAGCCGCGCCGGAACCCGGCGGGGGCCATACCGGCGACTATGGTAAAATCTGGTGATTGGGCTATGAACAAAATCGCGCGTAGGGTTTACGAGCTTGCGCTGCCGCTGGCGCGTGAGCAGGGCCTGGAGCTCTGGGACGTGGAATACCTGAAGGAGGCCGGCGAGTGGCGTCTGCGGGTCTATATTGATAAAACCGAGGGCAGCGTGGGCATCAACGACTGCGAGGCCTTCAGCCGGGCCTTTGACCCGATCCTGGACGCGGAGGACCCGATTGAGGGCAGCTACGTCTTTGAGGTCAACTCCGCCGGCGCGGAACGGGAATTGAAACGCCCGTCGGATTTCGAGCGCTTCCTCGGCAGTACGGTGGAGGTAAAGCTCTACCAGTCCCGGGAGGGGCGGAAGCAGTTTACGGGGACGCTGAAGGGCTATGAAAATGGCGATGTGCGCGTCGACTGCGCCGGGACGGAGTATTGTTTTCCCGCGTCTTCGGTGGCCCAGGTCCGTCTGAGAATCATTTAAGGGAGCGAAGGGCGATGAACGCAGAATTTTTCAGTGCGATTGAGGATATAGAGAAGGAAAAGGGCATCCGCCGGGAATACATGTACGACAAGATCAACCAGGCCATGATCGCCGCGTTCCGCAAGGACAACCCGGAGGCGGCGGACAACGTGGTCGTGGAGATGGACGAGGACAAGAAAAAGGTGGAGATGTACGTCCTGATGGACGTGGTGGAGCAGGTCGAGGATCCGGCCACCCAGCTCAACGAGGACGCCGCCCGCGCATACAACAAACGCGCCCGGGCCGGAATGCAGGTCAAGGTCCCGGTGGAGACGAAAAAATTCGGGCGCATTGCCGCCCAGGCCGCGAAGCAGGTGATCATCCAGGGCATTCGCGAGGCCGAGCGGGGCAACGTCTACGAGGAGTTTACCAGCAAGGAGCACGAAATCCTCAGCGGCGTGGTGTCCCACATCGACCCGCGCACCGGGGCGGTGTCGATCAAAATCAGCTCCAACAGCGAGTATACGGAAGCGCTTCTGCCCGCCAACGAGCAGATTCGCGGCGAGGAGCTCAGCGAGGGAAGCCGCATCCGCGTCTATATCGTTGAGGTGCGCAATTCCACCCGCGGCCCGCAGGTGCTGATTTCCCGGACCCATCCGGGCCTGGTGAAGCGCCTGTTTGAATTGGAGGTGCCGGAGATTTTTGACGGCACTGTGGAGATCAAATCCATCGCCCGGGAAGCCGGCAGCCGGACCAAGATGGCTGTCTGGTCGACCCAGCCGGATGTAGACCCTATCGGAGCCTGCGTCGGACGGGAGGGCGGCCGCGTTGCCGGCATCGTCAATGAGCTGGGCGGCGAGAAAATTGATATTGTGAAATACAGCGAGGACGTCTCGGAGTATGTGGCGGCGGCCCTGGCCCCGGCGGAGGTCATCAGCGTGACCGAGTTGGGGGATGGGAAGTCCTGCCGGGTCGTCGTGCCGGACCACCAGCTCTCCCTCGCCATCGGCAAGGAGGGCCAGAACGCCCGCCTCGCCGCAAAGCTCACCGGTTACAAAATCGACATCAAGCCCGAGAACGAAGTTCTCGAAGCTGCCGAAGGAGCGGAGTAACTGTTTTCCCTCATTCAGTGCCGTCCGTCCCGCGGGGGCGGCGCGTGAAAAAATATGAAAGGCGGTCGGGGACCATGCCAAAAAAAATACCGATGCGGCAGTGCCTTGGCTGCCGGGAGATGAAGCCGAAGAAGGAGCTGATCCGGGTGGTGCGCTCCCCTGAGGGGGAGATCAGCATCGACGGCCGGGGCAAGGCCAACGGCAGGGGCGCGTACTTATGTCCGAACCCCGCCTGCCTCAAACGGGCCGCGAAGGCAAAGGCGCTGGAGCGGGCGCTGGAAACCGCCATACCGGAGGCGGTCTACAGCCTCCTGGCGGAACAGATGGAGGCGGAGCATGGCGACGGCGCTTGAATATATCGGCATCGCCCGTATGGGGGCAGGCATCGAGACCGGGGAGGACAACGCCAAGAGCCTGGTCAAGTCGGGCAAAGCAAAGCTTCTGATTGTGGCCGCGGACGCTTCCGATGGCGCGAAGCGGCGGGCGGAGGGCTATGTCTACGGCTATTCGACGCCACTGGTGGTGGCGCCCTACACGAAGGCGGAGGTCGCCGCCATGGCCGGAAGGCCGGGCTGCAGCATGGCGGCCTTCCGGGATCTGGGCCTCGCCGCCAGCTTCGCCGCCGCGCTGCGGGCGGAGTACGGGGAGGCTTACGGCGAGATCGCGGGGCTTTTAGAGGAAAAACAAAGACGCGCGCGGGCGCGTAAAGGCAGGAAAACGGGAAACAGGAGGAAGAACGTATGAGCAGCTTTGACAAGTACAGGATACACGAGGTGGCGAAGGACTTCGGCTTGCCCAGCAAGGCAATTTCGGAAATCCTGACGGAGTACGTCGCGGCGCCCAAGAACCATATGCAGGTCCTGGAGACGCCAGAGCTGGACGTGATCTTCGAGTACCTGACACAGCATAACCAGGTCAAGGATATTTCGGAGATTTACGCTGTTCCGGAACCTCCGAAGCCCGCCCCGAAGAAGGAGAACAGGGAGAATAAGGACAAGGGCAGGGAAAAGGACCGGACAAAGGACAGGGACAAGGGGAAGGACGCCGGAAAGGATTCCGGGAAAGAAAAAGCCCCGGCCCAGCCGGCGGAGGCGAAGGAGCCCCAGCCCGCCCAGCAGCAGCCGAAGAAGCAGCAGCAAGCAAAACCCCATGTGCCCAAGCCCGTGGCGGAGAAGCGCATCATTGACACCCGCGGCTCCACCAATACCAACCTGAGCAAATACGACGAAAAATTCGACAAGCTTGCCGGCGACCGGGGCGAAAAGCAGCGGGGCGGCAAGGAGAAGTTCAAGCAGAACAAGCAGCGGCAGACCAGCGCCCAGGCCAGCAGCAAACGCCGCCAGGAGGAGCGCCAGAAGCTTCAGAAGCTCCACCTCGAGATCGCGAAGAAGGCCCCCACCAAGGTCCTGATCCCCGAGGAAATCAGCGTCCAGGAGCTGGCCAGCCGCATGAAGAAGACCGGCGCGGAGGTGGTAAAATGCCTCATCCGCAACGGCGTCATGGCCTCCCTGGGCCAGACCATCGACTTCGACACCGCAGCCATCATCGCCGAGGAGATGGGCTGCGTCGTGGAGAAGGAGGTCCACGTCACGGTGGAGGAGCGGCTCATCGACGACCGGGCCGACACCGCGGAGGAGCTGCGGCCCCGTGCCCCGGTGGTGGTGGTCATGGGCCACGTCGACCACGGCAAGACCAGCCTCCTTGATTATATCCGCCACGCCAACGTGGCCTCCGGCGAGGCCGGCGGCATCACCCAGGCCATCGGCGCCTACACCGTCGAGGTCAACGGCAATCCCGTCACCTTCCTCGACACCCCGGGCCATGAGGCGTTCACCTCCATGCGCGCCCGCGGCGCGATGGTCACGGATATCGCCATCTTAGTGGTGGCGGCGGACGACGGCATCATGCCCCAGACCGTGGAGTCCATCAGCCACGCCAAGGCCGCCAAGATCCCCATCGTGGTGGCCATCAACAAGATGGACGTGCCGGGGGCGAACCCCGACCGCATCAAGCAGCAGCTGACGGAGTATGACATCGTGCCCGAGGAGTGGGGCGGCGACACCATCGTCTGCCCGATTTCCGCCAAGACCGGCCAGGGCATTGACAGCCTCCTGGAAAACCTGGTGGTGCTGGCGGAGGTCCAGGAGCTGAAGGCCAACCCCAACCGCGCCGCGCGGGGCTCCGTGATCGAGGCCCGGCTGGACAAGGGCCGCGGGCCGATCATGACCGTCCTGGTGCAGAACGGCACCCTCCACACCGGCGAGCTGATGATCGCGGGCACGGCCGTGGGCCGGGTCCGGGTCATGACCAACGACAAGGGCCGGCGGGTCAGCGAGGCCGGGCCAAGCGTCCCGGTGGAGATCACCGGCATGAGCGAGGTGCCCGCCGCCGGGGATATCTTCAATGTCGTCACCGACGAGCGTATGGCCCGGGAGCTGGTGGAGCAGCGCAAGCAGCAGAAGCGCAGCGAGACCCTGGGCGGCAACCGCAAGGTCACGCTGGACGACCTGTTCTCCCAGATCCAGCAGGGCAGCCTGAAGGACTTCAACATCATCGTCAAAGCCGATGTCCAGGGCTCCGCCGAGGCGGTGCGCAGCAGCCTCGAAAAGCTCAGCAACGACGAGGTCCGCGTCCGGGTCATCCACTCCGCCGTGGGCGCCATCAGCGAGAGCGACGTGATGCTGGCCGCCACCTCTGGCGCCGTGATCGTGGGCTTCAACGTGCGCCCCGACAACGCCGCGCGGGACAACGCCGCCCGCTCCGGGGTCGATATCCGGCTCTACCGTGTGATTTACGACTGCATCAATGAGATCGAGGCCGCGATGAAGGGAATGCTGGCCCCCAAGTTCCGGGAGGCGATCATCGGCCATGCCGAGGTCCGCGAGACCTACAAGGTCAGCAAGGTGGGCACGGTCTGCGGCTGCTACGTCACGGACGGCAAGATTCTCCGGGGCTGCAAGGTCCGGGTCCTGCGGGACAACATCGTGGTACACGAAGGCGAGCTGGCCTCCCTCCGCCGTTTTAAGGACGACGTAAAAGAAGTGGTGGAGAACTTCGAGTGCGGTATGCAGATTGAGAAGTTCAACGACATTAAGATCGGCGACATCATCGAGTGCTTCGTGATGGAAGAGATCAAGCAGTAATATGTTTCGATTGCCCCCGCCCTCCGGGCGGGGGCAATCTGAGGTAGTTTGTTTTTCGCCCCCGCCCTCCGGGCAGGGATAAGACGGCCTATTTTCCCGCTACGGGCGGGACAAGGAGAAGGAGCGACCAATGGCAAGCAACAAACTCAACCGCACGAACGAGGATATCAAATTTGTGCTCTCCCGCCTGCTGCCCCAGGTCAAGGACCCGAGGGTCAACCAGGGCGGGATGATCAGCGTCACCCGCGTGGACACCACCGGGGATTTGCGCTACTGCAAGGTTTGGCTGAGCGTCCTCGGGGAGCTGAACGAGAAGGAATTTAAGAAGGGGCTGAAATCCGCCGCGCCCTGGCTGCGCAGGGAACTGGGCGGCGCCCTGAGCCTGCGCTACACGCCGGAGCTGATATTTGAGCTGGACCGGAGCATCGAGCAGGGGGCCTATATCAGCAGTTTGATCGAAAAGCTGGATATTCCGAAGGAGGAAGCGGCGGATGACGCTGAATGAATGTGTGGAGGCGCTGCGCGCCCATGACGATTTTCTGATACTGACCCACACCCGCCCGGACGGGGATACCATCGGCTCCGCCGGGGCCCTCTGCGCCGCCCTGCGGCGGGTCGGGAAAACCGCTTTTCTCTACCCGAACCCGGAGATCACGGAGCGCTACCGCCCCTATGTCGAAGCTTACCTCGGCGATCAAACCGCCGGGGGCTACGTGGTCAGCGTCGACGTGGCGGGGGAGGAGATGTTCCCCAAGGGCTTCGGGGGGAAGGCGGACCTGTCGGTCGACCACCACCCGAAAAACCCCGGCTTTGCCCGGGACGGGCTGCTGCTGGACGGGGAGAAGGCCAGCTGCGGCGAGATCGTGATGGAAGTGATCGAGGCACTCGCCGGCGGGCTGACGGAAACGGAAGCCAGCCTGCTCTATATGGCCCTTTCGACGGACTGCGGCTGCTTTGTCTACGGCAACACGAAGGCGGACACCCACCGGGCCGCGGCCCATCTGATCGACTGCGGAGCGGATTACCACAGTCTCAACAAGGCGCTGTTCCGCTCCTTCAGCTTCTCCCGGCTGAAGCTTGAGGGGCTGATTTTCTCCAATCTGCGCTCTTACCAGAACAACGCCCTGAACGTCGCGGTCATCACGTTGGAGATGATGGCGGAGAGCGGGGCCACGGAGGACGACTGCGACGACCTGGCCAGCCTCGCGGGGCGGGTGCTGGGCAACCGGGTTTCGATCACCGTCCGGGAGTTGGAAAACGGGAAGAGCAAGGCGTCACTGCGGACGGACGGCAGCGTGGACGCCACGGAGGTCTGCGCGCGTTTCGGCGGCGGCGGGCATAAGATGGCTTCAGGCTGCACCGTGGACTGCCCGCCCCATGAGCTGGCGGAGCGGCTGCGGAGCGTGGTAGAGGAGCTTTGGCCGGCATGAACGGGATTTTGCTTGTGGACAAGCCCGCGGACTGGACCAGCATGGACGTCTGCGCCAAGCTGCGCGGGGCTGTGGGGGAGAAGCGCGTGGGCCACAGCGGCACCCTCGACCCCATGGCCACGGGGTTGCTGGTGGTGTTCCTGGGCCGGGCCACCCGCGCCGTGGAGTTCGCGGAGGCGGACGAGAAAAGCTATGAGGCCACCCTTCTCCTGGGCGTCGTCACCGATACCCAGGACACCACCGGGACGGTGCTGGAAACTCGCCCTGTGACGGTCACGGAGGATGCGCTTGAGGCGGCGCTTGCCCGGTTCCGGGGGGAGATCGAGCAGCTTCCGCCCATGTATTCCGCCATCAAAATCGACGGCCAGCCCCTCTACAAGGCCGCCCGGAAGGGCGGGGAGGTGGAGCGCCCGAAGCGGCGGATCATGATTTACGCCCTGGAACGCAGGGGCGGGGAGCTGCCGGAGGCGGCGCTCTACGTCCGCTGCAGCAAGGGTACATATATCCGCGCCCTCTGCCACGACATCGGCGAAGCCCTGGGCTGCGGCGGAGCCATGGCGGCCCTGCGGCGGACGGCGGCGGGCCCCTTCCGTTTGGAGGACGCCCATACGCTGGATAAGATTTTAGCGGCGGCGGAGGAGGGGAGCCTTGGGCGCTGGCTTCTTCCGGTGGATACCTTGTTCCCGGAGGCGAAGCGGGTTTTGCTCTCCGTCAGCCAGGAAAAAACCGTCCGCAACGGCGGCAGCTACACCTGCCGCCTCCCGGAGCGCCGTTACCGCCTCTACGCCCAAAACGGGGAGTTTCTCGCCCTCGGCGAGCTGCGCCGGGGGAAGATGGAGACAATCAAATCGTTTTTTGAGGTATAAATTTCCTTGAACAAACAGACAGACACAACAAAAACTGTGCTGGCCATGGGCTTTTTCGACGGGGTCCACATCGGCCACGCCGCGCTGCTGGAACTGGCAAAGCTTCGCGCATCCGAGACCGGCGCGGAGCCGGCGGTGCTGACCTTTGACAATCACCCGGACCTGTTCGTCCGGGGCGGCGGCGTCGAGCTTCTGAACAGCGCCCGGGACCGGGATTATATCCTTCGCCGCTTCTTCGGGATTGACCGGGTGTTCTACATCCATTTCAACGCCGAAACCATGCGCATGGACTGGCGGGTATTCCTCGACCGCGTGGTGGAAAAGTATAACGCGGCCCATTTCGTCGCGGGCTATGATTTCCGATTCGGGAGCAGGGGGGAGGGTACGCCGGAAAAGCTGCGGGCTTACTGTGCCGGGCGTGGCCTGGGCTGTGATGTGGCGGAGGCGGTTCTGCGAAACGGCGCGGCGGTCAGCTCCACCCGCATCCGGGAAAAGCTGCGCCTGGGGGAGCTGGCTGAAGCCAATGCCCTGCTGGGCCACCCCCATCTGCTGACAGACCGGGTTCGCAGCGGCTTCCGCCTGGGGCGGACCATGGATTTTCCCACGGTCAATATGCGCTTTTCAGAGGGCGTCCTGGTCCCGCGCTACGGCGTCTACGCCTCCCGTGTGCTACTGCCGGAG
>JAFUVO010000164.1 GCA_017477525.1 Oscillospiraceae bacterium | reverse complement strand
GTGGGTCCAGTTCGCCAAGACCGGCAACCCGTCCCTGGCGGCGGACCAGTCCCCCGACGGCGAGGCAAAATACTGGCCGGTTTATGACCTGGAAAACAAATATGTGATGGTCTTCGACGAGTTCGACATCCGTGCGCAGAAGGAGTCCGCCGTGAATATCGTCGATTGGGACAGGACCTATTTCCTGACCAAGTATTACGTCCGCTGATTGACGCGACCGGACAAGCAATCCGGGCTTGTTCCGGCTTTCCCCCGCCGATGGCGGGGGAAAGCCGGGTGCCTTCGTTGGAAAAAAGCGCTTCCCGCCGCCGACGATGACGGCGTGTACGACGCGACAAAGCCCGGCCACGTTCCCATCGGGCCCGTGAACGACGCGATGGGAAGCGGTCCAGTCTCGATCTGATGATCGGGTCTAACCTGGATGAAATCAGGTACTTCGTTCCCGCCGAGGGCGGCGAGGAAGGCTTCACGAATACGCTGAGGTGGATCGCGAAGCGGGATCGCGCGCTGCTGAACGACCAGGAGAAGGCCATGTATGACGCTTCACTCTGCCGCCGGCGGCAACACCTATACGCTCAAAAGGCGTTGCCGGCCCTGCCGCCGCCGGGGAGGAATTTTTCGATGGCGTTCTGGATGTCCCGCTCCCAGAAGCGCCACTCGTGGCCGTAGCCCTCGACCTCGATAAATTCCGCGTCCAGGCCCAGATCCTGCGCGTAGGCGCGGAACTTCTGGAAATGCCGGTACATGACGAAATCCGATGTTCCGCAGGAGAAATACATCTTGGGATTTCCCTCCCGCCGGACGACTTCTGCGGTCCTGTCCCAGGTGTTCTGGGGCGAGGCGAGATAACCCTCCAGTCCGCCGGCGTTTTGCAGGCGGCTGCGGGTCCGCTCCCGGTCCAGCGCGGCCCAGGGGGTGGCCGGGGGCGTGTCGCTCTCCGCGTCCGCCGCCGCGGGGCGCATGTCCTGCGGGACGCAGGACATGCTGTAAACCGCCGCGAACTTCTCCGGGTAGGCGTAGGCGAACATGATTGCCCCGCGCCCGCCCATGGAGAGGCCGGCGATAAAGTTGTCCTCCCGCCGCTCGCTGGCGGGGAACCAGCCGTACACCAGCGGCATCAGCTCCTCCGTTAGAAAGTCGAACATCCGGTAGCCCGTGCCGAAACCCGGCCAGTTGGCGTAATCCGTATTCTCCGCTGAGGGCATGACGACGATCAGGTTCTTTTCCTCCGCGTAAAGCTCCACGTTGGTCTTGCGCAGCCAGTCCGTATAATCCCCGAAGGTGCCGTGCAGCAGCCAGAGCACGGGGAATTTGCGCCCCGCGCGGTAAAAGTCCTTCGGCTCCTCCTCCCGCGGCAGCTCCGGCAGGATGATGTTCACGTCCGTGTTGCCGGAGAGAAACTTGCTGTTGAGATGCAGATGCAGCAATGCCATATGAAATCGCTCCTTTGTTTGGTGTTTTTTTTCACTCAAGGGAGGAAAAGTGCGATTACTTCAAAAACATCCGGATCATCGTTCCCCCTAACTTCGTGTAGGGGCGGTAGCGCATATTGAGGTCGATCCAGGTTTTCTTGTCAACGATGCTTTTAAAATGGCTGAAGGTGTCGAAGCCGGTTTTGCCGTGGTAGGCCCCCATGCCGCTCTCGCCCATACCGCCGAAGCCCATTTCGCTGGTGGCCAGGTGGATGATCGTGTCGTTGACGCAGCCGCCGCCGAAGGCGCAGCGGGTCATGAGCCGGTTCG
The DNA here is from genome assembly GCA_017477525.1 of Oscillospiraceae bacterium. Lineage (GTDB taxonomy): Bacteria > Bacillota > Clostridia > Oscillospirales > Oscillospiraceae > RGIG7114. The sequence continues at coordinate 9,113 of JAFUVO010000164.1, read as the reverse complement.
CCGTGGCGCGGCTGCCCGTGAACACATACAGCGCCAGGGGCCGCGGGCCGGCGTTGATGATGCCGATGGCGTCTTCCGCCTTCTCTATGTCAATGACGGGCAGAACCGGGCCGAAAATCTCCTGCCCCATCACCGCGTCCTCAAAGCCGACCCCGGTCATTACCGTCGGGGCGATGCGCAGCTTCTCCTGGTCCCCGTAGCCGCCCGCCACGGTTTTTGCCTGGTCGATCAGGCCCATGACGCGGTGGAAATGCTTTTCGTTCACCATGCGGCTGTACTCGGGGTTGTGCAGCGGGTCCTCCCCCAGCTGCCGCGTGATCTCATCGCGGACGCACTGCACAAAGCGCTCGCGCACGGCCTTCTCGCAGAGCACGTAGTCCGGGGCCACGCAGGTCTGGCCGGAGTTGAGGTATTTTCCAAAGACGATCCGCCGCGCCGCCAGCTCCAGATCCGCCGTGTGGTCCACCACCACGGGGCTCTTGCCGCCCAGCTCCAGCGTCACGGGCGTCAGGTTGTCCGAGGCCCGGCGCAGCACCTCCCGCCCCACGGCCTGGGAGCCGGTGAAGAAGATGTAGTCGAATTTCTGATTTAACAGATTTTGGTTTTCCTCCCGCCCCCCGGTGACGACGGCGCAGATCTCCGGCGGCTGGGAGCTTTCCAGCATCTCCTTCAGCACCGCGCTGGTGGCCGGGGAGTAGGCGCTGGGTTTTAAGATCACCGTGTTTCCCGCGGCCAGGGCGTCGATAATGGGCTCGACGGACAGCAGCCAGGGGTAGTTCCAGGGGCTCATCACCAGGGTCACGCCGTAGGGCATGGGCCGCACGAAGCTTTTGGCGGCAAAGTTGGTCAGGGGCGTCGGGACCCTCCGGTCCCGCACCCAGCGGGGCAGATGCTTCTGCACATAGCTCAGCTCGCTGAGGCTCAGCCCCGTTTCGCACATGAAGGCTTCCAGGCCGCATTTCCCCAGGTCCTCCATCAGCGCGTCCTGTGCCCGGGCCTGGTAGGCTTTCAGCGCCCGGCGCATCCGGTCCAGCGTCCGCAGGCGAAATTCCAGGGGCAGCGTCGCCCCCGAGCGGAAAAAGGCCCGCTGCCGCTCCACCATCGTCCCGATCTCAGTCTCCCGCATGTTCCGCCGCCTCCTTCGCGCTGCCGTTCAAATCCTCGGCCGCCATGACATAAAACTTCTGTAACTCCTTCGCGTCCATCAGCCGGGGAACGGGGTAGAGGGGGTTGCCCTCCCGGTCGGCCCGTTTCGCCAGCATTTCAATGTCCTCCGGGCGGATGCCGGGGAGCTTTGTGGGGATGTCCATATTCCGGTTGAGCCGCTCGATCCTGCGGATGAACAGCTCCGCGGCCACGGAGGGGAGGGTGTTGGTCCGGGCCACGCCCACGGCCACCGCCAGCTCCTTCAGCGGCTTGTAAGCTGAGGACCCGTAGGCCCGGAGCACGTAGGGCAGAAGTACGCTGTTGGCCAGCCCGTGGGGGGTGTTGTACCAGCCGCCGAGCGAGTGGGCCACCGCGTGGACGTAGCCCACATAGGAGCGGGTGAAGCTCATGCCCGCCAGATAGGCCGCCCGCAGCATCCCCTGGCGGGCCTCCAGATCGTGGCCGTCCCGGTAGGCCCGTTCCACGTAGCGGTGGATCAGCTGCACGGCCTCCACGCTCCAGGTCCGGGTCTGGGCCGTGGTGGTGCGCCCGATATATGCCTCCACCGCGTGGGTCATGGCGTCCATGCCCGTCGTGGCGGTGAAGAAGGGGGGCAGATCGAGGGTGTTATTCGCGTCCAGCACGGCGTAGTCGGGAATCAGGGAGAAATCATTCATGACGAATTTAAAATTCGTCTTTTCATCCACGATGAACGCCGCCAGGGTGGCCTCGCTGCCGGTGCCGGCGGTGGTGGGCACGGCAAACAGGGGCGCGCCCTTCTTCCAGATGCGCAGGTTGCCGCCCAGATTGCGTACGCTGCGCCCCGGCCAGGCCAGCCGCGCCCCCACGGCCTTGGCGCAGTCCATGGCGCTGCCGCCGCCGAAGCCGATCAGCGCCTGGCAGTCCCCGGCCTTGTACAGCGCCAGCGCCGCTTCGACGTTGGCGACGGTGGGGTTGGCCGCTGTGCCGTCGTAAACGGGGCAGCCCAGGCCCTGCTCCGACATGGCGTCCTCAAGGGGCTTCGTCAGTCCGAGGGAACGGATGGACGGGTCCGTCACCAGCAGGGCGCTTCTCAGCCCCAGCTGCTTCAGCTTCTTCGGAATGTCCAGAACGGACGCGAGCGCCTCCGGCTCCCTGTATGGCAGCACCGGAAGCGCCGCGCGGAACGCTGACTGATACACGCGGCAGTACGCCGCCTTTGCGATGTTCATCGAATAAACAACCTTTCCTGGAAAAATTCATATGCCCCATATTGTAAACGCTCCGGGCAAAAATTACAAGTGCTGTTTTTGTCCTCCGTGCCAGAGCGGCACGGAGGACAAAACCGGCTTGACGCGCGTCCGGCTCCTGTGATATCCTATAAAATAATTTCTCTATAAAATAATTTCTAGGTAATTGCAAAACATTCCAGCCTGCCGCGAAGGGGGCATTTCAATCCGTTTTTGACGCGGCTTTGCCGTGGCAAAAACACCCTAAGGCGAGCAAAGCGAGCCCGCGCACCGACCAAGCGGGACGCCCGGAGGGCTCACCGAGCGATAAGTGCGCGTAACCTCGATTGCGAAACGCAGTTTCGCAATCGACTAAAATAACAAGGGGGAGAAAACGGCATGGAGCAAACCAAAACATTCAAAATGGGCGAGGTCATATTCCGCGAGGGGGACAAGGGGGACTGCATGTACGATATCCGCCTGGGCCGTGTGGGCATCTACCGCGCTTACGGGACGGCGCGCCAGTCCCTGCTGGCGGTGCTGGGGCCGGATGAGACCTTCGGGGAGATGGGGATGCACGGCGACGAGCCCCGCTCGGCCACCGCCGTGTCCATGGACGCGCGCACCTTGCTGCAGGTGGTCAACTGGGACACCTTCGGAACCTATTTCCGGGAGCGCCCCGCCAAGGTGGTAGCGGTCATCCAGCAGATGGGAAAGCGGATGCGGGAGCTGACGAAGCAGTACACGGAGCTCAATACCGCCGTCCTGAATCTCATGAAGTCCCTGGAACTGGACGGAAAGCCGGACCAGGCAGAACAAATCCGCGAAAATGTCGGGCAATACCTGAATGTTTCCAGCGAATACGTGTGGAAGGACGAATAAAGGCGGCGCGCAGCTGTCCGCCCTCCATCGCTGAGAACGATAGAGCCCTGTCTTTGTACCGGGGTCTGGGATTTGTTGAATTCGGACGGCATCCCAGGGGCTTGCAATCTACATGGATTCGTTTATTTCACGCCGTTTTGCGCCGTGGAGCTGTTCCGCTCCCAGAATACGCCGCCGGCGTAGCCCTGGATTTCCGGGGTGGACTCCGCCAGTTCAAGGCGCTGTTCCGCCCAGATGCAGTACTGTTCTTCTATTTCTACCCCCAGATAGTGGCGTCCCAGTTTTTTTGCCGCGACGCTGGTGCTGCCCGAGCCGAGGAAGGGGTCGAAGACCAGGCCGCCGGGGCCAGAGCTGGCCAGAATCAGCTTTGCCAGCAGCTTTTCCGGCTTCTGCGTCGGGTGCGCGGTGTTTTCCGGCATGGACCAGAAGGGGATTGTGATATCGTCCCAGAAATTGGAGGGGCAGGTGTCCCGGTAATTGCCGTCCGCCGTCTCCGTCCAGTCCTTTGGCTCGCCGTCGGCGCGGTAGGGGGCGAGGACCTTCCGCCGGAGCTTTACCGCGTCCAGGTGGAAGGTGTAATTGCCGCCCTTTGTGCCGTACCAGATATCCTCGAGGCCGTTTTTCCAGTTCGCCGCCGCCCCCCGGCCCTTTTCCCGCTGCCAGGTGATGCGGTTTCGGACGGTGAAACAGTCCTGCATGACCGTCCCGATGATGAGGCTGGTCTCCCAGTCGCAGCAGACGTAGATGGAGCCGCCCGGTTTCAGCAGGGGGGACATGAGGGAGAGCCAGCGGCGGGTGTATGCTTCGTAATCCGCGGCCTTTTTCTTTGTGAAGGTCCCGCCGTGGAAGGCTTTCGTCAGATTGTAGGGCGGGTCCGCGATGACCAGGTCGACGCTCTCCTTCGGCAGCAGCGGGCAGACGGTAAAAGCGTCCCCCAGCACTGTTTTGTCCAGGATCTCCGCAAGATTGGCGACGGGGCGCTCGATCCGAATGCAGCGCGCGAGATATTCCCCGCCCTCCGAAACGGGCGTGTCGATGGTCTTGTTGCGGGGTGATTTTTCCTTCGGCATAGCGGTTTTCTCTTTCGTTTTGATATGATATTTTCAGGAGTGAGGGGATTTGCCTTTGGCAAATCCCCTCACTCCCGCGTATGGTTCAGATAGTCCCACAGCACCGCCGCGTGGAGGGCGGCGGCGAGGACGGCGGCGCGGGGGGCGGGAAGGAAATCCGGGGCGTGGAGCGGGGAGGCGCAGCCCGCGCCGATGTGGTAGAAGCTCCCGGCGGCGGCGTCCACGAAGCAGCCGAAATCCTCTGTGGTCATAAGCGGCTCCCGCAGCAGGACCACCCGCTCCGGCCCCAGCAGCGCCTCGGCGGCGCGCTGCGCCAGCGCCGTTTCCGCCTCCGTGTTGACGACCCCGCTGTAGCTGGGGCGCAGCTCCAGTTCCGCTTGGGTCCCATGGGCGGCGGAAACGGCCTCGACGGTCTGGCGCAGGGCTTCCCGCAGAGTTTCCCGGTTGTCCGTGCCCAGGGTGCGGAACATGCCGCTGAGCTCCGCCAGCCCCGGGATGATGTTCTCCGCCGTCCCGGCGCGCAGGGTCCCGACGGTCAAAACGGCGCGTTCAAGCCGCAGCGCCTCCGGCAGGCGCAGCAGCGCCGTCACCAGTTCCGCCGCCGCGGCGAGGGCGTCGATGCCTTTGTCCCGCTGGGCCCCGTGGGCGCCGCGGCCCCGGAGCGTCACGCTGAAGCAGTCGGAAGCGGCGTAGAATTTTCCGTAGCGGATGCCCACCACGCCCAGGGGCAGCGCCGGGTCGACGTGGCAGCCGAACACCGCCTCCGTGTCCCCCATGCAGCCGGCGTCGATCATCCGCCGGGCCCCGCCCCTGCCCTCCTCGTCGGGCTGGAAGAAAAACCTCACGGTTCCGGCCAGCTCCGCCCGGCGCCGCGAGAGCAGCCGCGCCGCCCCCAGCGCCGCCGCCATGTGGACGTCGTGGCCGCAGGCGTGCATGACGCCGGGACAGGCAGAGGCAAAGGCCGCGCCCGTGGCCTCCGCCACCGGCAGGGCGTCCAGCTCCGCCCGCAGGGCCACAGCAGCGCCGGGCCTGCCGCCGCGCAGGACCCCGACCACGGCGGTATCCAGCGGGCGGTATGTCTCGATGCCATATCCGCGCAATGTGTTTTCCACCAGCGCCGCCGTTTCCCGTTCCCGGTTGCCCAGCTCGGGCCGGCGGTGGATGGCCTCCCGCAGCGCGGAAATCTCATTTGCGGCCGCTTCTGCCTCCGCCAGAAAATCAGCTTTCATCACTGTCATTCCACCCCGTAAAAAATGTTCCGGTTCCGCAGCGCCGCGTCAGCGACGTGGTCGTTGACGGACCAGGCGTGTTTTTCCAGGTCGCCGCAGACGGCGGCGGTCAGGGACTGCGCCTGCAATTCCGAAATCACCCGCGCCGCCAGGTCCTCGATGGCGTATTGCTTTTCCTCCGCGTTTTCGGCGCGGTTGTCGGTGCTGATGAGAAATTCGAGGGTGTCGGCCTCAGCGGCCAGCAGGGGCAGCGTCCGCATGGCCCGGAAGCTCCACTTGTAAAAAGGCATGTAGCGCCGGTTCAGAAGAAACACGGTGTGCATCGCTGCCCGGGCAAATTCCGTGACGGCGAGCTGGGCCGCGCCGCTTTCGCCGTGGGCAAGGCAGCGGGCGTAGTTGTACTGCCCCGCCTGGGCCATGCGCAGCAGCTCCCCGGCCAGCTTCTTCCGCCGCGCGTCCTCGGGCATGAGCGCCAGCCGCCCCCGGATGTCGCTCAGCTCCCCGGGGCCGTCGTAGAAGATTTCCCCGTTGACCGCCTCCGCCAGGCCCTGTTCCGGGACCCGGAGCCAGTCGCCGGGGGAGAGGAGGCCGTCGGGGCTGCCGGTTTTCTCCGTGAAAAAATCCGCCAGCCGCAGCACCCCCCGCCGCGCCCCGCCCACGGGGGCCAGACCGCCCCGCCGCAGGCCGGCAAATTCCTTCGGCAGACGGGCGTAGGCCCGTTCCAGCGCAAATGCCGCGCGGCGGTCCACAACATCCTCCCCCGGCAAAAACAGGCAGAAGCCCGGTTCAAAGTCGTGGTCCCGGCTGACCTCATCGTCCCAGCCGAAGCACTCCGACCCACTCCCGCACAGCCCCGCCGCCACATGGGGCAGCAGCTCCGGAAACTGCTCCCGCAGCATCGGCTCGCCGAAGGCAAAATAGTATTCCCTTGAAATTTCCAGTCCGGTCATAGATAATATTTCTCCGCCCGTTCCCGCAGCTCCGCCGCGAAATAAAACCACCCGTAATAATCAAAGCCCGGGGCGCATTTTTCGCATACGAAGGCGTAGTAGGCGTCCCTCGGGACGGATTCGTCGTTCAACAGCGCTTCCGCCTGTTTCAGGTATTCGCCGGCTTCTTCTTCCGCGCCCTCGTCCCCCAGCTCCGCCGTCACGGCGTCCGCCATGTTGAGCCAGGTCATGGCCTGTTCCCAGGGGCCGTAGCGGGTCTCCTCCATGACTTCCAGCGCCCGGCGGTACAGCGCCATGGCCTCCCCATAGCGTCCTACCCCCGCCAGGGACAGGGCCATGTTGTTGTACAGCCCGCCCAGGCGGGGGTCCCCGGCGGGCAGAAGGCGCTCATATGCCCCCCGCGCGGCCTCAAATTCCGGCAGCGCCCGCGCCGGCTCCCCGAAGCTTTCGCAGACCGTCCCCACGTTGACGTGGCAGGTGGCGGCGGAAACTTCGTCCGCCTCGGCGATGAGGGCCAGGGCCGCCTCCGCCGCTGAATAGGCGTCCTCCCGGCGGCCCTGCTTGCGGAAGAAGCCCATTCGCTCGTTTTGCAGGGAAAATTCCCCCCGCCGGTCCCCGCTCTGGCGGGCCTCAGCCAGCCAGTAGTCGAGATGCCGCTCCGCGCCGGCGAAATCCCGACGGGCGCAGTATGCGTCCAACTTTTCAACGACGCGCCGCAGCTGCAGCGGCGCGGGGGCCTCCGCGTCCCCGAGGGGGGCCATCCCCAGGGGGCAGCGGGGTTCCAGATAATCTTCTTTGTCTATGGTACGCATATTTTCCGGCCTTTCTCAGCCAGCGCCAGCAGCGCTTCCTTTTCGTTGGGCGCCTCCCCGTCCAGAACCGCGGTCAAAAGCCGCCGCAGCGTGTCCCCCAGTTCCCTCCCGGGGGTGAATCCGGCGGCAATCAGGTCGCCGCCGTGGACCGCCAGGGTTTTCAGCGAAAGGCAGTCCCCCCGGTCCAGCAGCGCCCGGGCGGCGCGCTCCAGGGCGTCATACTCCGCCTGACGCCCCCGGTAGGCGGGGCTTTGGGCCAGGTTGTCCGCCCGCTTGAGCTGCAGCAGCTCAAAAAAAACCTCCGGCCCCAGCCGGTTCAGCGCCCGGCGCAGGGCCGCTTCCGTGCCGGCGATGGGCCGGTCGTGGCAGCGCACCAGCAGCACCACCCGCTCCCGGGTGGCCGTGTCGAAGCGCAGCCGCCGCAGGGCGGCATCGGCAAGCTCCGCGCTCCGCTCCGGGTGGCCGTAGAAGTGGCCGCAGCCCTGTTCGTCCAGGGTAAAGCAATCGGGCTTGCCCGCGTCGTGCAGCAGCGCCGCCAGCCGCAGCGTCGGGGTGGGGGGGACCGCCTCCACCGCGGCGGCGGAGTGTTCCAGAACGTCGTAGATGTGGTGGATGTTGCGCTGGTCGAAGCCGCGCATGGGCAAAAGCTCCGGCAGCGCCACCCCCAGCACCTCCGTGTAATCCAGCAGCACCCGCCGCACCGCCGGGCCGCAGAGCAGCTTGCGCAGCTCCGCCTGTACCCGCTCCGGGCTGACCAGGCGCAGCCGTTCCCGCTCCCGGGACAGGGCGGCGGCGGTGGCGGGTTCGATTTCAAAGTCCAGCGCGGCGGCAAAGCGCAGCGCCCGCAGGATGCGAAGGCCGTCCTCCCGCAGCCGCGCCGCCGGCTCCCCGACGCAGCGCAAGATCCCGGCTTTCAAATCTTCGCGGCCTCCGAAGGGGTCGCAGAGGTTCCCGCGCCAGTTCAGGGCCATGGCGTTGACCGTGAAATCCCGGCGGGCCAAATCCTCCCGGAGGGAGGCGGTGAAGCGCACGCCGTCCGGCCTTCGCCCGTCGCTGTAGCCGCCGTCCACCCGGAAGGTGGTGATTTCCAGCGGCATCCCGCCGATCAGCACCGTGACGGTGCCGTGCTTCAGGCCGGTTTCCACCAGCTTTTCGCCGGCGAACACCCGCTCTGTCGCCTCCGGCGGGGCGGAGGTGGCCAGGTCGAAGTCGCCGGGGGGGACGCCGCGCAGCAGGTCCCGCACACAGCCGCCCACGGCCACGGCCTCCCAGCCCGCCGCTTCCAGCCGCGCCAATGCCTCATTGACCGGCTCCGGCAGGGGAAGGGATATTTTTTCCTCCCCCGGCGGGGGAGGAAAGCCCGGGGCGCTCACTCCGCCGGCATGTAGGCGATGGCGGCCACCGTGCCGTCCCCGGCGTCGCGGACGCGCAAAAGCGTACTGCCGTGGGTGAAGCTGTAAACGCCGTCGCTGAGGCTGTAGTCGAGGCCCGCGTCCTTCAGCGCGGCCACGTCGGAGCCGATGCGGAAGCCCTGGAGGGTTTGCACCGTGTCGTCGGCCAGGGTGATGCCGGTGACCCGCTCCACGCCCTCAATATCGTTGACGCACAGCTCGATGCCGTCGTAGTAATAATAGCAGTCCTGCCCCTGGTAGGCGCAGCTGTCCGCCGTGAAGGTGTCGTCGGGGGCGCCGAGGGCGTCCAGCACCGGCTTTGCCTCGTCGAAGATGCCGAAGCGCAGACCCTTGTATTCAAAGCCCAGCGGGCCGTAATCCGGCGCTGCCGCCTCCGCCAGCGCGGCGCTCTCCGCCGGCGCGGC
>JAFUVO010000163.1 GCA_017477525.1 Oscillospiraceae bacterium | reverse complement strand
GCCGCAGGCTGGCGCGTTCCGCGCCCCCCTGCGGGGCGCGGTGAGCGCCAGCCGGAGGAACCGCGCCCCCCGGCACCTGCGGCCCCTGATGGGGGAGGGATGCCGATGCCTCCGGGTGAAAATCTGGGGGAGGAATATCAGCAGTTGACACTTTGGGGAGAGTAAACCGGGCCCCGTTACCCAGCGTGGGGCGGGGCTTCCCGCCCCCTCCGGGGTGGCGGTGTCTGTGTCATATTTATATGTATAGGAGGCGCTTATAATGACCACGGAATACCTTTTAGATAGGGAGGTTGAGCTTGTTCTTTCCGCCCTTACACCTGACAACCGGCTTGTTTGCCAAACGCTCCTTCATACGGGTTTACGCCTGTCTGACGTTCTGAACCTCAAAACGGAACAGATTAAGCCCCGCTTCTGGGTGACAGAACAGAAAACAGGGAAGCGGCGGCTTGTTGGGCTCCCTGAGCCCCTGCGTGATGCCCTTCTCCGCCATGCCGGGTCTGTCTATGTCTTTCCCGGACGGGGAAAGACGGGGCATCGGACACGTCAAGCGGTTTGGAAGGATATCAAGCGGGCGGCGGTTGCATTCCGGCTCCCTCAGAACGTGGCCCCGCACAGTTTCCGCAAGGTCTATGCGGTGGATGTGCTCAAAGAGTACGGTGATATCGAAAAGGTCAAGCGGGCTCTGAATCATGATTCGCTTACAACGACCATGATATATGTTATGGCGGCGCTGTCCCTTCAATCGAAGGAGCTCAAAAAACCTGCTCGTTATCGGTCGAGGCTTCGGTAAACTTTTAGTTGACACGTCCCTCCCTTTCTGCTATACTTAGGGCTATACCAAACTGGAAGGGGGGGTAGGACTTAGCGCTTCGCGTATACGTAGCCTGTTATTGAACAACAACGGCAGTTTTGTTTAGTTACTCCATCGTCAAATCGGCGTCAGCCGATTTTCATTAAATCCATGTAATTAAACAAAATAAAAATTTTGTTTAATTATGGGGTTTTGATAATGGAAACATCAAGCATCGCTTTGTCACGGTACGATGCTTGACGCTATGATTCCCGGTGATTTCTGATTTGTGCTGATTACTGTTTCTGTGGATTCAACATGCTTCCAGAAACCTTTCCAGCGTTTCGGACGCCGAAAATGGCAGCCGTTTACACAGTATTTATATCTCCGCGGTCTACAGCCAGCTCATAGCCGATGGACCGCATCCGCCTGTCGATATTCTGCCTCGCTCAGGCTGCGGTGCTCTGTAATACGGCGGCTAAACAGACACTTGCTTTTTAAAAAAGAAGTCTGTATAATACATGGCATATAAAAAAAGCAGGGCGGCAGGCGCCGAACAGGTCCAGCCGCATAGCTTTGGGAGGCAATTTGATGAAGCGAAGTGAAATCAATATCCGCGACCCCTTCGTCCTCGTCCATGAAGGGCGCTATTATCTTTACGGGACCCGCAGCGAGAGCTGCTGGGGGGAAATGGACGGCTTTGACTGTTATGTCAGCCCGGACCTGGTGAATTATGAGGGGCCATATGAAATATTCCACCGGCCGGAGGGCTATTTTGCCGACCGCTGCTATTGGGCCCCGGAGTGTTATTTTTATAAGGGGGCCTTTTACCTTGTGACGACGCTGGCTTCGGCGGAGCGGAAAAAGGGCATCTACGTGCTGAAGTCCGACAGCCCCACCGGCCCCTTCCTTCCCTTCGGTGAGCGGCTGACCCCGGAGGACTGGACGGGCATCGACGGCACCCTGCATTTTGAAGATGGGACGCCCTGGCTGGTGTTCTCACACTCCTTTGAGGACGGCGGCAGGGCGGCAAAAGGTGAATTTTGCCTTGTCCGCCTCAAAGAGGATCTGAGCGGCCCCGCCGCCGGACCGGAACTGCTGTTCACCGCGAAGGATACCACTTGGGCCAGGCCCTTCCCCTACGCGAAGGCGGAGTTTGGCATCGACGGGGACTGCTTCTTCTCCGACGGCCCCGGCCTTCTGCGGCTGGAGGACGGAAAGCTCTACATGATCCTGTCCAGTTGGAGCGTCAACGGCTACGGCGTCGGCGTCGCTGTTTCCGACAGCGGCAAAATCGCCGGTCCCTGGCGGCAGCAGGAAATCCCCCTCTACGCGGAAAACGGCGGGCACGGCATGTTTTTCCGTGACCTGGAAGGCAATATTCTTTTTGCCCTCCACTCCCCCAACGACAAGTTCCTGGAACGCCCCGTGTTCTGGAAGGTCAAAAATGAGAACGGCGTCCTGGCGCTGGACGGCGCGGTCATGACCGAGCGGGAAAAACTGGACGCCGGGCTGGAATACTGCCTTGACGACGCAGAGCTGGCCGAGGAAAAGCTGCGGGCGGTGGAACTGTGCCGGAAGCTGGATGCGCTGGGGCCGCGGGAAAAGGCCGCGCGGGAGGCCGTCGTGCGGGAGCTCTTCGGCGCGGCGGGCGAACACCCGCAGGTACTTGATAATTTCCGCTGTGACAACGGAAAAAACATCCGCGTGGGGGATCATTTTCTCGCTAACTATAACGTGACCATTCTCGACCGCGCAAAAGTCACCTGCGGGGACAACGTGCTCCTGGCCCCCGGCGTGATGATCAGCACGGTCAACCACGCCATGACCGCCCAGGGACGGCGGGAAAACCTCTGCACCGCCAAACCCATCACCATCGGCAGCGACGTCTGGGTGGGCGGCAACTGTGTCATCCTCCCCGGCGTGACCATAGGGGACAATGTGATCGTTGCCGCCGGCGCGGTGGTAAACCGGGATGTCCCCGACGATACGCTGGTGGCCGGCGTCCCCGCCCGCCAGGTGAAAAAACTGAAACGGGAAAAATAAAAGCCTGTCCCGAATATGCAGATATCTCCCCTGCCAAAGGCAGGGGAGATATGGCGAAAACATAAAGCGAAAGGCAAGTTGAATTGTCATGCACTCCTCCGCAAACCTGACCGAGGGTCCCATTATCAGCGGCATCGTGGCGTTCGCGCTGCCGCTGATGCTCTCGAATCTGTTCAAGCAGCTCTACAACTCCATCGACAGCGCCGTGGTCGGTTCCTTCGCGGGCGACATATCCCTCGCCGCCGTAGGGAGCACCGCCGCGCTGATCAACCTCTTAATCGGCTTTTTTCTCGGCATCGCCACAGGCACCGGCGTCCTCTACGCCATCCGCTACGGGGCCTCCGACTGGGCCGGGCTCAAAAAAATCTGCGACGCGGCCATGTTCCTGGCCTTTACCGCCGCACTGGTCATCGGTATGGGCGGCATTGTCTTCGCCCCGCGGCTCCTGCGCTGGATCGACATGCCGGAGGACGTGCTGCCCATCGCGATCGTCTATCTCCGCATCTACCTGGCCGGCAACGTGCCGAACCTGCTCTACAATGTCGCCGCCGGGATGATCCGCGCCGCCGGCGATTCAAAACGGCCCCTGCTCTACCTCGGCGCCAGCGGCTGCCTCAACCTCATCCTGGATCTGCTGTTTGTCGCGGGCCTGGGGATGGGCGCGCCGGGGGCGGCGGTGGCGACGGTGCTGGCCCAGCTGCTGTCCTGCGTCCTCGCCGTGGGGCGGCTGATGCGCCTGCCGGAGGAATACCGGTTCCGCCCGACAAAAATGCGCCTGGACCGGGGGGCCATCCTCGACGTCATCCGCATTTCTGTCCCCTGCGGCCTGCAGGCGGCGATGTTCAACATATCGAATCTGCTGGTGCAGGCCCGGATCAACAGCTTCGGCTCCGTTGTCATGGCCGGGACAACCGCCTACGGCAAGCTGGACGGCTTTATCTACATGCCCACCGGCGCCCTGAGCCTCACCGCCTCGACTTACGTGGGCCAGAACACCGGCGCGGGCCACATGGAGCGGGTTCGGCAGGGCGTCCGCCTCTGCCTCGGCCTTTCCCTCGCCGTGTCCCTGTCCATGGGCGGGCTGGTAATCGCGCTGTTCCGCCCCGCCATCGGCATGTTTACGTCTGAGCCGGAGGTCATGGCCGTGGCACGTCAGGAGATGCTGTATCTGGCGACCATGGCCTGGGTTTTCACCTTCTCGGACATCCTGGGCGGGGCTATGCGCGGCGCTGGGGAAGCTACTCCGGTGATGCTCATCAGCGCCCTGTGCATCTGCGTTTACCGCATCATCTGGCTGACACTGGTGCTCTCCCTGTTCCGGGATATCCGCATGGTGTTCCTCTGCTACCCCACCTCCTGGGCCCTCAGCAGCGCCGTCATGGCAATCTATTATCTCTGCTTCTCGAAGCTCAGGAAAATGATCAAAAACGGAGTCCATCCCACATGAAACAAGCGAAACTGATCGGCAGCCGCGCCTTTTATAAAAAACTTTTCCGGGTCATGACCCCGGTGCTCATCCAGAATATCATCACCAATTTTGTCAGCCTCCTGGACAACCTGATGGTGGGCCAGATCGGTACGGAGCCCATGAGCGGCGTCGCCATCGTGAACCAGCTCCTGTTCGTGTTCAACCTCTGCATCTTCGGCGGGCTGGCGGGCGCGGGGATTTTTACGGCCCAGTTCTACGGCTCCGGGGATCAGGAGGGGGTGCGCCACACCTTCCGGCTGAAGCTCTGGGTGGGCGCGGCCTCCGTGGGGCTGTTCCTCGTGATTTTCCTCGGCGCCGGCGACAGGCTGATCTCCCTGTTCCTCCACGACGGCGAGGAAGGGCTGAGCCTCGAAGCCACACTGGACTACGGCAGGCGCTACCTGGCCGTGATGCTCTTTGAAATGCTGCCCTTCGCCCTGTCGCAGGTCTACGCCAGCACCCTCCGGGAGTGCGGGGAAACCGTGCTGCCCATGAAGGCCGGCATCGCGGCGGTGTTTATCAACATGGTGTTCAACTACATTTTGATTTTCGGCAAGCTGGGCCTGCCCGCCCTGGGGGTTTCCGGCGCGGCCGCCGCGACCGTGCTGGCACGGGTCGTCGAATGCGCCATCGTGATATTCTGGGCCCACCGCCATTCGGAACGCTGCCCCTACGCCGTCGGGCTCTACCGCTCCCTCCGGGTCCCCTGGCCGCTGGTAAAGCGCATTGCGGTTATGGGGCTTCCCCTGCTGCTCAACGAACTGCTGTGGTCCGCCGGGATGGCGCTGCTCAACCAGTGCTTCAGCCTCCGGGGCCTGGAAGTGGTGTCGGCGGTCAATATTTCGAGCACGGTGTCGAACTTGTTCATGTGCGGCGTGTTCGCCATGGGCTCCACCATCGCGATTATCGTCGGCCAGCTTTTAGGCGCGGGCAAGCTCGAACGGGCCGTGGCGGAGGACCGCCAGCTGACCGCATTCGCGGTGGCGATGTGCGTCGTCGTGGGGGCGGTGATGGCCCTCGTGGCCCCGCTGATTCCCGAACTGTACAACACCACCCCGGCAGTCAAGGCCCTGGCGGCGGATTTCCTCTTAATTATGAGCGCCCTGCTCCCCTTTATCTCCTACACCAACGCCTGCTATTTCACCCTCCGCTCCGGCGGAAAAACCATCATCACCTTCATTTTTGACAGCGCTTTCGTCTGGGTCATCAATATCCCGGCGGCGATGTTTTTGTCCCGGGCGACAAGTATGCCCATCGTCCCGATGTACGCGATTGTGCAGTCGCTCGAGCTGGTCAAATGCACCATCGGCTTCTTCATGGTGCGCAGCCGCAAGTGGGTCAACAACTTAACTGTGGCGTGAAGCCGGAAATACAGCCACAACGCAGCTCCGCCCCCGCCGTATACGGCGGGGGCGGAAGCTTTCTTATCGTATCGTGATTATTTCAACAAGTGGCTGGAAATGACCATCTGCTGCACCTGGGAGCTGCCCTCATAGATGGAGGCGATGCGCACGTCGCGGTACAGGCGCTCGATTTCGTACTCCTGGGAGTATCCGTAGCCGCCGTGGAGCTGCAGGGACTTGTTGACGATCTCAATCGCGGCCTCGGCGGCGAAGTATTTCGCCATGGAGGCGGCCTTCGTGGCGTCCTCGCCGTTGTCCATGAGCCATGCGGCGTTGTACACCAGACCGCGGGCGGCGTTGAGCTTTGTCTCCATGTCGGCCATCATGAACGCAAGGGCCTGGTTCTTGCACAGGGGCTTGCCGAACTGGATGCGGTTCTTCGTGTGGTTGACCGCCAGGTCGATGGCTTCCTGGGCGATGCCGAGGCACATCGAGGCCACGCCGATGCGCCCGACGGAGAGGGTTTTCATGGCGTTGATGAAGCCCAGGTTCTTCTCGCCCAACATGCAGCTCTTCGGGACGCGCACATCCTCCATCAGGATGTCGCTGACCGGGACGCCGCGCTGGCCCATCTTTTCCTCGTGCTTGCCGCAGCTCACGCCGGGCAGGGACATGTCAACCACAAAGGCGCTGATGCCCTTGGCCCCCTTCTCGGGCTCGGTCTTGGCGTAGATGACGGCATAGGAGCTCACAGGCGCGAAGGTGATGAAGCACTTGCGGCCGTTGAGGATGTAATCATCCCCGTCCTCCACCGCCTTTGTGGTGAGGCTGGCGGCGTCGGAGCCGGCGTTGGGCTCGGTCAGGCCGAAGCAGATATAGCTGCTGCCCTCGACGACGCCGGGGAGGTACTTCTCCTTCTGCTCATCCGTGCCGGAGAGCACGATGGGGGCGGTGGAGAGGGAGTTGGCGGAGGAGATATACAGCGTTGCCGTGGCGCATTTCTTCGCGATTTCTTCCATGACGCTGATGTAGGAACGCATGTCCAGGCCCAGGCCGCCGTATTCCTCGGGGATTTTCAGCCCGAAAAAGCCCAGGTCCGCCATCTGCTGGGCGACCTCCTCGGGGAAATGCTCGGTCTTGTCGATCTCGGCGGCAATCGGGGCCAGGGTGCGGTTGGCGAAGTCCCGCGCCATTTCGCGGATGGAATCATGGTCTTCGGTGAAAAACGGATTTTTGCTCATTCTTTGCTGCTCCTTTATGTAATAAATTGAAAACTGTCTCATATCCTCCGCCTCGGGCGGAGGATATGACCAAAAAGTTTTACGCTTCGTAGAATCCTGTGAAGCTGAGCATCAGCCCGCCGCAGGTGTTCTCCCCATCGCGCTCGAAGCCGTACTCGCCGAAGGTGAACTCGCAGAGGAAGGGCACCTCCCCCGCTGCGGCCTTGAGCTGCTCCGCCACCTCGCCGATGCGCTCGCCGATGCCGGCGCGGCGTCCGCCGCAGTGGACCAGGTGGAAGGCCACGGGCTTGCCCGGGATTTTTCCGATCAGCGCTTTCAGCGTGTCCCCCGTGGAGTTGATGAGCTCGTCGACCGTGGCCTCCATGCGGATCACGACGGTCTTCTCACTGAGGACGTTGCCGATATTCATGGAGCCGTCGGGATTGCCGCCCATGGGGTGGCGGATGGCGATCAGCTTGCCCAGGCGGTCCTTGACGCCCAGGGGCGAGGTGATGGTGGTGGCCAGCAGGTTGCCGCCGCTGACCGCCTCGCTGTCCAGGCCGCGCCAGGCGGCGTACTTCTCCGTGGCCGGGACGCCGTCGATCTCCGCCAGGACGCGCTCGCCGCCCAGCTTCGTGATCACGCCGTAATCGGCGGTCTCGCGGTAAGCGCCGGTGAAAAGGTTCGCCATTTTGGGGCCGCCCCAGAAAAACGCGGCCACGCAGCCGTCGGCAAAGCACTTGCCACCGGCGTAGAGCAGCCATTTCCCCTCAATCGAGTTGTCCGCCGCACTGCCGCCGAAGAAGGGCCTGCGCCCGATGACCTTCTGGATGCCCTCCAGATACTTTTCCTCCTCCGCCGGGGAAGCCGCCATATAAAAATAGTCCGGCGCGTCCGCCCGCCCGGCGGCGGAGAGCGCGGCTTCGGCGATGGCCTTGCCCTTGCAGACGCTGCAGCCGTCCTTGGGCTCCGCCGCGACGCCGACGGTCATGTCCGGGTCGGAAAATGCCAGAATCCCCACAAAGGGCGCGTCGCCGCCGATGTACCCCTCCGGGGTGATGACGCCGGTAAAGCTGGTGTTGCCGAACAGCGGTACGCCCGGAAGCGCCTCCGCCGCGCCGGCGAGGACCGCCGGGATATCGTAATCACAGCTTGCGTACACAAACGCGGCCTTCAGGTCCTCCGCCCGGACCGCCGCCGCGGCTTCCCTGCCCGCCGCCGCCGGGTCCGAATTTTTACTCGCGCCGACAAATGCCTTGAACATAGCCAAAACTCCTTTCTCCGCCATAAGCGTTTCCTGTTTTCCGGGGAGCCTCCCCCACTTGTCGTATTATTACACAGAATCTTTGATTTTTCAACAGCTTTTCAAAAAGAAATTGTGAAAATCGCAAAAACAATCTTGCAAAAGCCGGCAGGGCGTTGTATAATTTCATCGGTTGATTTTCCAGGGGAGTAAGTTTCCCCCGAAAAAAGTAAAAAATGATGTGGAGGAATGGTATGAAACAGTACGAGCTTTTTATCAACGGCGAATTTCTTCCCAACGGCGACAGGGAAATGCTGGACGTGCTCAACCCCGCCACGGAAGAAGTCATCTCCCAGGTCCCGAAGGCCACGGAGGCGGACGTCAACGCCGCCGTGGACGCGGCCTATGAGGCGCAGAAGTCCTGGGGCAAGCTGCCCGCCATCCAGCGGGCCAATTACCTGATGGAGCTGGTGGGGCTGGTCCGTGAAAACCGCGAACTGTTCGCCCGCACGAACTCCGAAGAGATGGGCAAGCCCCTGGCCCAGTCCATGGACGAGGCCGGCTGGCTGGCGGACTACATACAGTATTTCGCGGCCATGGCACGCCACATCAAGGGCGAGATCATCCCCTCCGACCGCCCCAACGAGAATATCTTCCTCTACAAGATGCCCATCGGCGTCGTGGCCGGCATCATGCCCTGGAACTTCCCGCTGTTCCTGATCGGACGCAAGGTGGCCCCGGCCCTGATCGCCGGCGACACAGTGGTATTGAAACCCTCCAGCGACTCCCCCAACGGCTGCTATGAGTTCGCCAAGCTGGTGGCGAAGAGCTCCCTGCCCAAGGGCGTCATCAACGTCGTGACCGGCTCCGGCTCCGTCGTGGGCGACGCGCTGAGCCGCAACCCCAAGGTGGCCCTGGTTTCCATGACCGGCAGCACCGCCGCCGGCAAGAAGATCATGAAGAACGCCGCGGACAATGTCACGAAGGTTTCCCTCGAGCTGGGCGGCAAGGCCCCGGTCATCGTCATGAACGACTGCAAGTTGGACGAAACCGTCGAGCACGTCTACAACTCCCGCATCATCAACTCCGGGCAGGTCTGCAACGCCGCAGAGCGCATCTACGTCCAGGAGGGCATCGCGGAACAGTTTATCGAGAAGACCGTCGAGCGCTTTAAAAAGGCCACCTTCGGCCCGGCCCTGGGCGGCGCCTTCGACCTCGGCCCCATGGTCAACAAGGCCCAGCAGGAGCATGTCGACGCGCTGGTGCAGAGCGCCATTAAGGAGGGCGCCACGGTTCGCCTCGGCGGCCACAAGGCCACAGTCGACGGCAAGGGCTTCTATTATGAGCCCACGGTCATCACCGGCTGCACCCACGACATGACCATCATGCGCGAGGAAATTTTCGGGCCGGTGCTGCCCATCTCCACCTTCAAGACCCTCGACGAGGCCATCGAAAAGGCCAACGACTGCGACCTGGGCCTCACCTCCTCGATCTACACCCAGGACTTCGACACCGTCATGCGCGCCCTGAATGAGATCAAGTTTGGCGAGACTTATGTCAACCGCGAGCACTTCGAGGCCTTCCAGGGCTTCCACCAGGGCGTCCGCCAGTCCGGCCTGGGCGGCGACGACGGCGAGCACGGCCTGGACGAGTTCCTCGAAACCCACATCTGCTACGTGGACTACGATTTGAACGCCCCGGGCAAATAATTGAAAACCGTGCGCTTTTTCAACCCCTGCACATGAAAAAGGGGGCTATTCCGCCGGAGAGCGCGGAATAGCCCTCACAATATGGAAAAAGGTGGAGAAGAAGGAAGATCCCATGAAAACAGTCAAATTCTTTTACGCGAAAAAAACCTATGACCTTGAGGTGCCGGACGATACTCCCGTGCTGACCTCCAAGGTGGACCAGCTGGCCAGCGACAAGCCGGGTATTGAAATCGTCCGGGAGGCCATGGAGCACCCCATCGACAGCCCCCGCCTGAGCGAGTTGGCGAAGGGCAAGCCGGACTGCGTCATCATCATCAGCGACCACACCCGCCCCGTCCCCAGCCGCGACATCCTGCCGAACATGGTCCGGGAGCTGCGGGAGGGCAGCCCGGAGATCAAGATCACCCTGCTGGTGTCGACGGGCTTCCACCGCCCTACCACCGTCGAGGAGCTGAAAAGCAAGCTGGGCGACGAGCTGTATGAGGAGTTCAAGGACCATATCGT
The DNA here is from genome assembly GCA_017477525.1 of Oscillospiraceae bacterium. Lineage (GTDB taxonomy): Bacteria > Bacillota > Clostridia > Oscillospirales > Oscillospiraceae > RGIG7114. Next base: position 1,602 of record JAFUVO010000163.1, on the reverse strand, counting down.
GGTCCACGACGCCCACGACCCGTCAAAGAACGTCAAGGTGGGGGTCCTCCCCTCCGGCCCGGACTGCATCATCGACAAGGTGGCGGAGGGTACGTCCCTGCTGGTGGCGGAGGGCTTCATCGAGCCCCACTTCTTCGCCGGCTTCTCCGGCGGACGCAAGAGCATCCTCCCCGGCGTGGCCGACGCGGTCACGGTCATGGGCAACCACTGCTCCAAGTTCATCGACAGCCCCTACTCCCGCACCGGCATCCTGGACAACAACCCCATGCACGAGGACATGCTGGCCGCCGCCCGTATGGCGAAGCTGGCCTATATTGTCAACGTGGTCATCGACGAAAACAAAAAGACCGTGGCCGCCTTTGCCGGCAACTTTGAAACCGCCCACCGCCGCGGCTGCGACTTTATCTCCGATTATGTCTGCGTCAAGCCCGCTTACGCCGATATCGTCATCACCACCAACGGCGGCTACCCCCTGGACCAGAACGCCTACCAGTCCCCCAAGGGCATGACGGCGGGCGAGGCCACAGTGAACGACGGCGGCGTCATTATCATGCTGTCCTCCTGCACCGACGGCAACGGCGGCGATTTCTTCTGGCACATCATCGCCGACGAGCCGGACATTGAGACGGCCTACCAGAAGTTCCTGGCCACGCCCCAGGAGAAAACCGCGCCGGACCAGTGGTGCAGCCAGATCTTCGCCCGCATCGCCCGGAAATACAAGGTCATTTTCGTCGCGGAGCCGGAGCAGAAGGAGATGATCGAGGGCCTCAAGGTGGAGTACGCCCCCGATCTGGCGACCGCCTACGCCCGCGCCAGGGAGATCAAGGGGCCCGACGCCTCCCTCACCTGCATCCCCAACGGCATTTCCGTCGTCGTCCGCGAGTAAGCGTCGGAGAGAAGAGAGCGTGTTAAGGAGGTATATAAAAACATGTATGCCATCATAGCGTTTATCCCCATCATCGTGACCATCGTCCTGATGGTGGCCTTCAACTGGCCGGCGAAGCGGGCGCTGCCCCTGGCCTGGCTGCTGGCATGTATCCTGGGCATCCTCGTCTGGAAAATGCCCCTGTTCAGCCTGGACGGCAAGAGCGCCGTGGGCCAGACCATCACCGGCTTCCTCAGCGCCTTTGAGACGCTGGTCATCATCTTCGGCGCCATTCTGATTATGAACACCCTGTCCCAGTCCGGCGCCATGGCGGCCATCAACGGCATGTTCAAGGGCATCACGCCCGACGCCCGGCTGCAGGCCATTATCATCGGCTTCATCTTCGGCGCGTTCGTCGAGGGCGCCGCCGGCTTCGGCACCCCCGCCGCCCTGGCTGCCCCGCTTCTGATCTCCGTGGGCTTCCCGCCGCTGTGCGCGGCCATGGTGGCGCTGATCTACAACTCCGTCCCTGTCATCTTTGGCGCGGTGGGCACCCCCACCAATACCGCTTTTTCCACCGTCAAGGACGCCGTGGAGGCCCTGGGCGGCAACACGGACGCCTGGAAGAGCGCCCTGACCTTCTGGTCCGCCCTGACCATGGCCATCGGCATGGCCTTCATCCTCTTCGTGGGCGTGGGCTTCGTCTGCAAGTTCTACGGCAAGAACAAAAAATTCTC
>JAFUVO010000162.1 GCA_017477525.1 Oscillospiraceae bacterium | reverse complement strand
TTCTCTTTTTCTACGTCATATGCTATACTGCTCATGATGCAGATCCTTTCTGTATGGCTATGATGTGGGGCTAATACATTATACCATATGTTAGGGCCTGCATCTATTTTTTCCTTAAAAAGTCCTGTTTTTCGTTTTTTTGTTTCTTGAGATATTACTCTGTTTTCTTCTAAAATGTTCTGATTTTTCGATATGCGAAGTTTGAGTTAATTATGATGATAGAATTTGAATGGGATGATAATAAGAACCGTATCAATATAGAAAAATATGGTATCTCATTTGATGAGGCATCCACTGTTTTTTATGATGACTATGCTATCTTATTTGACGATCCGGACCACTCTGATGAAGAAGACCGATTCTTGATTCTTGGCATCACAAGGTGGGAAAACCTATGCATCGTCAGTCACTGCTATCGGGGAAAAGACGAGATCATTCGAATCATCTCCGCCCGAAAAGCGACTAATCAGGAAACGAGGACTGACAACAGTTATCGGAAGGGGTGGGAAAATGAGAGAGGAATATGATATTAGTCATTTAAATCCAAGAAAAAACCTCTATACTAACAGGCTCAAAAAGCAAATTACGATCAACATTGACAATGAGACCATAGACTATTTCAAGGCGCAGTCAGAAAAAGTGGGCCTTCCCTATCAAACGCTCATCAATCTTTATCTTGCTGATTGCGCGTCCAACCATCGGACGCTGCAAATGTCGTGGAATTAAGCTGACGGTATCCCGGCTCGGAATCGGAAACGTTTCACGCATCATAAATATCCCCGAAACCATGAGGTTTCGGGGATATTTATTTTCTTCTCAGTATCTGCGGCGCTGCGAACAGCAGGGGCAGGGCAAAATTCATCACCGCCGCCGCGAAGGGGATGGCGCGCTCGGAGAACATCGCGAAGGCTTCCTGCTCCACTGGAAACAGCAGCCCCGCCCCGGCGGCCGCCGCGGCGCAGAGCAGGGCCGCGATGGTCCCGGGCTCCCGTCCTGGGGCAAAGGCTCTGCCCAGCAGCTTCACCGCGCAGCGCAGCAGGGCCGACAGGAATACCACGTCCGCGAATACCCAGAGCGCCACCACCAGAGGCTCCATCCGTTCCAGCGAGCCCAGCACCGGGGCGTCGCGGGCCAGCAGGAAAAAGGGGTAGGACAGCGCGGCGGTCAGCTCCGGCCCGAACAGGCCGAGACAGGCCACGGCCATCAGGCCCAGCAGCACCACCAGCGCGGTCCCCCAGCCCGCCCAGTCCCGGAAGCGGAGCCGGGTCAGCTCGGTCACGCCGGAGTAGAGCAGGAAAAAGCAGGCCCCGCAGAGGTTCACGATGGACGCCGCCCCCCGCAGGTTCGGCAGGAGGTCCCGGGAGGTCACGGGCAGCAGCAGCGCCGGATCCGTGTCCCCCAGGGCCAGCAAAAACAGCGCTACCGGCACGGCAATCAGCAGGGGCCGCAGGAGCATGGCGGTCCGGGCAATGCTCCGGAAGCCCGCCGCCGCGGCCACGGCGCACAACGCGGCCATGCACAGCAGGAACAGGGCGCTGTGGGTGCAGGGATAGACCGTGGTGACCAGGCGCTCCGCCCCGCCGCGCAGGAGGAAGCCGCAGTAGGCCAGCAGCCAGAGGCCGTAGCAGGCCGCGAACGCGCGGGAGGGTTTCGCTTCCATGGCCATTGCCGCCCGGCGCATCAGCAGCACCGCCAGGGGCAGAAGCGGCACAGCAATCCATACCGAGAGCCAGGCGCTTCGCCCCGCCAGAACCGCCAAAGCCTTGGGGAAGCGGCGGATCATGGGGCTGAGCAGCCCCACAAAGGCCACGGCCACCGCCTGACGGGCGCTGGCCCGGTCCGTTTCCCTCATGCCCCGCCGCCCCCTTCCTCCGGCGGGCAGAGGTCGTAGCCGCGGGTGATGCGGACCTCCGCCTGCACTTCAAATTCCATCCGCGTCAGCCAGTCCTCCGGCAGCGCGTAAAAACGCTCCCCGCCGTCCACCCGGAGGGCTTTGCCCAGGGCGGGGAAGTCGGCGTCCCATGCGCGGGCAAGGGACAGCATGGCTTCGATATCCGTCTTCAGCTCCGCAGCCAGGGCGTCAGAAAGCGCGGCACGGGAGAACTTTCCATTGTCCTCCGCCACGCCGGCATCGACTGTGAGCAGCACCGTCAGCGGGCCGGGGCTGCCGTCGGCGTTCCAGCTGGGCTTCAGCTTCGCTTGGCCCTCGTATTCCATGGTGGCCCCGCCGTCCAGGACCGTCCGCACCCGCAGCCCCGGGTCGCCCCGGAGCAGCCCCAGGGCTTCGGCTTCGCCGCCCTCAAGGGCGCCGGCAAGCCTGCCCTCGCGCAAAATTCCATAGCCGTCCGCGCGGAGGCGTATTTTGTCCTCCGCTGTCTCCGCCCGCAGCAGGCAAACCGGCGCCGCGCCGTATTCCCCTAATGCCACGGCGGTTTCACGGAAGTCGAACACATGTCCACCTTCCTTCAAAAATTCCCGGCGGGCGGCGGTCAGGGCCTCTGCGACGTCGAAAGACCCGCCGCCCTCCGGCGCCACCAGCTCCGCAGCGCCGGCGTCGGAGAGGAACAGCCATATCCCCAGGCGGAAATGCTCTTCCCGCTCGGCGTAGCGCAGCAGGGGGAGGATGCTGCCCTCCGCGCAGTCCCGCCCTACGACCGCGTACTGCACATGGGAAAAGACCAGCTCCCCGTCGACGTTCCGGTTCTCCAGGGCCGCCACCGCCTCCCGGAGGCTTTGGCCAGTCTCCTTCAGCCGCAGGGGCGGGGCGTCCTCCCCGGGCGTCTCCACGGCGGCGGACAGCGCGGTCCCGCCCTCGGGGGAGCGGTCACAGCCGATGACGCGCACCACCCGCAGCTGTTCCAGGGCGCTGTATTCTCCGCTGATGCCGTGGCCGATGACCAGCACGCCGGCCAGTATGCCGGCCATTATCAGGGAGAGGATGGAGCGAGGATTCATTTCTGCCGCCTCCTGTCCCCGGTGCGCAGGGCGCGCTCCCGAAATTTATCCATGGGCAGGGGAACGCGCAGCAGGGCCCGCAGGACCTCGCCCGCGCCGCCCTCCGCCATGGGGGCGGTGTAGGGGACGCCGTAGCTCTCCAGCGTACACAGATACCAGATCAGACCCGCCATCCCCAGCATGACGCCGTAGAGGCCCAGGGCTACGGCCAGAAGCACCATGACAAAGCGCAGGATGCGCAGCGCCGCCCCCAGGTCGCGGCTGGGCTGCGTGAAGCCGCAGATCGCCGTGGCGGCCACGACGATGACCGCGATGGGGGAGACTACTTTCGCTTCAACCGCGCTCTGCCCCACGATCAGGCCCCCGATGATGCTGACCGTATCGCCCACCGGGTCCGGCAGCCGCGTCCCGGCCTCCATCAAAAGCTCAAAGGACAGCAGCATCGCGAGGATTTCCACCGCCGCGGAGAAGGGGACGAGCTGCTTAGCCTCGATCATACTCAATAAAATGCGCGTGGGAATCATCTCCTGGTGGTACATGGCGACAGCGGCGAACAGCGCCGGCAGCAGCAGGCTCAAAAGCGTGGAGAGCCAGCGCAGCACGAGCAGCAGGGAGGACATAGCCCAGTGCTGGGCCCTGTCGTCGGCGACGTGGAGGAATACCGGCAGCGGCGCGGGCAGCAAAAAGCCCAGCGGCAGCCCGTCCGCCAGAATCCCGATGCGCCCCTCCAGCAGCTCGGCGGCAAATTTGTCCGGGCGCTCCGTGTGCAGGAGCTGGGGGAACAGGGAGGCGGGGCGGTCCGTGATATACTGTTCCAAGTTCCCCGCCGCGGTGAGGCCGTCCACGTCGATGGCGTCCAGGCGTTTCATGACGGCGGAGAGCGTGTGTTTGTTCGCGATGCCGTCCAGCCAGAGCACCGCCACATCCGTGCCGCTGCGCCGGCCTACCACAGTCTGGCGCAGTTTCAGCGCCGGCGTCCGCAGCCGGCGGCGGACCAGGGAGGAGTTGGTGCGCAGCGTCTCCACAAAGGCGTCCTTCGCACCCTTGATGGTTTTTTCCGCCTCCGGGGAGGAGATGGAGCGGCTGTCCGTGCTTTTTACCTCGAAGGTGAGGGCAGAGCCGGCAGTGTCAAAGACCACCGCGCAGCTGCCGTGGAGGAGATCGGAGACAGTCTCGTCAATATTCCCGCGCTTTTTTACCGAGCAGGCCCAGACCGCGCCGCGCAGCAGCGCCTCCATACATTTCTCCGCCGGAGCGTCAGGCGCAAGAGACGAGAGCGGACAGAGCACGTCCTCCGCGACGGCTTTGGAGGACACAAGGCCGTCGAGCCAGCACAGCGCCACGCCTTCGACCTCCCGCCGCCCCGGCCAGACAGGGCGAAGCGTAAAGTCCGCGCAGTCGGCAAAGCGCTCCCGCAGGGATGCGGCGGAAAACGGATAGGATTCATGAAAATCAGACATATGGACAGTATGTCCCGAAAGAGGCTACAATATGATGTGGCCGGTAAAAATAAATATTGGAATCCTGTTTTATCCTACCGAATGGGCAGGAAATTTGAGGAAAGCGCACGACAAAAAACTTTTCAAAAAAATTGAAAAAAACGCTTGACAAACGGAGAAAAGCGTGGTAAAGTACGCAAGCTGTCACACAGCGGCGGGTTTTCAGAACGGGAGCGAAAAAGAAAAATAAAAAAGTTCTTGACAAACGCTTGCGAGTGTGATAGAATAAAAAAGCTTCAACGCTGAAGCACAAAACGAAGCGAAGAAGCGACGGTGTACCTTGAAAATTAAACATTGTAAGGAAGCTAAAGCAAAACTTTAGCACCAGCGAAAGGGCTTTTTAACACGCCTCGGAAGAGGCGAAAAAGATTCTTTTTGAGGAAATGAAGCTGAG
>JAFUVO010000161.1 GCA_017477525.1 Oscillospiraceae bacterium | reverse complement strand
GGGCGGGCGGCGGAAATCAACGCGCTGCTGTCCGACAATGCCAGCCGCGCCGCCCAAACGCGGGCGGAGAGCGAGGAGAACGCCCGCCGCGCCGACGGCGCGGCCCAGGGCCTCACGGCGCTGGTGGCGCGGGAGAACGCCGCCTCCGACGCTCTGACCACCCACACCGCCGCGCTGGCCGCCCTTTCCAGCCGCGCCGAAGACCTGAAAAAGCGGGCAGAGGCCGCCCGGCAGCAGCTTCAGGAGGCCGAGGCCCGGGACGCGGAGCTGAAAGCCTCCCTCAGGGAGGCGGAAAAGGCCGCAGGTGATGCCCGGGAGCGGGCCCGGGAGCTGGAAAACGTCATCAACGGCCACCGTATGCTGCTGCAAAGCCGGGAGCAGGCGGTGAAGGAGCTGGCGGAGGAACAAAACCGCCTCGGCATGGAGCAGCGGGGCGCGGAGGCCCGGGCCAAGCTGCTGAGCGATATGGAGCGGGAGTTCGAGGGGCTGGGCAAGGCGGTCAGAACCGTCATGACCGCCGCCTCCCGGGGGACCCTGCGGGGGGTATACGGCCCCGTGGCGAAGCTGATTTCCGTGCCCGACCGCTACACTGTGGCCATCGAAACCGCCCTGGGCGGGGCGCTGCAGCATATCGTGGTGGAGAACCAGGACTGCGGGCGGGCCGCCATCGAGCTGCTCAAACGCGGGGACGCGGGCCGCGCCACCTTCCTGCCCCTGGACACCATCCGCCCGGGGACGCTGCAAAACCCGCCCGAGGGCGCGCAGGGCTATCTGGGCGTGGCCTCCGCGCTGGTGCGCTGCGACGGGCGCTACCGCTCCGTCGTGGAAAACCTGCTGGGCCGGACCGTGGTGGCGGAGGGCCTGCCCGAGGCCATCGCCATGAGCCGGGGCAGCGGGAACCGCCTGCGCATCGTGACGCTGGACGGACAAATGATCAACGCCGGCGGTTCCATGACCGGCGGCAGCGCGGCCCGGAACGTGGGCATCCTGTCCCGGGCCAACGAGCTGAAACAGCTCCGGGAGCGGCTCGAAACGCTGGAAACGCGGCGGCGGGAGACCGCCGGACGCCTGGCCGAGGCCGAGCGGGTCCTGGCCGGGGCCAAATATGACAGCGAGGCGGCGGCGGGGGAGCTGGCAGGGGCCACGGAGGAGCAGCGCCGCCGGGAGGCCGAGCGCGACCGGTTCCGCCTGCTGCGGGATACCCTGGACAAGAGTATGGAGGGCATGGAACGGGAGCAGGCTTCGCTGGCCTCCGAGCTGCGGAAAAACGAGGCGGAGACAGCGGAAACGGAAACCCGGAGGGACAAGGCCCGCCGGAGCCTGGACGCGCTGCGGGAGGAAATCGCCGCGGAGACCCGGGGCCGGGAGGATTTTGAAAAGCGCCGCCGGGAGCTGAACGACGCCCTCGCCGCCCTGCGGGAGGAAGCCGCCGCGCTGGAGAGCGAGCGGGACGCCGCCCTCCGGGGCGCGGCGGACATTGAGGCCCTGCTGGACTCCCTGGGCAGCGACAGCGCCCAACGGGAGCGGAGCATCGCCGAATTGGAGGCCCGCCAGGCGGAGCAGGAGCGTTCCCTGGCGGAACAGCGCAGCCAGGCGGAGGGCTACCGCGCCGTGGCGGCGGAGCACAAGGCGGATATCGCCCGCCTGCGGGAGGAAAAATTGGAATTGGAGGGCCAGCGCACCCGCAGCGACCGGGAAGCCCAGGAGCGCAACCGGGAAATCCTCGACCTGCAGAATGTCTGCGCCCGCTATGAGCAGAAAAAACAGGGGGCGGAGATGGAGGAAAAGCAGCTGTTGGAAAAGCTGCGGGACAGCTATGAGCTGGGCCGGAGCGAGGCCCAGCGCCAGCGCCGGCCCCTGGACGACCCTGCCGCCGCCGCAAAACGGGTCACGGAGCTGCGCCGGGAGATCAGCCGCCTGGGCAGCGTGAACTTAGGGGCCATCGACGAGTACGCCCGGGTGAAGGAGCGCTGGGATTTCCTGACCGGCCAGCGGGACGACATCGAAAGCGCCCGCCGTGACCTGGTGAAAATCATATCGGAGCTCACCGGCGAGATGAAGGAAATTTTCCTGCGGGAATTTCAGGCCATCGCGGAGAGCTTCCGGGAGGTGTTTTTGGAGCTGTTCGGCGGCGGGAAAGCCGCGCTGGAATTGGAGGACCCCGAGGACCCGCTGGCCTGCGGCATTGAGATCCGGGTCCAGCCCCCCGGCAAGGCCGTCACCAGCATCTCCCTGCTCAGCGGCGGGGAGAAGAGCTTCATCGCCATCTGCCTCTACTTTGCCATCATCCGCGTCCGCCCCACCCCCTTCTGCATCATGGACGAGATCGACGCCGCGCTGGACGAGGCCAACGTGGAGCGCTACGCCCACTATATGCGTACCCTGACCGCGAGCACCCAGTTCATCACCATCACCCACCACCGGGCCACCATGGAGGAGGCCGACGTGCTCTACGGCGTCACCATGCAGGAGAAGGGCGTGAGCACGGTGCTGAGCATCGACCTGGCGGAAGCGGAGAAAACCCTGGGATAAACAACATACGGCTCCCTCCCCCGGAGGGGGAGGGGGCCGCTATAAAAATCATAACAGGAGAGGATTTCATGGGCTTTTTTGATAAGATAAAACAGGGCCTTGCCAAGACGAAGCAGAACATGGCCGTGTCGATGAACAACCTGTTTTCCTCCTTTACCGGGGAGAACGAGGAATTTTTCGACGAGCTGGAAGAGACGCTGATCCTCGCGGACGCGGGGGTGGAGACAGCGGAGCGGGCGGTTGAAAAACTGCGGGCCGTGACGAAGGAGCGGGGGCTCCGGGGCGGCGCGGAGGTCCAGGCGGCCTTCGTGGAGATCATGAGCGATCTGCTGCGCCGGGGGCGGCAGGAGCTGTGGATGGAGACAAAGCCCTCGGTCATTCTGATGGTGGGCGTCAACGGCGTGGGAAAAACCACCACCATCGGAAAGCTGGCGGCCCGCTACACCGCCGAGGGGAAAAAGGTGCTGCTGTGCGCGGCGGACACCTTCCGCGCCGCGGCGGCGGAGCAGCTCACCGTCTGGGCCCAGCGGGCCGGCTGCGAGATTGTGCGCCACGAGGAGGGCAGCGACCCCGCCGCCGTGGTTTTCGACTCCATCAAGGCGGCCCGGGCCAGGGACACCGACCTGATGATCGTCGACACCGCCGGGAGGCTGCACAACAAGGCCAACCTCATGAACGAGCTGGCCAAGATCCGCCGCATCCTCGGTCGCGAGCTGGCGGGCTGCGACCTTGAGACCTTGCTTGTCATCGACGCCACCACGGGCCAGAACGGCCTGCTGCAGGCCAAGAGCTTCCGGGAGAGCGCGGACATCACCGGCGTGGTGCTGACCAAGCTGGACGGCACCGCCAAGGGCGGCATTGTCTTCGCCATCGCCGAGGAATTGAAGGTCCCTGTCAAATTTATCGGCGTCGGGGAGAAGCAGGACGACCTGATGCCCTTCGAGCCGGAAAAGTTTGTGGAGGCGCTTTTGAAATAGGAAACCATCTGTTCTCCCCCTGCGGGGGAGGAGAGGGCGCAAAATGATATGCAGGGAGAAAAGGGAATGAAACTGATTTTGGCGTCGAACAACGCCGCGAAACTGGAAGAAATGCGGGAAATATTGAACGGCCTCGGGGTGGAGGTTGTGAGCCAGCGGGAGGCCGGCTGCTTTTTCGAGGTGGAGGAAACGGGGACAAGCTTTGAGGAAAACGCTTACTTGAAAGCCGCCGCCGTGACAAAGGCCACGGGGGCGGCGGCGGTGGCGGACGACTCGGGCCTGATGGTGGAGGCCCTGGACGGCGCTCCGGGCATCTACTCCGCCCGCTTCACCGGAAACCCCACTGATAACGACGAGGACCGCAACGCCTTTCTGCTGCGGAAATTGGAGGGCGTTCAAAACCGCAGGGCGAAGTTTGTCTCCTGCCTGTGCTGCACATTCCCCAACGGGGACGTTCTGCGCGCCCGGGGCGAGATGCACGGGGCGATTGCCCAGGCGCCCCGGGGGAACGCGGGCTTCGGCTACGACCCGCTGTTCCTCTCCGACGACTACGCCGGCCGCACCAACGGGGAGCTGGCGCCGGGGGAGAAGAACGCCGTGTCCCACCGGGGGCGGGCCCTGCGGCAGTTCGCGGAGGAATTGGAGAGGTATCAGAATGCTCACAAGTAAACAGCGGGCGTATCTGCGCTCGATTGCCGCCACGGCGGATACCATTTTAATTGTAGGCAAGGGCGGCGTCACGCCCAACACCGTCACTGAAGCCTCCAACGCCCTCCGGGCCAGGGAGCTCATCAAGGGCAGGGTGCTGGAAGCTTCCCTGCTCAGCGCCCGGGAGGCCGCGGAAACCGTCGCGGCCCGGTGCCGCGCCGAGGTGGTGCAGTGCATCGGCAGCAAATTCGTTTTATTCAAGCGCAACGAGACAGAGCCGAAAATCACCCTGCCCAGCGCGTCGAAAAAGGGTAAGAAATGAATATTGTCATTTACGGGGGCAGCTTCAACCCGCCCCACCGGGGACACCGCGCCGCCGCCCTGGCGGCATCGCGGGAGCTGGGGCCGGACCGGCTGCTCATCATCCCCGACTGCCTCCCGCCCCACAAGGAGCTCAGCGCGGATGCCCCCACGCCGGAGCAGCGGCTGGAGCTCTGCCGTCTGGCTTTCGACGGCGTGCCGGGAGCGGAGGTCAGCGACCTTGAGCTGCGCCGGGGCGGGCGGAGCTACACCGCCGACACGCTGAAGGCTTTGCGCTTGCAGTGGCCGGAGGCGCGGCTGACCTTGCTGGTGGGCGCGGACATGCTGCGCACCATCGACACCTGGCGCTCCGCCGAAGAGATTTTCCGTACCGCCGCGATTGCCGCGGTCTGCCGCGACGTGGGGGAGACAGAGAAATTAGAAGAAAAGGCCGCCGCCCTCCGGCGCAAGGGGGCGGAGGTGCGCCTGCTCTCCGCCCCGGCCCTGCCCGCGTCCTCCACCGGCCTGCGGGAGGCCCTGCGGGAACGGAGCGGGGTGGGGCTGTTGGAGGACGCGGTCTACGCCTGTATATTAAAACAACGGCTCTACGGCGTCCGCCCCAATTTTCCCTGGCTGCGGGAGAAGGGGGAGGCAATGCTCAAGCCTACCCGCATCCCCCATGTCCGGGGCTGCGAGCAGGAGGCGCGGCGGCTGGCCCTGCGCTGGGGCGCGGACCCGGAAAAGGCGGCGGAGGCCGCGATTTTGCACGACTGCACCAAGCGCGAGGAGCTCACGGGACAGTTGCGCCTTTGTGAAAAATATGGTATAATACCCGACGTGGCCGAGGGGGGCAGCGCCAAGCTGCTCCACGCGAAAACCGGGGCCGCCGTGGCGGAAGCGGAGTTCGGGCTGTGTTCGGAGGCGGTTTCCGCCATACGTTGGCACACCACCGGCAGGGCCGGCATGTCGCTGCTGGAAAAAGTTATCTATATGGCCGATTACATGGAGCCCACCCGGGACTTTCCGGGGGTGGAGCTGCTGCGCGAGGCCGCCTATGAGGATCTGGACAGGGCGATGCTGCTGGGGCTGGAAATGAGCCGGGACGAAATCCTCAGCCGGGGCGAGACGCCCCATGTCAATACCTTGGACGCGATAGACTGGTTGAAGCGGGGGAACGGATGAAGCTGTTCGGCGGAAAACAGAGAGGGGGGAGCGCGCGCCGGACCGCGCCGCGCCGCCTTGGGGCTGTGTTTACGGTCGCGCTCGTCTTGGCACTGGCGGCCGGGGCCGCGGCGCTGCTGTTGCGCCCCCGCGCCCCGCGTGAGACGCGGGGCGGGACGCCCCCCTCCCTCCATCCCGCCGTGGCGCCCCAGCGGGTGATCGCCACCCCGCCCCCCACGCCGGAGCCGCCCCCTACGCCATCTCCGGCCCCTGTGAACGCTCCGTTGGAGCGCGTCGGGGAGAGCGCCAGTTTTGTCCTCCTGGGCCGGGAGAGCTGGAGCCTGAGCACCGACACGGTGCTGGCCGGGCGCTTTGACACGGCCACCGGGGCCCTCGACGCCGTGAGCATCCCCCGGGACACGCTGGTGGACGTGGAATGGGGCGTCAAAAAAATCAACTCCGTCCTGCGTTTCGGCGAGGGGCCCGAAGCCGTCCTCGACGTGATGGAGGGGCTTTTGGGCTTCCGCCCGGATTACTATATCATTCTGGACGCCGCCGGGGTGGAGGCGCTGTTTGACGCCGCCGGCGGGCTGTATTACAACGTGGAGCGGGATTACGATTACGACGACCCCGTCCAGGACCTGCACATCCATGTCCCCGGCGGGCTGCGGCAGCTCAGCGGCGCGGAGGCGGTGCAGATTCTCCGCTTCCGGGTGGGCAACGACGGCACGGGCTACCCCGACGGCGACCTGGGGAGAATCCGCACCCAGCAGGGCCTGCTTGCCGCCCTGGCCAGCCGGTGGCGGGAGGCGGGGGAGATTCCCAACGCCGCCCGGGTGGGCGAGCTGTTTTTTGAGCTGGCCGAGACGAACCTCACGCCGGAACAGCTGGCCGCCTGCGCCGCCGTGTTCCTGTCCTCGCCGGAGGAACCGGAATTTTTCACCGCCCCCGGCACTTCCGTCTGCATCCGGGGCGGCTACTACTACCAGCTGGACCCCAAAGCCTGGACGGAGCTGATCAACGCCGCGCTGAACCCCTGGTCCGCGCCGGTGGAGGTGTCCCAGCTGGATGTCCTGCGGGAGTTCGGCGAGGACGGCGCCGTTTCCACCCACGGCGATGTGATCCCCATGGAGAGCTTCTTTGATTACGACGCGCTGGGGTAGCGAAAATCGTTTTGTTTCCTTCCTTATGTTGTCTCTTCCAAGGGGGGCGGCATAAGGCAGCAGAAAGGATCTCAGAATCATATTTCCGGGAGGAATCATCATGGACTATACAGCGATACAAAATAAATTGCGCTGCGTGCCGGAAAACTATCTGCCTGAAATTGACGAGTTTATAGATTTTCTCCTTTTTCGCGCGGAACAATCGCAGGAAGCTCCCGGAAAGCCGGATTTCTCCAAATATTACGGGAGTATAAAATCACTCGGCGATGGTCTGGAAATACAGAGGAAAATGCGCGATGAGTGGAATTGACTATGTGGCGGACACAAATGCTTTAATTTATTTGCTGTCCGAAAACCGATGTATGAAGCCATATCTGTCATCCAGGCTGGCTGTTTCAATTATCACGGAAATGGAACTTCTTTCTTTTCACGGGATAACGGATGCTGAGACAAAAATTATAAAAGGCTATCTAAATGAGTGCCTGATTTATCAAATTGATAGAGTTGTCAAAGAGACGGCAATTATCATTCGGAAAAAATACAGGTGTAAGCTTCCGGATGCCATTATTGCTGCAACCGCAATTTCTCATGGCCTCCCATTGCTTTCAGCGGATAGGGGATTTAGCAAAATTGAGGAGCTGCGTGTGTCTGTCCTGACGCCATGATACGGCAGCCTATGTTCGCGGGCGAGTTTCCTGTTTCCTATTTTGGCAGTAAAATTTGCTCAGATTATAAATCGGAAATACATTATTCACAAAGGAGAACGCATCATGAATACGCCGAAAGAGATTGCGGAGGCGGCGGTGCGGGCGCTGGACGCGAAGAACGCCCACGACCTGAAGCTTCTGCGCACGACGGACGTGACGGTGCTGGCGGATTATTTTGTGATCTGCACCGCCTCGTCCACCACACAGATCAAGACCCTCGCCGACGCCGCGGAGGCGGCCCTGGAGGACATGGGCGAGAACAAGCTCCATCGGGAGGGCTACCGCGGCGGGAGCTGGGTGCTCCTGGACTTCGGCTGCGTGGTCATCCACCTGTTCATGGAGGAGGCCCGGCAGTTCTACAATTTGGAGCGCATCTGGGCCGACGCGGAGGAGATCGACGTCGCCCCGCTGCTTGGCGCGGAATGACATCATTCTCCCCATCCGTGAAAGCCACGGGGACCATGGGCATTTTCCTCCCCCGATGGGGGAGGAAAATGCTTGAAAGCCAATTTTGATATAGGAAAGTGAACAGAAGATGAAATATGATTTTGCCGCCATTGAGAAAAAATGGCAGGCCCATTGGGAGGAAAGCAAACCCTACGCCGCCGTCACCGGCGACCCCAGGCCCAAATTTTACGGCCTGATCGAGTTCCCCTACCCCTCGGGCCAGGGGCTGCACGTCGGCCATCCCCGTCCCTTTACGGCCATGGACGTGATCACCCGCAAAAAGCGCATGGAGGGCTACAACGTCCTGTTCCCCATTGGCTTTGACGCCTTCGGCCTGCCCACCGAGAACTACGCCATCAAGAACCACATCCACCCCGCCATCGTGACGAAAAACAACATCGCCCGCTTCACCGAGCAGCTCAAAATGCTGGGCTACGGCTTCGACTGGGACCGGGTGGTGGACACCACCGACCCTGCCTACTACAAGTGGACCCAGTGGATTTTCCTTCAGATGTTCCGCCGCGGCCTGGCCTATAAGGCCACGATGCCCGTGAACTGGTGCACCTCCTGCAAGTGCGTCCTGGCCAACGAGGAAGTGGTGGAGGGCGTCTGCGAGCGCTGCGGCAGCGCGGTCATCCGCAAGGAGAAGAGCCAGTGGATGCTGCGCATCACCAAATACGCCCAGCGCCTGGTGGACGACCTGGACGGACTGGACTATATCGAGCGGGTCAAAATCCAGCAGCGCAACTGGATCGGCCGTTCCACCGGCGCGGAAGTGACCTTCCAGTCTACCGCCGGGGATGAGATCGTGGTGTTCACCACCCGCCCCGACACCCTGTTCGGCGCGACCTATATGGTGCTGTCCCCGGAGCACGCCCTGGTGAAAAAATGGCTCCCCGCGCTGGAAAACGCGGAGGCGGTCACGGCTTACCAGGCCGAGGCGGCGGGCAAGAGCGATTTGGAGCGCACGGAGCTGAACAAGGACAAAACCGGCGTGGAGCTCAAGGGCGTCCGGGCGGTCAACCCCGTGAACGGGAAGGAGATTCCCATCTTTATCTCCGACTACGTCCTCTCCACCTACGGTACCGGGGCCATTATGGCCGTTCCTGGCCACGACGACCGCGACTGGGAGTTCGCGAAAAAATTCGGCTGCGAGATCGTCGAGGTCGTGGCCGGCGGCGACGTGGAGAAGGAAGCCTATACCGTAAAGGATGACAGCGGCATCATGGTCAACTCCGGCTTCCTCAACGGCAAGACCGTCCGGGAGGCCATTCCCGCCATGACCGCCTGGCTGGAAGAAAAGGGCATCGGCCGCAGCCAGGTCAACTTCAAGCTCCGGGACTGGGTGTTCTCCCGCCAGCGCTACTGGGGCGAGCCCATCCCGATGGTGTCCTGCCCGGACTGCGGCTGGGTGCCGGTGCCGGAGAGCGAGCTTCCGGTGGTGCTGCCCAACGTGGAGAGCTACGAGCCCACCGACGACGGGGAGAGCCCCCTGAGCAAGATGGCCGACTGGGTCAACACCCGCTGCCCCCAGTGCGGCGGTCCGGCGAAGCGGGAGACGGACACCATGCCACAGTGGGCCGGGTCCAGCTGGTACTTCCTGCGCTACATGGACCCCCACGACGACGCCTTCCTGGTCAGCCCCGAGGCAGAGCGCTACTGGGGCCCCGTCGACTGGTACAACGGCGGCATGGAGCACACCACCCTGCACCTGCTCTACAGCCGCTTCTGGCACAAGTTCCTCTACGACATCGGCGTGGTCCACACCCCGGAGCCCTACTTCAAGCGCACCAGCCACGGCATGATCCTGGGCGAGGGCGGCGAAAAAATGAGCAAGAGCCGGGGCAACGTGGTCAACCCCAACGACATCGTCGACCAGTACGGCGCGGATACCATGCGCCTGCACATCATGTTCATCGGCGACTTTGAAAAGGCGGTGAGCTGGTCCAACGAGGCCGTCAAGGGCTCGAAACGCTTCCTCGACCGCTGCCTGAACCTGGTGGAGCTGGCGAAGGAGGGCGAGGGCTACAGCCCGAAGAACGAGGCGGTCATCCACCGCGCGATCAAAAAGGTCACGGAGGATATCGACGCCCTCAAAATGAACACCGCCATCGCCGCGCTGATGAGCATGGTCAATGAGTTCTACGCCAACGGCTGCACAAAAGGCGATGTAAAGGCTCTCATTTTGATGCTCTCCCCCTTTGCCCCGCACCTGGCGGAGGAGATGTGGGAACTGACCGGCTTTTCCGCCGCCAGCGGACACATGGCGATGCAGGAGCCATGGCCGGCCTTTGACGAGGCAAAAATGGTCGAAAAGGAGAAGGAGATCGCGGTCCAGGTGGGCGGCAAGCTCCGGGCCACCGTGGTGATCCCCCTGGACGCCCCGGATGAGGCTGTCCTTGAGATCGTCTACGCCAATGAGAAAATCAAAAAGCTCATGGAGGGCATGAGCGTTGTGAAAACCATCGTCGTCAGGAATAAACTGGTCAACCTGATTTTGAAGCCGGCGAAGTGATGCGATGCCTCCCCGCGCCCGCCGTAGGGCGCGGGGAGGGCATGGTACAGGCGTTTTCTCCCCCGGCAGGGGGAGGAAACAGGGCAGATGAGCGATCGCATGGCGCGGATGGTTACGAAATTAACAAATTGTAAAATTTTTCATCTATATCCCGGATTATGCGAAACTTGCTGTTGACAAATGGCGAGAATGCGGATATAATGCTACTCGTTAAGCCATGATTATGGCCCTTGAAGCGTCTTATTCGACGTGTTGGAGGGAGGGAAAAATAGATGTCTGAGATCTACGTCAAAGAGAATGAGTCTCTGGACAGCGCGCTGAAGCGTTTCAAACGCAGCTGCGCGAAGTCCGGCGTGCTGGCTGATCTGCGTAAAAAAGAGTTTTATCAGAGCCCCAGCGTCAAGCGCCGCAAAAAGAGCGAAGCCGCGCGTAAGAACAAAAACAAGCGTTACTATTGATCGGTGATCCCGTTCATACAGAGCAGGCCCCGCGCCGGACGGCGCGGGGCCTGCTCTGTATGAACATTTTCTCAAGCGAGGCGGAAAAACAGCCAACTGTTATCCGCGATCGCGGGCCAGCTGCGGCCCTCGGGGATTTCCAGCGTATAATCGTAGGGACCGTAGATGCAGCCGTCATAACCGGCGGGGACCAGGAACGCCGCGTCGGCGTGGCCGGTGATGGAGTTGTTTCCGTAATCCCACTGGTCCCAGCCGCCGTTGAACACCGTCACCGTGTCATAGCGCTTGCCCTTGTAGACAAGCTCGCCCGTGATGACGTCGCCGTAATCGGCAGACTGATGTTCCTCCGCGTCCGGGGCTTTGTCCTCCATATGGTAGTAGTCGCCGGTGAACCAGCCGAAGCCCGCGACGCCGTAGTTCAGGCAGTTTTCGTCGTCAAAGCGGATATCGAAGGCGGCGGTGCGCCATTCATAGCCCTCACGGCCTTGCAGATTCCAGACCATCCCGTTTCCGCAGACATAGTTTTCCAGCGCCGGGAGGATTTCACAGCGGGTGATTTTCACCTGGCCCGCCGTCAGCTTGTCCGCGTCCTTCTCGCAGGGCACCGTGAGCGTATAGGTTTCTCCCTGCTGCATATTGACTCTGAGGCCGTAAACCGCCTCAAAATCCGGCGGCAGCGCGGGACCGAGCTCCGCCCCGCAGACGGCGCAGAGGCTGGGGGTCCAGTAATCGGCTTCCAGCGGCCTGTGGCCCAGGGCGGCGCCCTCGGTTTCCCCGCAGCGGGCGCAGGTTTTCGGCTGGGTGCAGGTGGCGGCGCGCCAGTCGTGGCCCAGCGGTTCCCCCTCCGTCACACCGTCCTCAAGACAGGTTTTCGGCTGGGTGCAGGTGGCCTCGGTCCAGGTATGGGTATGGCCGCAGCCGCCCAGCCCCAGGGTGAGCGCCAGCGCGAAAAACAAAGTGATTGCCCTCCGCATCGTCTCTCTCCTTCCTTTGCGGCTTGATTGCCCATTTGGGCAGTAATCGTATTATAATGGCATATTCCGACATTTGCAAGGCTGATTTTCGCAAGCCTTGACAAGCGCGGCGCCCGACGGTATAATTTTGTTCCGAACTGTCAGAAGGCTGCGCGGTATCAAAGATGCTTCGGCCTGCGGAGAGGGGGTAGAATTTATGATCCGCGAGAATCAGCAGCTTCTGAACCGCCTGAATATCCTGAGCGACGGCGTGTTGATTTATCTGATGCTGCCGCTGGCCTACTATTTGCGGTTTTATGTGATGCCGGATGGCATTGAAAATGTGCCCCTTGCCAATTACCTTCGCCTGGACATCGCTGTTACGCTGATACAGCTATTCACCTACGCCGCCTTCGGGCTGTACCAGACGTCCCGGAAGACAAAGCTGCGGGATGAGCTTGTGCATCTGCTGGAAGCGAGCCTGTTGGTTATGCTGCTGCTTCTGGGCTGGCTGTTCGTCGGGCACGGCGAACACTATTCCCGCTGGACCCTGGCGCTCTTTTTTGCGCTTTGCGTCGGCGCCCTCACGGTCAAGCGGATCGTCCTCAGAAAATCCCTGCGGCAGATCCGCAAGAGCGGGAGGAACCAGAAACATGTCCTGCTGATCGGCAGCGGGCAGACGGCAAAAAGGTACCTGGCGACAATCGAGGCCGACCGCGAGCTGGGCTATCAATCCCTCGGCTATATCGCGAAAAAAGCCGGGCCCGGCTTTTCGGTACCGGACCTCGGAGGCTATGAGGCCCTGGAACGTGTATTGGAGCGCACCCAGCCGGACGAGGCGATTTCCGCGATAGAGATGTCGGATTACGAGCTTACGCCCCATATCATCGAATGCTGCGAAAAAGCCGGAGTAAAACTGTCGATCGTCCCCTTCTACGCCGATTATATGCCGGCGCATCCCCAGTTTGACGATCTGAACGGCATCCCGCTGATGAATATCCGCAGGATACCTCTGGATAATTT
>JAFUVO010000160.1 GCA_017477525.1 Oscillospiraceae bacterium | reverse complement strand
CCGGTTACGTTGTGGTCGGCGACAGCCTCCTCCACCCTGTCGCGTCCATGGGCTCCACGCTGCTCCCGGCGTTCTCTCCGCAGCATGAGGTGTGGTTCATGCCGATGTTCTATGACGAGGTATGGCAGGGGCGCATCCAGTGCGCGTGGCTCAGTCTGCTCCTGCGGGAAACCTTCGGCAAGGAAACGCTCCCCAAGGCTGCTCCCGAAGCGGGAAACACAAACACTGAGAACAGCGGTACTGCTCAGGATGTCCCCGTGCCAAAGGATGAAGGCGAATATGATTCGGAACTCCTTGCCGACCAGAGCGGCCAGCTCCGAATGTTCTGAAAACGATAGGAAGAAGGAAACAGCCATGATTGGAAAAGAAAATCGTCCGGGATACGGCGGTCGGGCCGTCTGCGCCTGCGTCAAGACGAACCCTCCATCCCCGCCCCGGCGATATTACCGAAAGATGTCACCCAGGTATAGCAAGCGGAGGAAGCACCGCAGGACGGCGCGGGCAAGGTGAAACGGGACTGCTCCAATCAAGAGAGCGGTCCCGTGTTCATTTCCCCATGTCGCCCAGCGTGAGCCGCTGTGTGCGCCGCAATCGGCGCGGGAGGCATCCCAGCCCCGGACGCGGACACAGCGCGGCATGACCCCCTTTTTCGGGCGGTTTTGGCCCGTCCGCTTTTCGTACAAGATAAAGAGAGGTGGTCGCAAGCGCCCACCTCTCGCCCCACAAAGCCCCGCAGTGCGGGTCTTTTTCGCTCTACGGCAAGGTACACCTAAAATGAGAGTTTCACATCTTGAGGTACACCTCGCCCCTGAAAAGTCCAGACATCGCAAGGGGTTCTACGGTGTACCGGACCGATTTCTGAAAGGAGGCATATTTTTTGGAAGTCAATGACAACAAAGCAAGGACCGTCGTATGGCTGCGGCCAAGTACGCTCCAGCGCGTCGATGCGTGGATGGAGGAGGACAACTGTAAAACCCGAAGCGAATTTCTGGAGAAGGCGCTCCGATTCTACATCGGCTATCTGGAATCGAACAACGCCGCGGACTATCTCTGCGAGGTGCTGGGGGCGCTGATCTCCGGCATCCTCACGGACAACGGCAACCGCATCCGCTCCCTGCTGTTCAAGTGGTGTGTCGAGCTGAACATGACCTGCCACACGGTCGCCGCCCACTTCCGGGCGGACGAGATCGACCGGCGCGGCCTCCGCGCCTACGCGGTGCGGGAGGTCATGGAGACCAACGGGCAGATCAGCTTCGACAACGCGCTGGATGTGCAGCGGGACACGCCGCCCGATGACGCATGGCCCGAATAATTTTCATTTCCCCCTACCTCAAGGGAGGCGCGGACGCGGCGCACCTGACCCACCACACAAAGTACATCGCCACCCGCGAGGGCGCGGTGAAGCTCAAGGCGGACGACGCGGCAAAGCCGGAGACCAAGAGCCAGGGAGAATTCATCCGCCGCCTGCTCCGGGATTTTCCATCGTCGAAGGAGCTGATGGAGTACGCGGACTACCGCGCCGCGCCGTCCCGGAAAACCGCATCCGAGTTCATCGACCAGACGCGGGAGCAGTTCATCACGGCGGACGATCAGCGGGAAAACTTCCTGGACTACATCTCCCACCGCCCCGGCGTCAAGAGCGACGGAGATCACGGTCTCTGGGACCGCAACGGCAAGGTGCCTGTGCTGTCACGCGCCGTGGAGGAGGTGGCGAACCATCCGGGAATTGTCTGGACGCCCATCGTCTCCATCCGGCGCGAGGACGCGGAGCGGCTGGGCTACACCAACGCGGAAAACTGGCGCGCGCTGGTCAACGCCTGCACCCAGGACATCGCCAAGGGGTATAAAATCTCCGCCAACAATCTGCGCTGGTACGCGGCGCTGCATGAGAAAGAGAAACACTTCCACATCCACATGGTGGTGTTCTCCGCCGATCCCAAGGAAGGATATCTCACACCCCAGGGCATCCGGAATATCAAGTCCGCCTTCGGCTCCCGCATCTTCAAGCAGGATCTGATCACGGCCTACGCCCGGAAAACGGAATACCGTGACCGCCTCCAGCGGGACGCCGCCGAGCGCATGGCGGAGCTGATCCGCCAGATGCAGACCGGCACGCTGGAAAGCGAGCGCCTGCGGCGGCTCATGGAGGAGCTGGCGGCGCGGCTCAAAAACACCAAAGGCAAGGGCGGGCGCATCGTCTACGGCTACCTGCCCGCGGGAGACAAACGCATCGTGGATGAGATTGTGGACGAGCTGGCGAAGGACGAGCGCGTCGCGGAAGCCTACCGGCTCTGGCAGGAGATGCAGGATGAGGTCTGCCGCGTCTACACGGACGAGATGCCTGAGCGCGTCCCGCTCTCCGCGCAGAAAGAGTTCAAGCCCGTGCGGAACATGGTAGTGAAGGAAGCGCTGGCGCTGTCCAGGCAGGAGTTTACCTTCGATGACGAGAGCATGGACGACGAGCCGGAGGGTACGGACGAGCCGTCGCTGGCGTGGGAGGCGATCACAGAGCCGAAGAAAAAGCAGACCCGATCCGTCTACGAACAGGCGGAGCGGTACCGCAGGGCAAAGAAAACGCTGGAGGAGGAAGGTCCCGACAGTCCCTTCGCGGAGGACGCCGTTTCGGAACTGGAAAAGCTCTGGGAGGAGGGCTACATCATCGCGGCCCACCGGCTCGGCAAGGCGTACCGCGACGGGACAGGCGTAAGGGCAGACGCGGAAAAAGCCGTCGAGTGGTTCCGCCGCAGCGCCGACGCGGGAAACGACTACTCCGAGTACGCCCTTGGCAAGCTGCTGCTGGAGCAGAACCGCGTCACGGAGGCGCTTGAATACCTGACGCGGGCGGCGAAGCGCGGCAACCAGCACGCCCAGTACCGTCTGGGAAAGCTCTATCTGACCAGCGAGAAAACCGGAAAAGATACTGGGGCTGGCCTGTCATGGCTCGGCGAGGCGGCAGCCCAGGGAAACCAGTTCGCCCAGTACGCTCTGGGCAAGCTGTACCTCCAGGGGCGGGAGGTGGAGCAGGACAAGGAACTGGCCGTCCGGTATCTCCGGCGCGCCGCGGCGCAGGGCAACACCTACGCGCAGTATTTCCTCGACCACATGGATGATCGATACGGCGGTTCGGTGGGCGGCGCGGTGCTGCGGATGCTCCATCAGATGAGCCGCATCTTCCGGGAGAACGTGACCACGGACAGCACCTACAGCGGGATGCACATCGACCGCAAGCGGCGGCGGGAGCTGCTGGAGAAGCGGCTGGCGATGGGCCATAAAATCGACGACCACGAAGATCCCGAAAACAACATCAGCAACCAAGCCATGCGCTGACTGTGCGCT
>JAFUVO010000159.1 GCA_017477525.1 Oscillospiraceae bacterium | reverse complement strand
TACGGGAGGCCTTGTCCGCCCCGGCGGAAACGCTTCCGGCCCGCGAGGCCCTGGGCCGCGTCGCCGCCTCCGTCCCCGCCGTCTGTCCGCCGGCGATCCCCGTCGCGATGCCCGGGGAACGCCTTGGCCCGGAAGCGCTGGCGCTTCTGGATTACTACGGCGTGGAGCGGGTGGAGGTGCTGCGGCCGACGCAGGGCGACAACATGTAAAAAGCTTCAATAAGCGCCTGGTAACTATTTAGTTGCGGGTATTTCCCTCCCACGAAGGGGGAGGAAAATACCGAAAAAGATGGATTTCTGTTGTGTTTTCTCCCCCTTCGGGGGAGAAAACACAAGGCTGCTAAATAGATACAGCGCATGAAGATATGCACAGAACAAGGAGAGAGAACACCATGAAGCACAAATTTTCGCAAATCATCTCATCCCTCATCACCTTTGCGCTGCTGCTGGGCATCCTGCCCGCCGGCGTACTGGCACAGGACTTTTACGGCGAGGGCAACGTGCTCATCGCCGTGGACATGAGCGAGTACGAAGAGGATGGCGGGGAAAGCGGCGGGCTGGGGACGCTGCGCTGGGGCGAAGGCGCGGGAACCGGCGAAAGCACAAGGCTATTCGCGGAGATTACCCCCTATACCGCGCCCACGCCCGCGATCAGCTACAGGGCGGAGGCGTATGAGATCGAAACCGAATACAAAACCGGCGACCGCTATTGGCTGCCCTTCTGTCCCGTCAACGGCGCTTTCATACTCTACTATTACAGCGAAGATGAGCTTCCCAAGGGCGTGGACCCTTCGCGTCTGCTCCTGCGCGGCCGGACGGAGCTGGGCGAGGTCAGGTACGGCGTCCCCTCCGAATTGCATGAGGCGGACGGGACGGAATTTGTTACACCGATTGTCGACTTTATAGAAATCGAGTGCGCCGGCAGCTCGGAACACAGCACCGTGTGGCAGTATACGGGGCATGTCCGCTCCGACCGGGAAGGCTTTCGGGCCTCGGATTACAGTCAGGCCGTCACGCTGACCTCGGACGAGATCGCGCTGATTGAGAATATCTGCGACAGGGCCTATGAGACACAGTCTGAGGTCTTCGGCGATCCCCACTGGGAGGACCGCTTGGGCAACCGGGACGGGAAAGCCGCCTATGTGGTCCTGGATCTGAAGGAAATGGAGTCGAAGGCGAATGACCTGGGCTTCTACAATAGCCTCCAAACAGAATTTGCCGGCTTTGACTGCCTGTTCCTCAACGCGGACAAATTGCCCGGCAGCTCGGACAGGGCCTTCGTTTCGGAGGATATGTTCTCCGCGACCATTGTCCATGAGCTGAACCACTATATCACCTCCGGCTGTACCTCCCACGCACAGTGGACCGACTGGCTGAATGAATCCATGGCGGAATCCTCAATTTACTATGTGCTGCCGAAGAACACCAGCTATGAGGATTACAGCGTTAATTATTCTTATGAAAGCTCCCTTCTGCGGCAGATCCCGGGCATGGCAGGGGACGGTTCTCCCCAAATGCACTATGTCTACGGCGGGCAGTTTATGCACTACGTGGACCGCATGGCGTCCGGCACGGAAACGGGCTCAATCTGGACGGAGTTTGTGGAATCCCAGTCCCACAGCGGATATTATCACGACTGGGAATGGCCGGAGGGGGATGAAGCGTTTCCCGGGCCCATTTACCGCCTGACGGTGGGAGGGGATGGGCAGACGCTTACCGTTTCGGACGGGGAACACAGCTATCCCGCCGTACGGGGCGCCGGCGAGGCCCTGTTCCGTGAGAGCGTCGACCCTGACTTCGCCGGCTTTGCCAGGAAGGAAGAAAACCAGTTCACTTCCTATTACAGCGTGTACGGCGTTGAGTTAATTGGGGTGGATGGCCTGTCAAAGCCGATGGCCGTCGAATCAGATGGCGACGAGCTGCATTTCTATCTGTTGGAGCCGGGCCCGGACGGAACGCTGTCCGGCAGCTCCGGCAACCTGCTTACGGCGTACCAGGCCTGGGAGGCCGTGGAGGTTTACGAAGATGAAAATGAGAAATTGTACTACATTGACGCAAATGAGGAGGGCCAGGCCATCGCCATGGATACCGATGGCGCGGCGTATGAGCTCATTTTGACCGACGGCTCCGTCACCGGCCTCAGGACCGGCGGCGAGACCGTGGACGTCGCGCGCATCGGCCTGCTGGGCAGCGACGGCTATCTCTACGACATAAAGACGGATGACGGCGGCCGGCTGATTGCTTATGAAATTTATCAGGGCAAAGAGTACGACTATGAAACCATCCTCCGGGAGTCGGACGGCTTTGTTGTCGCCATAGCGGACTTGGACGCCCCGGTTTACAGCATCGGCGAAACCGTCTGCCAGGTACTCTATGAGGATCGGCTCCACGCGGTCATGGTTGACGGGGATAAAGTCTATGAGCGGCTGTCTGAGCTGCCCGCTTTGCTCAATCCCGACGGTATAACGGCGGACAACATGGACGCGTACCTGCGGGAAAAAACCGGGGTTTCGCTGGAGGAATGGCTGGCCCGGTTCATGGCGGCATTGGTGGTGAACGCGGAAACGGGGGCGTATTCCATCGGCGACGACTGCGTCGCGGAGGCGTTCCGCCTGTCTGAGCGGTATTATTTCCGCAACTATGAGGATTACACGGATGGACTGCGCCTGGGAAAGCTCGAATCCTATGACGTGCCCGAATTGGAGGACGCATATGGGGCGGGCGTCATCAAGGGCGGCGGCACGACCTACGCCTTCCGCAACGACGCCGGCGGGAAGATCGAGATCAAGGGCGCGGACGACAACTGGTACTTCTTCGCCGCCACACTGGACTTCACCCCGGCGAATGAGAACCACAAGCTCCGGGTCGCCGGCGGCCCCCTGTCCGTCGCCGGCAGCAGGAGCGACATGGGCGACCGGGTCTTCCTCAAGGTGCTGGAATCCGGGGAAACAGAGCCGGTGCGCAACATCGGCGCGTATTACAAACCCTACGAGGACGGCTGGACCGAATACGGGATCGGCAACGACGTCACCTTGGCTGATGGCCAGTACGCCGTGGCCGTGGCCATTGACGGGCTGGGCCGCGTCTCCGGCTGGGGCGATTCCAGGGTTCCGGTGGACCTGTCCCTCGCCCTCTATACGCTGGAGCTGCAGGACGGCAGGATCGCTGTCAGCGACGAGGGGGACGGATACAGCGCCAGCGTGGGGAGCAATGTCTCCTCCCTCAGCGTGAAGGCCGAGGCCATGACCACGGGGGCCGCCGTGACGGTCGCGGGCAACGGCGCCAGCGCCAGCGGCATGAGCGGGGCGTCGGCGGCGATCCCGCTGAACACAGGGAAAAACACCGTCACTATCACGGTCTCGCTGGACGGCAAGAGCGAGACATACACGCTGACCGTGACGCGGGCCTCCGCCGCCAACCGGGGCGGTTCCGGCGGTTCCGGTGGCTTCGACAGGGGCGGCGGCAGCGCCCCGGGGACAACGGCGCCAAACCCGGTTCCGGCTCCGGCGGAAACCACCCCTCCCACCGTGGAAGAGCTGCTGGCGCACTACGAGGACCTCGACAAAAACGCCTGGTACCGTGACGGCGTGGCCTACGTGCTGCGGGAGGGCATCATGAACGGCACCGGCGGGGCCAGCTTTGAGCCCGGAGCCGCCACCAGCCGCGCCATGATCGCCACGATCCTCTGGCGTCTGGAGGGCAGCCCCGTTTCCGGCGGCACGGCGGAATACGACGATGTGGAGGACGGGACCTGGTACGCGGAGGCCGTCCGTTGGGCGGAATCCGCCGGGCTCGTATCAGGTTACGGCGACGGCCTGTTCGGTCCCGGCGACGCGATCACCCGGGAGCAGCTGGCGGTGATGCTCTACCGCTACGCGCGGTACAAGGGGCTGGACCTGGGCGCGCCGGGGGACCTGGCGAAATTCACGGACGCGGACAGCGTCGCGGACTGGGCCGAAGAAGCGCTGCAATGGGCGAACGCCCTGGGAATCGTCACTGGCAAGGGCGACGGCAGCCTTGACCCGAAGGGGGGCGCCACCCGCGCCGAGACCGCGACAATGCTCTACCGCTTCCTGAACCGTTAAAATTTGTTTTCTCCCCCAAAGGGGGAGAAAACACCAGAAGAACAGAAATTATGATGGCATATTGACATATCAAACGGCAGTATGTATAATATACATGTAAAAACGCAGAAATTTTAACAAAATCTTGTTACTATTTCGTTGCGGATATTTCCCTCCCCCGAAGGGGGAGGGAAATATCGAGAAAGATAGATTCCTGTTGTGTTTTCTCCCCCTTCGGGGGAGAAAACACAAGGCTGCTAAATAGAAACAAAATCTTTTTGTTTGGAGAGAAAAACATGGATTTGAAAGGTTTGACTTCGCAGGCCGTGGAGGAGAGCCGGCGGAAGAACGGCTCCAACGCCCTGACGCAGATCCCGCCTGACCCGCTGTGGAAAAAGATTTTAGAGGGCTTCAAGGATCCGATGATCATGATCCTTCTGGTGGCCCTCGCCATCCAGGTCGTGCTGTTCTTCCTGCACCAGGCGGAGTGGTTCGAGCCGGTGGGGATCCTGATCGCGATCCTGATCGCCAACGGCGTGTCCGCCATCAGCGAGAGCAAGCAGGAGGGGAAAGCCTCCGCCCTCAAGGAGGAGGAAGAGGCCAAGGAGATGGCCAAGGTCCTCCGGGACGGCAAGCTTCAGGAGATCCATGTCCGGGATGTGGTCGTGGGGGATATCGTCTTTCTGCAGGCCGGGGATAAGATTCCGGCGGACGGGCTCATCGTATCCGGCGGGCTGAAGGTGGACCAGGCCGCGCTGAACGGCGAGACGGAGGAAGCTGAGAAAATCCCCTGCCCGGAGGGGGCCGCCTATGATATCAAGGACCTGTTGAACAAGTACTATGTCTACCGCGGCACGGTGGTCTGCGGCGGCGAGGGCTATCTGGAGGTCAAGGTCGTCGGCGACAGGACCCTCTTCGGCGAGCTGGCCCTTGAGGTCCAGGAGGACACCCGCAAAACGCCTCTGCAGGTGAAGCTCAGCCGCCTTGCGCAGCAGATTTCCACCTTCGGCTATGTCGGGGCGGTCTGCATCATCGTCGGGGTGCTGGCGAAAAACCTGCTGGGCGGGAACATTCCGCAGAACGCCTACCAATGGATCCGCCTGATTATGGACGCCATCACGGTGGCCGTCACGGTCATCGTCTGCGCCGTCCCCGAGGGGCTCCCGATGCTCACCTCGATCCTGCTGTCCTTCCAGAGCCTGAAAATGGCGAAGGACAACGTGCTGGTGCGGAAAATCAACGGCCTGGAAACCGCCGGGAGCCTGAGCATCCTGTTCAGCGACAAAACCGGGACCATCACCGCCGGGCGGCTCTCCGTGGTGGAGCTTGCCACGGGCAATGTCGCGCGCTACGACGCGCTGGACAAGACGGCGCCGGCCCTGTCCCGGGAGATTGTCACCGGCATCGGCCTCAACAACAGCGCCTCCGCCTCCAACGGCGCGGTGATCGGCGGCAACAGCACGGACCGCGCCCTCATGTCTTTCCTCATTGACGCGAAGGCCGACGCGGATCTGAACCGGGCGGACGTGCAGCGGTTCAACGCCTTCGACTCCAATAAAAAGTATTCCAGCGTCACCGTCGCGCGGGAGGGCCGCAGCGTCACCTACATCAAAGGCGCGCCGGAGAAAATCATCGAAAGGTGTACAGGGTATCTGGACGAAAACGGGGAGGAGAAGCCCCTCAGCGATAAAAACGAACTGACGGCCTATATAGACGCCCAGGCCGGGCGCTCCATGCGGCTTCTGGCCGTGGCGAAGGCGGAGGGCGCCTCGGACGAAGGCAGCGGCGGGCTGACGCTGGTCTGCGTCGTCAGCATCCGCGACGACGTCAGAAAAGAGGCCGTCGAGGCCATCCGCGAGGTGCGGAACGCCGGCATCCAGGTGGTCATGGTGACCGGCGACCGCAAGGAGACCGCCGTGGCCATCGCGCGGGAGGCGGGGCTGCTGGCCAGCGACGACGAAGTCGCCCTGACCTCCGCGGAAATGGCGGAAAAGAGCGACGACGAGCTGAAAAAAATCCTTCCGAAGCTGCGGGTCGTCTCCCGGGCGCTCCCCACCGACAAGAGCCGGCTGGTCCGGCTGGCCCAGGAGCTGGACTATGTGGTGGGCATGACCGGCGACGGCGTGAACGACTCCCCGGCGCTGAAGAAGGCAGACGTGGGCTTTGCCATGGGCAGCGGCACCGAGGTCGCCAAGGACGCGGGCGATATCACCATCCTCGACGACAACTTCACCTCCATCGACAAGGCCATCCTCTATGGACGCACCATGTTCAAGAGCATCCGCAAATTCCTGATTTTCCAGCTCACGGTCAACGTCGCTGCCGTGCTGATCTGCTTTATCGGCCCCCTGCTGGGGGAGAACGTCATCCTGACCGTAATCCAGCTGCTGATGATCAATCTGGCGATGGATACTCTGGCGGCCATCGCCTTCGGAAGCGAGCCTGCGCTGAAGGAATATATGCAGGAAAAGCCCATCCCGAGGACGGCCAGCATCGTCAGCAGGGAAATGCTGGTGGAGATCTGCATCACCGCGGCCTATATCACCTTTATCTGCCTCGCGATTCTGTTCGTGCCGCCAGTGAGGAACCTGTTCGGGGATGTGGATACGACTTACCTGAAATCGGCGCTCTTCGCCACCTTTATGATGGCGATTACCTTCAACGGCTTCAACGCCCGGACCGAGCACATTAACGTCTTTGAAAATCTCGGCAGAAACAGGAATTTCCTGCTGGTGATGCTCTCCATCTTCCTGCTGCAATTCGTCTTTGTCACCTTCGGCGGAGAGGTCCTGAGCGTGGAACGCCTTAACGCGGGGACCTGGGGCATCTGCATCGTGCTGGCCTTCCTTGTGATTCCCATTGACATGCTGCGAAAAGCCATCATGAGGAAAAAATAATATCGGTTTCGCGGCCTTCTGTGTTCTCTCCCCCGGAGGGGGAGAGAACACAGTGGAATAATATGCTGTATATCCTCCCTTTCAGGGGTGGAATATAGAAAAATGGGTGAATTTGTGGAGGGAGAGCCATGGAGAATGAGAAAAGGCGCCTGAAAATATCCTTTAACTCCCCGGTCGTGCTGAGCTTTGCCCTGATTTGCCTGGTTGCCTTTGTCCTGGGGAAGCTCACAAACGACGCCTCGACCCGGCTGCTGTTCAGCGTCTACCGCGCGCCCCTGTCCAGCCCCTCTACCTGGCTGCGCTTCATCGGCCATGTCTTTGGACACGCGGGCTGGGAACACTTTTTCGGCAACATCACGCTTCTGCTGGTCGTCGGGCCGGTGCTGGAAGAGAAATACGGCTCATTCAATCTTCTGATTGTGATTCTGGCCACAGCTCTGGTGACCGGGCTGGTTCATTTTCTCCTGTTTCCCCATGTCCAACTGTTGGGGGCCAGCGGCGTGGTGTTCGCTTTTATCCTGTTGGCCTCCTTCTCCGGCTACCAGGACGGCGCGGTGCCCTTTACGTTTCTTCTGGTGGCCGCCATCTATATCGGCGGGCAGATCTACAACGCCCTATTTGTCAGCGACAATGTCGCAAACCTCACGCATATCCTCGGGGGCGCGGTGGGCTCCGGCCTGGGCTATGTGATGGAGAAATATAAAATGAGCCGGTATCACCAGGGCTGAGCGCGGATCGCGCGTAGAGGATGGGTGGATGCGCTTATGTTTGAGCAGGCCGAAGCTGCTGGGACGGGCGACTTTTTCGTGCCCCTGAGCAGCCGGAGGCGGCGGGAAGTCTATTTCTGCCGCGTCAACGGTTATAACGGCGCGATTGCGCGCTTTATCAGTGACTATTACGACGCCGCTTTGAAAAACGGCGTTGTTGTCGAGGGGAAAATCGGGAATCCAACCCCGGAAAATTTGGAATACTACGATGAAATCATGGGCCCAGCTTTCCGGCTGAGCGTGGATTTTATCGGCGCGGCCTTAACGAAGTGGCTTCCGCGCATGAACCGGACCCAGCGGGAGAACACGGCAAATTCCATTTTTACCGTTCTGTCCGGGCTGAAAGCCTCGGGCAAGAACGAAAACATGCTGAAAAACGCCTATGTCAAGTTCATGTGCTGGCTGTATTACAAATTCGAGCGCATCGCCAACGCCTTGGGCGGGGAGAACCTGCCGAAAATCCTGTACGAGGGGACTGTCAGCACCTATGAGCTGCTGCTGCTCAGCGTCCTGTCCCAGGCTGGCTGCGATATTGTCCTGCTGCAATACCAGGGGGACGCGGAATATCTGAAGCTTGATCCGGGTTCCAAATATTCAAAGCCGTTGCACCTCGACGGGGCATCCCCTTTTCCCGCCGGTTTCACCCTCAGCCGGCTCCGGGAGCAACGGCGGGCCGCGCAGGAGCGGGAGCGGCTGTTCGGGCCGCCTCCGGCAAAACGAAGCTGTACCAACGCCTGGCTTTCCGGGGATATCTTTGCGGACCTGCGGAAAGCGCCCGGAGAGCGGGGCGGCGATGGGGGCTTCTTTTACAACTGCTTTGTGAGAATCAACGGCGTGGAGGACCGGCTGACTTACCAGAATGAGTTGTACCGCCTGCGGGCCGATTTGCTTCGCCGGGGCAGAAAAATTGTCGTGGTCAACGGCGAAATCCCCGCGCCCTCCCCGGAGGAGATCAACGCGGTCAGGCGGCAGAGCTGCCAGACGGTCAGCCAGCTCGTCGCGGACCTGTCGGGAAACCTCCGCTTTGCTGCGGACCAGGAGCTGCGCCGCCTGATGCGCCGGGCTTTCGCGGAGCTTCTGCTGGAAGAGGGGGACAAAGCCGGGGCGAACCTGAACCGGCTGACCGGAAAGGCCGTGACGCTCCTGTGCTGGGCCGGGCGCTTCTACCCGAGGCTGTTCGGGAATCGGAACGGCGGGGATATCGTCTGTTTTGTCCACTTCGGGGGCTGCAAAACAGACAACGAGGCGCTTTTCTGCCGCTTCCTCGCCCGACTGCCGGTGGATGTGCTGATTCTGAAGCCGGACCTTGGCCAGAGCTGCCGCCTTTCCGACGGGCTGCTTTACGAGCGCAATTTCCCGGAATCGCTGCCCGCCGCGGCCTTCCCGGAGGAGACGGAAGCCGTGCAAACCGGCACATCCGCTTACCACGCGGAGCGGGATCTGGATTCGCTGATGTACCGGGACTCCGGCCTGTACCGGGACAGGCAGTATGAGAAGGCCAATATCCTCCTGTTGCGGACGATGTATGAGGAAATACCGATTCTCTGGGACCAGGAGCTGAAATACCGCCCGAATTTCAGCGCCGAGGCGAACAGCGTGACCATGCCGGTGCTTTTTTCCAAAATATCGGGCGTAAAGGACGGGGACGCCGCGGCCTATTGGGGCGGCATCAAAAGGCTGCTGACGGAGGACACGGTGCTCATACCCTCCGTGCCCCATCGGAGGCCAGAGGCCACGAATCCGGTCAAAGCCTTTGCCCCCGGCTTCTGGAAGAACGGGAGACTCCAAAAAAACATCATCCGATCGCATAAAGCCTATCCCTACGCCCTTCTCCGGGAGCCGATGCAGAATTATCTGCTGGATAAAATGCAGTTGCTGATTGAGCAGCGGCTGATTCGGGGCACCTTTGAAAACGGCACGGAGTACGCCATCATTTCCGTAGCCCTGAATCTGGAAAAGAATATCCTGCGGCTCATCCAGAAATTCGATTTTACAAAGAAAAACCCCAAGCTGATCTACATCGCGGCAGGAGAGGCGGCGCTCTCCCTCGAGGACGCGATCCAGGCCGCTTTTTTAAGTCTGGTGGGCTTCGATATTCTGCTTTTCGTCCCCACGGGGTATCAGTGCGTGGAGCGGTATTATACAAAAAACGTCATGGAAGAGCACCAGGCCGGGGAATACAAATACGATCTGAGCGTTCCCGACTTCTCCGCGATATCCTTCAGGGGAAAACCGACCTGGCGCAGCATGTTCTTCAGGAGGGGTGTTTGATATGGCCGGTGATTTTGGGCAATCCGGCCCCGCCCTACGGCAACCCGCCCCGGACCCGGACGCTTCTGAGGCGCTGGCGGTCCGGGAATATGATATTGCCGCCGACCGCCGGCGGCTGGACCGGGCCCTGGCCAACTCCCGGGAGCTTGACGAGCTTGTCAGCACTATCGAGGTCTACAATCTGGAGAGCATCGTGACCTTTGGGGCCGGCGCCGCCGAGAAAATCTCCAAAGCGTCTGACGCCGTTTTGAACAGCATGAACAGCTCCCAGTTGGAGGATTCCGGCGCCATGCTCAACACGCTGGCGGGGATCATGTCAAAATTTGACATGGAAGAGCTCAGGGACAAGCCCGGCTTGTTCGGAAAGCTCTTCGGAAACGCGAAAAAACAGCTCGACCGGATTCTCGCCAAGTACCACAGCATGGGCGGGGAGATTGACAAAATCTATGTCCGGCTGAAGCAGTACGAGGACGGGATCAAACGCTCCAACCGAAGCCTCAACGAGATGTTCAACGCCAACGTGGAGTATTACCATGAGCTGGTAAAATATATTCTGGCGGGCGAACAGGGCTGCCGCGAGCTTGAGGCGTATATTGCCCGGCGCAAGGCGGATATGGAGCGGAGCGGGGACAGCTCCATACAGTTTGACCTGATTACCCTGAACCAGGCCCTGATGATGCTCGAACGGCGGGTGCAGGATTTGAAAATCGCGGAAACCGTGGCCATGCAGGCCATACCCATGATCAAAATCATGGAGTTTGGCAACATGGAGCTGGTGCGCAAGATCAACTCCGCCTTCATCGTCACCCTGCCCGTGTTCCGTCAGTCCCTGGCCCAGGCCATCCTGCTCAAGCGCCAGCGGATCCAGGCGGAATCCATGGCGGCCCTGGAACGGAAAACCAGTGAGCTGATGCGCAAAAACGCGCAAAATACCGTGGAGCAGGCCAAACTGGCCGCCCGGCTCGGCGCGGAAAGCCCCGTTGAGATGGAAACGCTGGAAAGCACGTGGCGGACGATCATAAACGGCATCGACGAGACAAACAATATGCGGGAGAGCGCGAAACGGCAGCGGGCCGAGGACCAGAAACGGCTGGAAGCCATCAAGCGGGAGTTCAACGAGCGCCATATACAAAATGACATGTAACTGTTCAGAACACGAAGGGTTCTGAACAGTTAGAATAACACGTAAGCTTCCCGTATCCGTCCGGGGCCCGGACGGGTGCAGGCAATCAATATTTTCAGGAGGATCACATTATGCCTATCAATCTTTCCAAGGGACAGAAGGTCAGCCTGACAAAGGGAAATCCCGGGCTGAAAAAAATCCTGGTCGGGCTCGGCTGGGACGTGAACGCGTTCGACACCGGCGCGAGCTTTGATTTGGACGCCTCCGCGTTCCTGACGGGGGCCAACGGCAAATGCCCCAGCGACAAGGAGTTCATTTTCTACGGAAACCTCGAACATGAAAGCGGCGCTGTCCGGCATATGGGCGACAACCTGACCGGCGCGGGCGAGGGCGACGATGAGCAGATCGAGGTTGACCTGAGCCTGGTCCCCGCGAACATCGAGAAGGTCGCCATCACGGTGACGATCTACGACGCGGACAAACGCCGGCAGAACTTCGGCCAGGTTTCCAACGCCTTCTGCCATATCCTGGACGAGGATTCCAATACCGAACTGGTGCGCTTTGACCTGGGGGAGGATTTCTCCATCGAAACCGCCGTCGTGGTGGGGGAACTGTACAAGCACAACGGCGAGTGGAAATTCAACGCCATCGGCAGCGGCTTCCAGGGCGGCCTGGCGGCCCTGTGCGCCCATTACGGGATCGACGCGGAATAAGCGCCGCCCGTGAATGCGAATCGTGAGGTAAGCAACTATGTCTGTAAGTTTGCAAAAAGGGCAAAAGGTCAGCCTGTCCAAGGAAAACGCGGGCTTGTCCCGGGTCATCGTCGGCTTGGGCTGGGACGAGGTGGAGCAGAAAAGGAAGGGCTTTTTTGCCCCGAAGCCGCAGCCGATTGACTGCGACGCCTTTGCCCTGCTCCTGACGAACGGAAAGCTCGCCGGAAAAGAGGACATCGTCTACTTCGGCAATCTGAGGCATCTGTCAGACGCCGTCCAGCATATGGGGGACAACCTGACCGGGGCGGGCGAAGGTGACGACGAGCAGATCGTCATCGAACTGAATCTTGTTCCCCCGAAGTATGACCGGATCATTCTGGCGGTGAATATCTACGAGGCCAGCCAGAGGAAACAGCACTTCGGCATGATCCAAAACGCGTTTATCCGCCTGGTGGACGCCCGGAACAACAACGAGATGTGCATCTATAACCTGACGGAGAACTATTCCGGCCAGACCGCCCTGCTCTTCGGCGAGGTGTACCGCTATCAGGGCGAGTGGAAATTCAACGCGGTGGGCCAGGGGACGACAGACAATTCCATCGGCGACTTTGCGCGGAGATACCTGTAAGACGGTGGATGCTTATGAGTGGCGGGAACGGGGCCTGGAATTGGACAGGGCGCAGAAGATAAGGGTTGGCTTTGCCTGGGAGCAGTATGAGCGCCAGAGGTCGCGGGGGCTGATTGCCGCCGCGCTGTCGCCCATGAAAACAGCCGTCGACTGCGACGCCTCCGCTTTTGTCCTCGGAAAAAATGGGGATGGGACGCCCGCGCTGCTTGGCTGCGCTTCCTGCGGCGAACTGCGCGTCCTGGGCGGGAGCGTTGTCCACCGCGGCGACGACCGGACCGGGCTGGGCGACGGCGACGATGAACAAATCGACGTCGACCTGGACCGATTGCCGGAGGAAGCGGAGCGTATCGTCTTCACCCTGGACCTTTTCAAGGAAAAGCGCTTCCGCCTCGGCCTCGGCGGGCTGTCCAGCGTCTATGTCCGAATCACGGACCGGGAGCGCGGCGGGGAGCTGTGCCGCTTCGATTTGCGGGGCTCGGTGCAAAAAGCCGTCAGTATGTGCGCTTTGCGGCGAAGCGGGAACGGTTGGCGCGTCATAGAGACAATGGCGGACCTCGACGCCGGAAACCGGGACGAACTGGCCGAATCATTACTTGCATTTTTTTGATAATGGCATATAATAGGACAGTATTCTGCAACAGCCCACCCGGAGGGGAGGGCTGTTTTAAAAACACGAAACAGGCGGTGATGTATGATGGCGCTGTTGGAATCCGGTGAAATGTACCTGGAAACGATACTGATTGTGTCGAAAAGCAAGCCTTTTGTCCGCGCGATTGATGTGGGTGAACATATGGGGTATTCAAAGCCCTCGGTGAGCCGCGCGATGGGACTGTTGAAAAACGGCGGCTATATCCTTGTCAGTCCCGAGGGCCATATCACCCTCACGCAGGCTGGGCGCGAGGTGGCGGAGACAATCTATGAGCGCCACACCGTTTTGACAAAGATTCTCGAGGACCTGGGCGTGGACCCGGAAACCGCAGTCGAGGACGCCTGCAAGATGGAGCATTATATCAGCGACAAATCCTTCCAGGCGCTCAAGCGGCATTTTGAGGGATAAGGCGGAACCGGC
>JAFUVO010000158.1 GCA_017477525.1 Oscillospiraceae bacterium | reverse complement strand
TGGAGGAAAAGGCCAGGCTCTCCGCCGCCATACGGCGGGCGAAGGACGCGCTGGACATCGACATGGACAGCGAGGTGGGGCTCAACGCCCTCCGGCAGAGCATCGCCCGCTCCTTCCGGCACATGAACGACCTGCGCTCCTCCGAGCAGACCGTCCCCAACGCCGGCGTGGGCTACCGCTTCAACGCGGAGGGGAACCAGATCACCTACCGCTGCGACCTCCGGCGGGTCACGACCATCAACTTCAACCGGAATGTCATCCGCGCCGGTCTGGAACAGCTGAGCCGTGCCTCCGATGCGGCCTCCGCGAAGCTGGACCTGTGCCTTGTGACGTCCACGGTGGACTATGCCCCGCCCTTCGACGTAAACCTCAGCTTCGCCGCCGCCTTCGAGGCCTTTACGGAGGCGTGAGCCCTCCCTCCGGCCATTCCGGGTACGGCAGGACAAGGGAATATGGAGGCCGGTTCAGGCGCAGATGAACGATAACGCTGCGCACGGTCCGCAAGGATCACAAGACTGCTCTCCGGCCCGTTTTCGGGCCCCTAAAAAAAGGAAAATGCCGCCCCGCGCTTTTCCCGCCGTCCTGCCGCCCTTGCGCCAAAACCGGCAAACCCCGCTTTCCCCGTTCCACCCGGCGCCCCCACATCTCCATCCATCGTAACCGCGCTATGCGCCCGCCCCCGGACGGGCGCCCGCGCCCATATTTCATCATGCCTCCGCCCCGGCGGGGGGAAACAAATGGCCGAAATTGCACCGGACTTCTGCCGTATCCGGAATGGCCGGAGGAGCTTCAATAACAAGAGCCTGTTCCCTTCCCGGTGGGGGAGGGAACACGGTTTTTGGTTGAAAAACTCGAAAAGCGGGGCTTGCGTTTTTGCCCCGTTTCATGTATAATGCAACTTCAGTATCATTTGCTGTTTCCGCCGCGGGAGAACGAGATCCCGCGCGAGCGATGTAACCACGGGAGGATTTGACATGAAGACCATGAAGAAGCTCACGGCTGTGCTGCTCCTGCTTTGCCTGACGCTGCCGATGGCGGCCTGCTCCGGTACGGGGCAGCCGGCGGCCACGGCGGCCCCGACGCCGGCGCCGGCGCCCCCTGACAGTTCCCTGACGCCCGTCGATGAGGTCCCGGCCAGCGCCAGCAGCCTCAATTTCAACCTGGCGGAGCTGGATTTCAGCCTCCCGGTGAACGTCATGGTCCTGAACGGCCCCACAGGCTTCGGCATGGCGAAGCTGATCGCCAACACGGCGGAGAACTACGCGCTGCTCAATTACAATTTCACCGTGGAGAGCGACGCCAGCAACATCACGGCGGCGCTGGTCAGCGGGGACGCGGACCTGGCGGCGCTGCCCACCAACGCGGCGGCGGCCCTGTATAACCGGACGGAGGGCGGCGTGGCCGTGGTGGCGGAGATCGTGCGCGGCAACCTCTTCCTGCTGCAGAACCCCGCGAAGGAATCCATTCGCTCCTTCGCCGACCTCCGGGGCAAGACCGTGTACGCCCCGGCCCAGAACCCCAGCTTTATCATGAACTGGCTCTGCGCGGCCAACGGCCTGAAGGTGGGGGAGGACGTCGTCATTGACAACAGCTACGCCCAGCCCGCGGACCTGCGCACCGCGCTGGCCGCCGGGGAGGTCGACCTGGCCGTGCTGCCGGAGCCCATGGTCACGATCGCCATGAGCGCCAACGAGGCGCTCGAGATCGCCCTTGACCTGGACGCGGAGTGGAACAGCGCCGGCGGGGACGGCATCGTCCTGGGCTGCATCGTGGGCCGCCGCGAGTGGATCGACGCCCACCCCCACGAGCTGGCCGCGTTCCTCTATGAGTACAACGAGTCCGTCCAGTTCGCCCTCCAGGCCCCGGACGCCGCCGGACAGGCGATCCAGGAGACAGGCGTGTTCAACAACGCTGCCGTGGCCGCGAAGGCCCTGCCCCGCTGCAGCCTGTGCTATGTGACGGACGAGCCCATGCGAGTGGAAGTCGGCGCGTTCCTGGAAAAGCTCTTCGAGGTCGCCCCCCAGTCCATCGGCGGGGCGCTGCCGGAGGATGGCTTCTACTACTTCATCAACCCGTAAATGAGGGCCATGGCGAAAACGCTGGCAGCCGTGTTGTTCTGGCTGCTGGTCTGGGAGGCGCTGGCGCTGGCCGTGGGGAAGGAGCTGCTGCTCCCGGCCCCCACGGCGGTGCTGCGCCGCCTCTGCGCCCTGGCGCTGACCGCTTCCTTCTGGAACACTGTGGGCATGAGCGTGGCCCGCGTGGTCTGCGGCATTTTGGCGGCCCTGGCTTTGGGGACGGCGCTGGCGGCGCTTTGTTGCCGCATGCCGTTGCTGGACGCGCTCTTTCGCCCGCTCTTGGCCGCGATCAAATCGACGCCGGTGGCTTCCTTTATCATCCTCGCGCTGCTGTGGATGGGCAGGAACGTCCTGCCGGCGTTTATTTCCGCCCTGATCGTGCTGCCGCTGGTGTTCACCAACGTCTGCGCGGGCATCCGGGCCGTGGACCCGGAGCTGCGGGAGGTGG
Organism: Oscillospiraceae bacterium; assembly: GCA_017477525.1. Lineage (GTDB taxonomy): Bacteria > Bacillota > Clostridia > Oscillospirales > Oscillospiraceae > RGIG7114. The sequence goes on along the minus strand of JAFUVO010000158.1, from coordinate 1,123 downwards.
CGCGGCTGTACCGCTTCTCCCCCCTGAAAACCCTCACGAAGCTCTACGTCCCCTCGGTGCTGCCCTGGTTCCTCTCGGCCTGCCGGGGCGGGCTGGCCATGGGCTGGAAGGCCGGCGTGGCCGCGGAGGTACTGACCGTACCGGCAATTTCCATCGGGAGGATGCTCTATGAGTCGAAGCTCTACCTTGAGACCGTCGACCTGTTTGCCTGGACCGCCGCGGTGGTGCTGTGCTCCGTGCTGATTGAAACGCTGGTGCTCCGGGCCGCGGACTTTTGGGAGCGGAGGACCCGGCGCGGAGGGGAGGCGGCGACGTGATTGCGCTGGAAAACGTGCTTGTCACCTACGGCGGCGCGGCGGTGCTGCGGGACTGTTCCCTGACCCTCGCGGCGGGGGAGCGCGCGGCCCTGACCGGCCCCAGCGGCTGCGGCAAGACCACGCTGCTGCGCCTGTGCGCCGGCCTGCGAGTCCCGGAGGCGGGGCGGGTAAGGGTGGACGGCCCCGTTGCGATGGTGTTCCAGGAGCCGAGGCTGTTCCCCTGGCTGACGGCGGAGCGCAACCTGGCCCTGGTGACCCCGGAGCCGGAAGCCTGGCTGGCCCGGGCGGGGCTGGCGGAGGCGGCAAAAAAATACCCCGCCGAGCTCTCCGGCGGGATGCGCCAGCGGCTGAATATCTGCCGCGCCCTGGCCTACGGCGGCGCGGCGCTGCTGCTGGACGAGCCCTTCCAGGGCCTCGACCCGCCCCTGCGCCGCTCCCTGACGGAGCTGGTGCGGGAACATGCCGCTGGCAAGACCCTCCTGCTGGTGAGCCACGACGCCGGGGATTTGGCTTTGGCCGATACGGTGTATTGCTATCGCGACGGGGGATTTGTGAGGGAGTGCTGAGATGGAAACCATATCGAGCCTCGCGTCCGGGATCAGCGCTGGACAGGGAGGTGTCGCAGATGTGTAATTTGAGCGAGGCAATCGAGGCGAGGGGCATACAGAAGGGGATACAGCTGGGCCGGGACCAGGGGATACAGCTGGGCCGGGACCAGGGGATACAGCTGGGCCGGGACCAGGGGATACAGCTGGGCCGGGACCAGGGGATACAGCTGGGCAGGGAAGAGGGAGTGATATCTTCCA
>JAFUVO010000157.1 GCA_017477525.1 Oscillospiraceae bacterium | reverse complement strand
GCCGAACTTATCCCATATGGGAAAGGAGGTGGTATCTTATGCGGATGACATTTACATTTCACGTTGGGCCGTTTACGGTTTCCATTGTGATCCGTCCCACGCATGGGAAAAACCGCCACTCGGGCAAGTGACGGTTTTTCGGGCTGACCAACAGCCCTATTAAAACTTAGTCGACGAAGCCAGCCGCTTGTTGCGGCGCCTTCTGTCTTTTATTATACCCATTCAAGCGGAAAAGTCAAGGGGAAGATGATCCAAAAAAATCCCTGCCCCCCGAAGGGGGCGGGGATTTTTTTCCATCAGATATAGTTCACGGTCAGGTTGCTGAAGTTGATGCCGGTGATGGCGTCGTTCTCGAGGGCGTCGCTGGCGACGGCGATGTTGCCGGCGATGACGTCCTTGAGCTGCTGCTCATACTCGGCGACGGTGTAGTTCTTCAGGCTCCAGGTGGCGGTGGGCAGGCCGGTCGCGCCCTCGGCGGCGCCGAGGTTGGCGGAGTTGCTGCCGGAAATCTCGCCCCAGGTGCCGTCGTAGCTCTTGCCGATGGCCCAGGAGGCCGCGGCGCCCACGCCCTTGAGGGCGGAGGTGATGACGGTGTCGGAGTCGAAGGACTGGTCGGTGTCCACGCCGACGACGAAGCCGTCATTGGCGGAGGCGGCGGCGGTGATGGACTGGAAGATGGAGCCGCCGGCGGAGAAGATGACCTCGGTGCCGTTGGTGTACCAGCCGGCCGCCAGGGACTGCATCTCGGGGGAGGCGGAGAAGGAAGCGCCGTACTGCCAGGTGTAGTTCAGCTCGACGGTCTTGCCCAGCTCCTTGGCCGCGTCGTTGGCGCCCTGGGCGAAGCCGTAGCCGTAACGGCAGCAGGCCGGGTTGGTCCCGCCGCCGCCGCCGCAGAAGCCGAGCTTTTCAAAGCCCTCCTTCACGATGGCGTAGCCGGCGAAGTAGCCGCACTCCTGCTCCTTGAAGGCGATGCCCGCCACGTTGTCGAGGCCCATGGACCAGCCGTCGATGAACACGAAGTTGACATCCGTGAACTCGCTGGCGGCCTTCTCCAGGGCGGTGCCCTGCATGAAGCCGGCGCAGACGATGACCTTCGCGCCGCCGTCCGCCGCGGCCTTCATGGCGTCGTAGCGGTCGTCGTCGGTGGCCTGGTCGCCGTTGGCGGGCTGGTAGTACTTGTAGCTCAGGCCGTTGTTGGCGGCGTAGAGCTTCACGCCGTCGTAGGTGCCCTGGTTGAAGCTCTTGTCCTTGAGCTGGCCCACGTCGGTGACAAAAGCGACCTCGTACTTGTTGTCAGAGGAGGTCATGGTGTCAGGGATGCTGTCGGGGTCGTCCGTGCTCGCGGGGGCGGCGGAGCCGCCGGCGGGCTCCGTATTGGCCGCGGCGCCGTTCGCCGCGGAAGAAGCATTGCCCGACGCGCTGTCGTTCGCCGCTGCGCCGCTGTTGGTGTTGGCGCTGCTGCCGCTCCCGCCGCAGGCGGCCAGGGAGAAGACCAGACACAGTGCCAGTGCCATTGCCAGAATTTTTTTCATGCGTGTTCCCTCCATTTTTTCTTTTTCGTTTTTTCCTCTTTGCTTCTGATCACCTGATTACACCATTTGATTATACCATGTATCGCGATAAAATCAAGTAAAACCGTGAAGTTTGGCCAAAATTGCCCGCCGCTCCCCCCACCCCCCCCCCGCCCAGTGCAAAAAGACGAAGCCCCCGGCGGAAAAAACGGTTTGCAAGAGGGGGGGATTTGTGATAAAATAACAAATAATAGATGATATTCCGGGTGAATCATAAACCTGTTTCCCCCCGCTTTCGGCGGGGAGGGAAACGGAAACAGAAAAATATATAAGGAGGCCCCGGTATGCGTTCGCTTGCCATTGGGATTGCCGGCGGGACCGGCAGCGGAAAGACCACGCTCACAGAGCGCATTGTCGCACAGTTCGGCGAGGATGTCAGCGTCCTGCACCACGACAGCTATTACAAGGCCCATGACGAAATGCCGTTTGAAGAGCGGTGCAGGCTCAACTACGACCACCCGGACGCCTTTGACACCCCGCTGTTCGTAGAGCACCTGCGCGCCCTGCGGCGGGGGGAGGCGGTGGAGTGCCCCGTCTACGATTACAGCGTCCACAACCGCGCCGCCGGGACCGTTCGCCTCCCCCCCGCCCGGGTGCTGGTTGTGGAGGGCATCCTCATCTTCGCCGAGCCGGAGGTGGTGCGGGAGCTGGACATCAAAATCTTCGTGGACACGGACGCCGACGAGCGCATCCTCAGGCGCATCGTCCGGGACGTCCGGGACCGGGGGCGGAGCCTGGAGAGCGTCATCGCCCAGTACCTCACCACGGTCAAGCCCATGCACGAGCAGTTCGTGGAGCCCTCCAAGCGCCGGGCCGACCTGATCGTCCCCGAGGGCGGCCACAACGCCGTGGCCCTGGAGATGGTCATCGAGCGCATCCGGGCCTACCTCAACAACGAGCCGTAAACGGGCGGCCCGGAGCTTTCCTCCTCACCTTCCGGGGAGGAGAAAAGCTCCGGGACCGGGTATAAGGAGAAGTGGCGCTATGGCAAAACAGGCAAAGCCGAAATTCAACTACGCCGCGGAGGTCCGCGCCCTGCGGGAGCGGGGGCCGGAGCGGCTGTACCTGCTCTACGGCCCGGAGGAGTATCTGCGGGAGCGCTACCTTGAGGCGCTGCGGGGCTGCTGCGTGCCGGAGGGGAATGAGTTCAGCGCCCGGAAGCTGCCGGGGGCGGGCCTCGATCTGCAGGAACTGGGCGAGGCGGTCAACGCCATGCCCTTTTTCACGGAGCGGAGCTTTGTGGAGGTGCGCGATTACGATTTCAGCCGCTGCAAGGACGAGGCT
>JAFUVO010000156.1 GCA_017477525.1 Oscillospiraceae bacterium | reverse complement strand
TTCCCTGCCGCTGGATACGATCTATCTGGTGGATTACATGGAGTCCAGCGTCCGCATCCAGGCATTTGACGATTCCCGCCTGGACATCGTGACCAACGATCCCACCAGCGTTTTCAGCCTGGGCTACGGCAGCACCAACGAGACGCGCTATGTGGAAACCAGCAACATGCAGTACATCGGCTTCAACACCCGGAGCAAATATTTCCAGCTGTTCCGCCTGCGCTGCGCCGTCAACTACATCGTCGACCGGAACTACATCACGGGGCTGATGGACAACTGCGCCATCCCCGCTGCCCTGCCCGTCCACCCATCGAGCCAGCTCTACGATCAGGAGTACGCCGATTCGCTGGGCTATAACAAGGAGCTCTGTCAGGCGCTGTTCGAGCAAGCCGGGTTGGGGGACCTGGACAACGACGGGGACCTGGAGGTCATGGTCACCGGCATCGTCGTGGAGCTGCACATCAAGTTCATCGTCAACAGCGATTCCGCCGTCAAGGTGGCGGCGGCCCGCCGCATCGCCGAGGAACTGACCTCGATGGGGATCACCACCCAGGTCTACGAGCTGGGCTGGGAGGATTTCGTGACGGCCCTTGAGGAGGGCGACTACGACATGTACTACGGCGAGGTGCGCATGGGCATGGACTGGGACCTGCGCTACCTGTTCAAGGTCCCGGACATGAACGTGCAGAAGGTCGACTGGGCCATGAACTACGCCAAGAACACAGACGAGACTTACGACCGGCTGTACAAGGAGTTTTTCGCCGCCTCGGAGATCGGGCGCTACGACGCCTTCCAGCAGGTGGCGCGCTATATCGTCGACACGGGGCTTATCATACCGGTGTGCTTCGAGCGGCGGCAGGTGCTGACCCACCGGGGCGTCGTCAGCGGCCTCCGGGCCACGCAGTACGACCTGTTTTACCACTTTTATGAGTGGACCATCACCATGCCGGAGGTGCTGTCGGCGGACGCGCCGGCGGTGACGGAAAAGCCCACCGTGTTCAACGTCCCCGCCGCGACGCCCACCCCGGCGCCAACCGAAACGCCGTCAGATTCGCCCCCGCCCGGGACGGACGGGGAGGAAACTATGGAGGATTCGCAATGACCGATCGTGAACTGCTCAACCTGGCCCAGGAGGCGTCCACCCGGGCCTACTGCCCCTATTCCGGCTTTCCCGTGGGCGCGGCCTTAGAGTGCGAGGACGGGACCATCTTCACCGGCTGCAACGTCGAAAACGCCGCCTACGGCGACTGCATCTGCGCCGAGCGCACCGCCGTGGTCAAGGCCGTCAGCGAGGGCTACACCAAATTCCGACGCATCGCGATTTACGGGGCGGGGAAGAATTACTGCTATCCCTGCGGCTCCTGCCGGCAGGTGCTCTCGGAGTTCGCCCCCGAGATGGAGGTCCTGGCCGCGAAGGCCGGCGGCAGCTATGTCAGCTACCCGTTGTCGAAGCTGATGCCATACACATTTAATTTTTAACAACTGTTCAGCACCCGCTTCGCTGGGCTGCTGAACAGGAAAATGCGCTCCGCTCCGCGCACTCCCTTCGGTCGCACACTCCGCTCTGCGAGGAGTATTTTCGGCGAAAACGCGGTTTCCGCCGAAAATGATTTTGACTTTTTTCGCGCTGTGGCGCGAACTCTGCGAGGCAGCGGAGGCTCGAAACAGCTTCAGATATTAAAAGGAAGAGACACGCCCCCATGAGAGAAACAAAGAGACAGAAAATCATTTCGCTGCTGCTGGCCTGCGTATTGCTTCTTTGCGCCGCGCCGCGCCAGACGGCGGCGACACAGACCGGCTTTCCCGATGTGGCGGACGACGCCTGGTACGAGCAGCCGATCCTGCTGATGCAGAACTATACGCCGGGGATTATCAACGGCATCGTGGACAGCGACGGCGTGACGCGCTTCCACCCCGACGGGGCGGTGAAGCGGGGCGAGTTTCTCAAAATGATGATGACCGCCGCGGAGGGCTATACCATCGACCGCAGCCGCGACGAGATCCACTGGGCCGGAAGGTATTACACCATCGCGGAGGAAAACAACATCCTGATCGCGGACTACTACACCGACTCCGGCGCCGCCGGACAGACCGGGACCGGGACGGCGCTGCTGTTCCCCTGCACCCCGGAGGCGCTGGACGAGCCCATCACCCGCTATGAAATGGCGGTGATCCTGAGCAACACCTGTACCCAGATGCTGCGGGAGCTGACCGCCGTGACGAACCTGGCTTACAGCAACATCACGGATTACAGTTATATTGACCCGCAGTATGTCTCCGCCGTGGAGCAGGCTTTCGGGAAGGGGCTGCTCAGCGGCTATGAGGACGGCTCTTTCCGGGGGGACCGCAGCCTCTCCCGGGCGGAGGCGGCGGTGGTGATTTACCGGATGCTCTGGGCCAACGACCGGGTGGTGCCCGCCTGGTCCAGGACGCCGGATGGGGAGATGCTCCTGCGAACCAAACGCCCCCAGGGCTTCCAGTCCTTCGCGGAGTGGCTTGTGCAGGGCAACCACTTGGACCGCTACAACAACATCGACGCGGAGGCCAGGGAACGGCTGTTCGGGGACCCCAACAAGTATTATTTCAAGACCATGGCCGAGGCGGAGCCCTATATCGAGGCGGTGACGCTCCCCGTCTGGGGGACGGACCGCTCGGGCATCAAATACGAGACCAGCGTGACCATCAACGTCAACAAGTGCGTGGCGGAGGAGGTGCGGCTGATTTTCGCACAGATTTTCGACGACCCGGAGCAGTACTGCATGGCCGGCGCCGTGGGCGGCGGGCGCTTCACCGGCGAAACTATGCGCCACGCCTGGGGCTGCGCCATCGACATCAACGCCACCTACAACTGCGAGTGCAATTTCTCCAGCGGCAGTTTCACCCCCACCTGCGGCTACGGCTGGTGGCCCATCGTCGAGGACGAACCGAACTTCCGCTGGGCCGGACGGCCCCTGAGCGCCTACCGCGGCAGCCTGGGCGGGCCCAGCCAGTTCTCCATCAGCCCCACGGGCAGCGTGGTCAAGGCCTTCAACGACTACGGCTGGGGCTGGGGCGGCAGCGGCTCCAACATCCCCGGCGAGGGCGACGGCTGGGGCGGCGGCAACAACTTCGATTTTATGCACTTCTCCGTCCGCCCGGACGGGGGATAAACGGAAACAAACAAGGCCGGTCAGATGACCGGCCCTGTTTGTTTCCGGCTCCGCCGCCCAGCTTTCCAACCGGCAGCGAAATAATACTCGGTGCGCGCGAGCATCGCGTCCCCGTAGGCCAGGTAAAAGCGGTTGAACAGGTCCAGTTGGGAGGGGGTAAGCGTTTCTTCGAGCCGGTCCAGAAGTTCCAGGTACGCCCCGGGCTCCTTCGGCTCCTTTACCGCGAAAAAGGCCAGCATGATTTTTTTGCTTTGGAATGACATCTTCATCACCTCAATTTCTATTATAGGTGAAATTCCCCTAAAATCAATAGGGGAATTAGCCATAATAAGAAATGGTGATGAACATGCGAATCGTTGAACGGCGGAAAAAATTGGGTTACACGCAAATCAAGATGCAGATGCTCACCGGTATTGACCAGAGTGAGTATTCCAAGATGGAGAAAGGTAAGCGGGGAATCTCCATGGAACAGTGCCGCCAGATCGCGCTGGCTTTGAACACCAGCATGGACTATATCGCGGAGCTGACGGACGAGGAAAAACCGTATCCGAGAAAGAATACGCAGGATGGCTAAAAATTAGGCTCTTATGGTTGAAAGTTCCTGCTTTTGCCGCTGCTGACAAAAGCAGGCCGGCCCCGGAGGGCCGGAACCTCCCCTTGCGGAACATAGCGCCCCTCCCCCAACAGGGGGAGGGGCGCTATGTTATATTACCGGCGCTTCCCATGGGCGGGCGGGCGGAGGCAGAGCAGCCAGACGAGGTAAGCGCACAGCAGCAGGACGGCGGCGGCGAGGGCGGCGGCGCCGTAGGACATGGGCAGCAGGTAGCGCATCCGCAGATAGGCGTGGTAGCCCAGCAGGGAGGCGAAGCCGGCCAGGAACGGAAGGGCAAACAGGGGAGGGCAGACGAGGGCCAGCGCAAGGCTGAGCACGTCCGCGAGGAAAAAATAGCGGTCGTGCATATGGGGCAGCAGGAAAGGCACCGCGACGCTCACCAGCACGGCGCAGGCCAGCAGCGCCGTGTCGTCCAGACGCCTGCGCCGGACAAAGCAGAGGATGTACAGCAGAATCAGGAAGCTGAAGGCGGCGGCAATGCCGAGATTTGCCAGAAGCTCCGTGTCCACCTCCGCGCCGTAGGGGAGGAAGGCGTAAATCGAGGAGGAATTGTAGTTCAGCCCGCCGCCGACGGTGTCCGCCTGGTCGACGTACAGCAGCAGCGTGTCCAGAAACGGCCGCCCCGCCAGGACCGCGGGGGCGGCCACAAGGAGGTAGGTCAGGGGAAAGGCGAGCAGGTGCCGCCACTTGACCCTCCCGGCGAAGATGAACACCAGGAACACCGGCAGCAGGAACACGGCCTGCAGCTTGAAGGCAAAGCTCAGCGCGGCGCAGACCACCGCCCCGACGGGCCGGCGCTCCAGGGCCAGCGCCACGCTCCAAAGGGCAAAGGCGGCGTAGACGCTGTCGCACTGGCCCCAGTAGGACCCGTTCAGCAGCACCGTGGGGAGCAGCAGGGTTATCAGAAAGCCCATCAGCCCCGCGTTATCCGAGCGGGCCGTGTGCCGGACGAGGCGCAGCACCCCCCAGGCCAGGAGCACATCGAACAGCACGGAGAACAGCTTGATGAGATAGAGGTCCCGGACGCCGGAATAGGAAATCAAAGCGAGGAAATAGAGGTAGGGGACGTTGTAGTTCCCCACGCTCCGCCCCAGGGCGGAAACGCCGCCGTTGTCGCGGTAAAACTGCACCCAGCCCTTCAGAAAATTCTGATAGTCCAGCGTCTCGTGCTCCATGCACAGCCCCCGCAGCAGCATCGCCGCCGCGATGGCCGCGGCGGAGAGGAACAGGTTCGCGTTTTTACGGAACATCCCCTCCCGCCACAGGATGATATAGGCCCCCGCGCCCAGCAGGAGCAGCCCGAAATACTGCGCCATATTCCGCCCCCGTCCGGCCCTGCCCCGCCCGGGGGACCGGGCCGGGGCAGGGCAAATCATAGAATGGGAATAAAAAAGCGGAAGGAAAATCCTTCCGAATCCGACAAAATGAACATTGACAAGCTGTTCAAAAGAATGGTATAATATCTTGCTTTATCAGCGAAAGGGTGCACGACCCCTTTTTCATTCTGACGCTTGTAGTTTACCACATCGCGGGAAAAAATCAAGCCGCCGCGGATAATAACAAGCCACCACACCGGGCGTATCGCACTATTTTCTACGAGGAGGGATGTCCAAGATGCCAAAGGACGTAATGTACGGCAAGACCCTGCGCAAGAGCTTTGCCCGCGTCCCCGAGGAACAGGAGATGCCGCACCTGCTGGAGGTGCAGAAAAATTCTTACCGCTGGTTTCTGGAACAGGGGCTGAAGGACGTATTCAACGAGGTGGACTCCGTCACGGACTATACCGGGAACCTGGAGCTCAGCTTCGTCGGCTACGCCATGACTGAAAAGCCCAAATACAACGAGCAGGAGTGCAAGGCCCGGGACGCGACCTATGCCGCGCCGCTGAAGGTCAGCGTCCGGCTGCGCAACCGGGAGACGGAGGAGATCAAGGAGCAGGAGATCTTCATGGGGGATTTCCCCATCATGACCGCCGGCGGCACCTTTATCATCAACGGCGCCGAGCGCGTCATTGTCTCCCAGATCGTCCGTTCCCCCGGCGTCTATTTTGACAAGACCACGGACAAGGCCCTCATCAGCGTCTATGCCACCACCATCATCCCCTACCACGGCGCGTGGCTGGAATACGAGACGGACGCCAACGACGTGTTCTACGTCCGCATCGACAAGAACCGCAAGATCCCCGTGACCTGGCTGCTCAAGGGCATGGGCAAGTACGACGAAAAGCTCCCCGCCACCTGGCTGAGCTGCCTGCCCGACGGCTCCCCCGTGGCCGGCTGCGTCACCAACGAGATGGTGAAGGAGATTTTCGGCGACGACGCGCGCATGACCGCCACCTTTGAGAAGGACACCTGCCCCACCCGGGAGGAGTGCCTGATCGAGATCTACAAGCGCCTGCGCCCCGGCGACCCCCCCACCGTCGACACCGCTGAGAGCCTGCTCAACGGCCTGTTCTACGACCACCGGCGCTACGATATCTCCAACGTGGGCCGCTACAAATTCAACAAAAAGCTGGCCCTGGCCCCCCGCATCAGCGGCCACAAGCTGGCCCTCCCCGTGGCCGATCCCCGGACGGGCGAGATCATCGCCGAGGCCGGCGAGGTGCTGACCCGCGCCCGCGCCGATGAGATCGAGGCCACCGGCACTGTGGACGTCTGGCTGGACGTGGACGGGAAGAGCGTCCGCGTGTTCTCCAACGGCATGGTCGATCTGAAAAACCATGTGGATTTCGACCCCGCCGAGCTGGGCATCAAGGAGAAGGTGCGCTTCATCATCCTCAAGAGCCTGCTGGACCAGTATTCCGGCGAGGAGCTCAAGGAGCAGATCAGGGACAACCTGGACCTGCTGATCCCCAAGCACATCGTCCTCGACGATATCTTCGCCGCCGTCAACTATCTGAACTGCCTTGCCATGGGCATCGGCGAGGCCGACGATATCGACCACCTGGGCAACCGCCGGATGCGCTCCGTGGGCGAGCTGCTGCAGAACCAGTTCCGCATCGGCTTCTCCCGCATGGAGCGGGTCATCCGCGAACGCATGACCCTGCAGGACCTCGACATCGTCACCCCCCAGAGCCTGGTGAACATCCGGCCCGTCACGGCGGCCATCAAGGAGTTCTTCGGCTCCTCGCCCCTGAGCCAGTTCATGGACCAGACCAACCCCCTGGCGGAGCTGACCCACAAGCGCCGTGTCTCCGCCCTGGGCCCCGGCGGCCTGAGCCGTGAGCGCGCCAGCTTCGACGTGCGCGACGTGCATTACAGCCACTACGGGCGCATGTGCCCCATCGAGACGCCGGAGGGTCCCAACATCGGCCTGATCTCCTATCTGGCCGCCTTCGCTCGGGTCAACGAATACGGCTTCCTGATCACCCCCTACCGGCGCATCGAGCACGTCCGGGACGAGAAGGGGAAAATCATCGCCAACCGCCTCACCAACGATGTGCAGTACATGACCGCCGACATTGAGGACCACTATGTCATCTGCGAGGCCACCGAGCCCGTGGACGAGGACCGCTGCCTGGTCAACAGGCGCGTGGTCTGCCGCCACCGGGACGAGATCATCGAGGTCGACCAGTCCCGCGTGGACTTTATCGACGTGTCCCCCCGCATGATGGTGTCCATCGCCACGGCCATGATCCCCTTCCTGGAGAACGACGACGCCAACCGCGCCCTGATGGGGGCGAACATGCAGCGCCAGGCCGTGCCGCTGCTGACCACCCAGGCCCCGATCGTGGCCACCGGCATCGAGCACAAGTGCGCCATCGACTCCGGCGTCTGCGTACTGGCCGAGGGCGACGGCGTGGTGACAAAGGTCTCCGCCACCAACGTGCGCGTCAAGTACGACAGCGGCACGGTGCGGGATTATGAGCTGATTAAATTTTCCCGCAGCAACCAGGGCACCTGCTTCAACCAGCGGCCCATCGTGTCCGTGGGCGAGCGGGTCCACGGCCTGCGCCAGGGCGCGGACGGCAAGTGGGAGGACCCGACGGTCCTGGCCGACGGACCCAGCACCGCCCAGGGCGAGCTGAGCCTCGGCAAGAACATCCTCGTGGGCTTCATGACCTGGGAGGGCTACAACTACGAGGACGCGATCCTGCTCAACGAGCGGCTGGTCATGGAGGACGTGTTCACCTCCATCCACGTCGAGGAATACGAGTGCGACGCCCGCGACACCAAGCTGGGCCCGGAGGAGATCACCCGGGACATCCCCGGCGTGGGCGAGGATTCTCTGAAATATCTGGACGACCGCGGCATCATCATGGTGGGCGCGGAGGTCCACGCCGGCGATATCTTAGTCGGCAAGGTCACGCCCAAGGGCGAAACGGACCTGACCGCCGAGGAGCGGCTGCTGCGGGCCATCTTCGGCGAGAAGGCCAGGGAGGTCCGGGACACCTCTTTGAAGGTTCCCCACGGCGAAGCCGGCATCATCGTGGACGTGAAGCGCTTCACCCGGGAGGCCGGGGACGAGATGGGCCCCGGCGTCAACGAGGTTGTCCGGGTCTATATCGCCCAGAAGCGCAAAATCAGCGTGGGCGACAAGATGGCCGGCCGCCACGGCAACAAGGGCGTCGTGTCCCGCATCCTCCCGAAGGAGGATATGCCCTACCTGCCCGACGGCACTCCGCTGGATATCGTGCTGAACCCCCTGGGCGTCCCCTCCCGTATGAATATCGGGCAGGTGCTGGAGGTCCACTTAGGTTACGCGGCCCAGGCCCTGGGCTGGAAGGTGGCGACCCCCATCTTCAACGGGGCCAACGAGACCACGATTCATGAAACCCTCAAGCTTGCCAACCTCCGGGAGGACGGCAAGAGCGTCCTCTACGACGGGCGCACCGGCGAGCGCTTCCACAACGACGTCACTGTGGGCTGGGTCTACTTCCTCAAGCT
>JAFUVO010000003.1 GCA_017477525.1 Oscillospiraceae bacterium | reverse complement strand
CTTCGGAGGCAAGAAACTTCCTCTTTTGGTCTTCATCCAACCACGGTAGCACTCGTTTAATGTGCTCTGATAATGTCTTGTCCATATTGACAGTATATCATATCACTTCAATATGCACAAGTTATTTATCGATAGTTCCTGAGGTCGATTTTGAGACAGTCTGGGGACAGGGACACACCCAGGCGGAGCGCAGCGGCGGCAGTACGGAGAACTTTATTTCCTGGGTCAACGACTGCCTTGCGGCATAATACAGGCATTGCGAAACGGACAGGAGAGGAAAAATTGAAATGGGAACAGGAGGCCGAACCATGAGCGGCGCAAAACGGATCTATGTGGCGGATGACGATGACAGCATCCGTCAGGTCATCAAGACCTTTCTCACCAGCGACGGCCATTCAGTGGAGGATTTCCCCACAGGCGATCTGCTGCTGGAACGTTTCCGCGCCATGCCCTGCGACCTCGTGATCCTCGACGTGATGATGCCTGGCAGCGATGGGTTCGCAGTCTGTACGCTCCTTCGGGAAACCAGCACCGTCCCCATCATCATGCTCACCGCCCGGGACTCGGAAAACGATTACGCCATGGGGCTCGGGCTCGGCAGCGACGATTACATCACCAAACCGTTTTCCGCAATGTCGCTGCTCATGCGTGTGCGGGCCATCTTTCGCCGCATTGACTTTGAATCACAAAAGCACGCCGCGCCTGCCCCGGAGGCTTTTCCGCCCGGCATCGGTTCGCTGACGCTGGACGAAGGCGGGCGCCACATCCTGCGCGGCGGCGCGGCACTGCCCCTCACGCCCACGGAGTATGAACTGCTGCGCTACATGATGCTCCACGCCGGGCAGGCCCTCTCGCGGGAGGAACTGCTGAACGCGGTATGGGGCTTCGAGACCGCTGTGGAGACCCGCGCCACGGATGACACGGTTCGCCGCCTGCGAAGGAAGCTGGAGGGCAGCGGCGCCGTCATAGCGTCTGTCTGGGGCTACGGTTTCCGGCTGGAGGCGGAAAAATGAAACGGCAGTGGCATATCCAGACCCGCGTCCTTCTTACGCTGATCTGTCTGACGACGGCTATTCTGCTCGCGGTCGGCCTTGTATTCAATCTCTCCATACAGAGCTATGTCCGCACCCGCGTCTCGTCCCAGCTTGCCTCGGTGTCGAAAAGCGCCTCCATCGACCGCAAGGGCGGCACGAAGGGCGAACGGGGCGGCCGGAGGTTCGACGAGCATCCCGACCGCATCACCGGAACCGCGGGCAGCGCCATTGTCCTCGGCCAGGACGGCGAATTACTCTCCAACCTCCACGGGAGCGACGCGGCGGGACTGGCTCTGTCGGCGTATTTCAGCGAAAATCCGCCGGGCGGGAACGCGCAATACCAAACAGTCTCGCTCCCGGATGGGAAATATGTGGTCTCCGTCACGACCGATCCGGTACAGGACGGCTGCTGGCTCGTCAGCTACGTCGATGTGACGGCGATTTTCGCCTTTACCGCACGGATCAATATCGTGCTGTTTGCCATTATTGTGGCGGCGATCCTGCTCTCCGTATTCCTGAGCCGCCGCTTTTCCCGTTCCTTCGCGGGGCCGGTACGTGAGCTCTGCGATTTCGCGGAGGAGATCGGCAGCGGAAACCTGGATAACCGCGATCTGCGCTTTCAGGACATGGAGTTCGGGCAGCTTGCCTTCTCCATGAATCAGATGGCGGCAGCGCTGCGGGAGGCAAATCATAAGCAGGAGACCTTTTTCCAGAACGTCTCCCACGAGCTGCGCACCCCGCTGACCTCGATTCGCGGAAACGCCGAGGGCATCGTATGCAACCTCATGGAGCCGAAGGCGGCGGCCCAGGTCATACTTAGGGAATCGGATAAACTCGGCGGCATGTTGGAGGGGATTCTCTATCTCTCGCGCATGGGCAGGGCCTCCCCAGAGGGGACCGCGGAGCCGCTGGATCTGCGCGATGTATTGTCGCTCTGCGTTTCCGAGCAGCGTGCCGGAGCGGACGCAGAAGGCGTCACGTTCCTTTTCAACTTTGACGAGGACCCCGTTTTGTTTGCCATTCGGGAACAGGACGCGCAGCGGCTGTTTGGCAACCTCATTTCCAACGCCATCCGCTACGCGAAAGCGGAGATCCGCCTTTCCTGTCACGCTTCACCGGAGGCCGTGCTCGTCTCAGTGGCGGACGACGGTCCCGGCGTCGCACCGGAGGACCTGGGACATGTGTTCGAGCGCTTCTACAAGGGTGCCGGAGGAAAGCACGGGATTGGACTTTCGATCGCCAAATCCGTAGTCGATGCTTATCACGGCGCGATCACGGTACGGAACGACGGCGGCGCGGTGTTTGCCGTTCGGTTTCCACGAACAAAATGAATGCAGGGAAAGGGCGCTGCGGGTGAGAGTGAACCGGAGCGCCCTTTTCGTATGTTTTGCGTATATTTCGCCGCCGCTTTTCGGGGATTGTTTCGGATGAGTCTGCTATATTATATCCAGAATCCGAAATCTGAAAGGGGTTATCTACCATGAAATCAAAATATATAAAGCTTCTTCCGGTCGCCCTCTGCGCGGCAATGCTTTTCAGCGGCTGCGGGGCGGGGCAAACCGCAGTCGCGTCAACTCCCGCAACCGCTACAGTGCTCTCTCAAGCAGTTCAGAATTCAAAAGCAGCGACGGCCGGAACAGCGGATTTGGCAGCGGAAGAAACCACCGGCGCATACGACGCGGCATTCTCCAAGCGTGACCTTTCCGGTGAGTATGACGCCTCCGAAACCATTGCCATTATACTGAACGGCAACAGCGCGAACTGCGATTCCGAAGGGGTGACGGTCGCAGGTTCCACCGTCACCATCACAGCGGCGGGAACCTATCTCCTCAGTGGCACGCTGGACGGTACGATCATCGTCGACGCGACAAATGAGGACAAGGTCCAGCTCGTATTGGACAGCGTGACCATCCGTTCCGATACCTTTGCCGCAATCTACGTCAAGCAGGCGGACAAGGTATTTATCACCCTCGCGAACGGCGCGGTAAACACGCTCTCCAACGGCGGCGCTTTCACGCAGATCGACGATAACAACGTCGACGCGGCCATCTTCTCGAAGGACGATCTGACGCTCAACGGCACGGGTACGCTGAAAATCAGCTCCCCCGCCGGTCACGGGATTGTGAGCAAGGACGAACTGACGATCACAGACGGTTCTTATGAGATCAGCGCCTCCAAACACGCGCTCTCAGGAAAAGACAGCATTGCAATCGCGGACGGTACGTTTACCCTGACCTCCGGCAAGGACGGCCTGCATTCCGAGAACAGTGACGATGAGACCTATGGCAGCATCTATATTGCGGGCGGTACTTTCACTATTTCGTCCGCGGACGACGGCATCCACGCCAACACGCTGCTGACCATCGACGGCGGCACCTTCGACATTACCGCGGCCGAGGGACTTGAGGCGACCTATATCCAGATCAACGGCGGCGACACCAACATTGCCGCATCGGACGACGGCATCAACGCCGCGCGCAAGTCCTCTGTGTCTATTCCGACTGTTGAGTTCAACGGCGGCACCGTCACCATCACGATGGGCGCGGGCGATACCGACGGCGTGGATTCCAACGGAAACCTCATCATCAACGGCGGCGCCATCAACGTCACCGGGCGCTCCGCCTTCGACTACGACGGCGCTGCGCAGTACAACGGCGGTACGATCATTGTCAACGGCCAGCAGGTCAGCTCCATTCCCAACCAGATGATGGGCGGCGGCTTTGGAAAGGGAGGTCGTAACCGCGGGTGACAGGGATCGCCGAAAATGCTGCCGTTTCCCTTCATGGGCTGGGTAAAGTAACTGTTCAGATACCCCCGCTGCCTCGCAGAGTCCGGGCCCGCAGGCGCGAATAAAGTTTAATCATTTTCGGCGGAAACCGCGTTTTCGCCAAAAATACTCCTCGCTGCGCGAATGCGCCCTCCCCCGCAGGGCGCACTCGCGCAGCACAGCCTTTCTAACTGTTCAGAACCCGAAGGGTTCTTTAAAAAACAACAATGGCCGGAGACATACGTTATGTAAACAATGCTTGACCTCCGGCTTGAGCTGTGTTATAGTACGTTTTACCTGCCGGAAGGCGGGCGTTTTCGCGCGCTCCGGACAGGGAGGCAATAAAAATAAGGAGGTGCCGCATCATGGCTGCAGACGCAAGAGTGAAAATCACCCTGAGATGCAACGAATGCAAGCAGAGAAACTACAACACGATGAAGAACAAGAAGAATACCTCTGATCGTGTCGAGCTCAAGAAGTACTGCCGTTTCTGCCGCAAGCATACCGTGCACACCGAGACGAAGTAAGCTTCAGAAAGGAAACACGATTTATGGCAGCGAACGAGAACAAGCCGGCCACCGTGACCACAAACGCGGTCAAGAAGGAGGACGTGAAAAAGCTCCCCTTCGGCAAGCGCGTGGGCAAATGGTGGCGGGAGATGAAAAGCGAGCTGAAAAAGGTCATCTGGCCCAGCAGGAGCCAGATCACCAACAACACCGTCGTGGCGCTGGTGGTCATGGTGGCTTCCGCCATCGTGATCTGGGGCTTCGACGAGATCGCCCAGCTCGTGGTCCAGGCCGTCATCACCCTGGCCGGCAAGTAAGAATCGGAAAATGGCAGAAAACGCGAAATGGTACGTTGTCCACACCTATTCCGGCTATGAAAACGCGGTCGCGGCCGCGATTATGAAGAGCGCGGAGAACCGCCGCATGACCGAGCTGGTCCAGGCCGTCAACATCCCCCTGGAAACCGTCACGGAGCGCGCCGACAACGGCGAGATGAAAACGGTAGAGCGCAAGGTGTTCCCCGGCTACGTGCTGGTGAAGATGGTGCTGACGGACGAGACCTGGCACCTGGTCCACGCGGTGCGCGGGGCCACCGGCTTTGTCGGCAGCGACGGGAAGGCCATTCCCCTGACAGACCAGGAGATTTACGACATGGGCGTGGAGCGCCGGGAGATTGTCGTAGGCTATGAAGTGGGCGATACCGTAAAGGTCGCGGACGGCCCCCTGGAGGGCTTTCTGGGTACTGTTGAAGAACTCGACGCGGAGAAAAACCTCGTCCGTGTCGTTGTCTCCATGTTCGGAAGGGAGACGCCGGTCGATCTGGAACTGGACCAGGTCGAGCCGGTCAGGGACGAATAAGAAATAATTGGAGGTGTGCTCTGTGGCACAGAAAGTTGTAGGATACGCAAGATTCCAGGTTCCCGCCGGCAAGGCGACCGCCGCCCCCCCCGTGGGCCCCGCCCTCGGCCAGTACGGCGTGAACATCGGACAGTTTATCAAGGATTTTAACGAGCGCACGAAGAAGGACGACGGCATGATGATCCCCGTGGTCATCACCGTCTATTCTGACCGCAGCTTTACCTTTATCACCAAGACGCCCCCCGCCGCCCTCCTGATTAAGAAGGCCTGCGGCATCGAGACCGCCAGCGGCGTGCCCCAGCGCGACAAGGTGGCCACCATCAGCAAGGAAGACCTCCGCAAGATCGCCGAGCAGAAAATGCCCGACCTCAACTGCACCGACATCGAGTCCGCCATCAGCATGATCGCCGGCACCTGCCGCAGCATGGGCGTACTCGTCGGGGACTGAGAAGGGAGGACTTATCAATGTTCCGTGGAAAGAATTATAAAGAGCAGCTCAAGCAGGTTGACCGTTCGACCCTCTATGACCCGAAGGACGCCCTCGACCTGGTCTGCAAGCTCAGCAAAGCCAAGTTCGACGAGACTGTCGAGCTCCATTTGAAGTTGGGCGTCGACGGCCGCCACGCCGACCAGCAGGTCCGCGGCGCCATCGTGCTCCCCAACGGCACCGGCAAGTCCGTCCGCGTCCTGGTCTTCTGCAAGGACGAGCGCAAAGACGAGGTCCTGGCCGCAGGGGCGGATTATGCCGGCGGCATGGATCTGGTGGAGAAGATCCAGAAGGAAAACTGGTTCGAATTCGACACCGTCGTGGCCTCCCCCGACATGATGGGCACCGTGGGCCGCCTCGGCAAGATCCTCGGCCCCAAGGGCCTGATGCCCTCCCCCAAGGCCGGCACCGTCACCCCCAACCTGGTGAACGCCGTCCAGGAAGCCAAGGCTGGTAAGATCGAGTACCGTCTGGACAAGACCAACATCATCCACTGCCCCATCGGCAAGGTCAGCTTCGGCGCGGACAAGCTCTTCGAGAACTATTCCGCCCTGGTGGCCGCCGTCATCAAGGCCAAGCCCGCCGCCGCGAAAGGCCAGTACATTCGTACTTGCGTCACCGCGTCCACTATGGGCCCCGGCGTCAAAATCAACGCCAACCGCCAGCTTTAAAACATTTTGCCCCCACCTCATGGGTGGGGGCAAAATCTTACAGTATTTGTCACGATGTTTCAAAAAAGATGCAAGAGAGTCATATATTGCCCCTGCTCCCGCCTCCGGGAAAATGTCCCGGGCGGAGTGGATAATTTTGGAACACGCCGGGCATAATAAACTGTATATTGCGCGAAAAGCAAGGACGAAAGACATATGAAGTTATTTGGAAACAGCAGCAGTTCGGACCACAGCTCCGGGCAGCGCAGCAGCCAGTCCGGCGCGAAAGCCGGCGGGCAGGGGGAGATTCTGCCCAAATCCAGCAACAGCAGCGGCAATATCCCCCCTGCCTCCCCCGCGAAAAGCGTCCCGCCGCAGCAGCCAAAGCCCCAGCCAAAGGCCCCGCCGCCCCCGGCCCGCGCCTCCGGCGGCAGCGCCGGAGCGCCGCCACTGCCGCCAAAAAAGAATTTCACAGCCCTTCGGGGCATCCTGATCGGCTTTGGGATCGTGGTGCTTCTCGTCCTCGTGGCGGCGGCCTACTTCCTGTTCTTCTACGGCGCTCCCCCGGACGTGAACCCGACCCCGACACCGGGCAGACCCAGCGCCACGCTCCCGCCGGCGCCCTCCCCCAGCCCGACGGCGACCGCCAGGCCCACCGCCTCCCTCGCCCCCAGCCCGGAACCCACCCCGGAGGAGACGGAGCCGCCTGAGGACGCCGGCGACGCCCCTGCCGTCCCGCTGGACAGCCAGCGCAAGGACGGGGTCTACACCATCCTCTTGGTAGGCGTCGATAAGGAGAGCAACAGCACAGATACCATCATGGTCGTGTCCTTCGACACGAAGAACCACAAGCTCACCGGCACCTCCATCCCCCGAGACACCCTCATCAACATCGGCTGGTTCACCACCCCCAAGCGGATCAACGCCGTATATCCCGCCTGCCTGAACAACAACGAGGACCCCGTGGCGGGGCTGGAAGAGCAGATCAAGAATTTGCTGGGCTTCTATGTGGACAATTATGTGGTGGTCTACCTCCAGGCGGTGGTGGACGCGGTAGACGCCATCGGCGGCGTGGAATTTGACGTGCCCGAGGGCATGTACTACAACGACCCCTATCAGGATCTCTATATCAGCATCGACCCCGGCCTGCAGACGCTGAACGGCGAAAACGCCCTGAAGCTCTGCCGCTTCCGCAACACCTACGCCGAGGGCGACCTGAAGCGCATCCGCGTCCAGCACGATTTCCTCAAGGCCATGGCCTCCCAGCTGATCCAGAAGGGCATCTCCAACCTGCCCGAGCTGGCGCAGATCATCCTCAACGACGTCGATACCGACCTGACCTTGGAGAACATCGTCTGGTTTGCCCGCCAGTTCCTGCGCTGCAAGTCTGACGACGTGGTGTTCCAGACCGCGCCCATCGACGGCTCCGGCATCAACAACATCAGCTTCGTGGGCCTGCGGGTGGACGAGTGGCTGGAGATGATCAACAACTCGATCAACCCCTATGTGGCGAACGTCACCACGGGCAACGTCAACATCCTGACCTTCGGCGGCCCGATGGGCATATACTCCACCACCGGCGCGATTGACGGCGGCTGGGAGTCCTTCGCCTGCTACACCTGCGGTACCCCCTACCACGGCCCCGGCGAACACACCGTAAGCTCCACCGCCGGCGAAGGCGGCGGCGCCCCGCCCCCCGCCGCGGCGGATAATGAGCAGACCGGCCCCGTGATTGAAACGGTCTACGCGGATGCGGAAGCCACTCCGTAAAAAAACAATCAATGCCTCCCTGCCGAAAGCGGGGAGGCATTTGTATAAACTCAAAGTAAGGAGCTGTGAAAAAAGTCAGCCTCTGCTAACGAGAATAAAAACGCTGTCATTGCACACCAGTCCGCAGACTGGTGTAAGCAATCCCCCCACCAGTTGCAACTACCCTTTGAATGAATCATTTACCACCAGCCTCCGGATTGGGGGATTGCCTTCACCAGTGTGCGCACTGGTGAGCAATGACAGCGATTCTTTTTGCCGTAAATTTGATGGATTTGCAACTTTTTAGCGGTTGACTTTTTTCACACCCCCAGTTACAACTCGAAAAATTTTTGCGCGTATTTTTCCGCGTTTTCCGCCCATACTACAGGAAAAAGCGAAAGGAAGAGCGGAAAACCATGGTAACGCACATCGGGAAACAGACACTGCGGATAGATACGCCGGTTTTCGTGGCGGCCGGGGCCGCCGTGGGCGGGAAGTTAGAGGGCGAAGGGCCGCTGCGCGACCGCTTTGACGAGCTCAGCGAGGATTCCTATTTCGGGCAAAAGAGCTGGGAGGCGGCGGAAACCGTAATGCTCCGGCGGGCCTTTGATCTGGCGCTGTCAAAAACGAAGCTGCCCCAGGGGGCGTTGCGCTATGTGCTCTCCGGGGACCTGCAGAACCAGTGTACCGGCTCGGCCTACGCCTCGCGGGATCTGGATACGCCCTATCTGGGGCTGTACAGCGCCTGCGCCACCATGGGGGAGGCGCTGGGCCTGGGGGCGCTGCTGACGGCGGTGGGGGCAGGGCCTGTCTGCGCCATGACCAGCTCCCATTTCTGCTCCGCAGAGCGCCAGTTCCGCACACCGCTGGAATACGGCAGCCAGCGCTCCCCCGTGGCCCAGTGGACCGCCACCGCCGCCGGGGCCGCGCTGCTCTGCGCCGGGGGGGACGGGCCGCGCGTCACCCACATCACCACCGGGAAAATCGTCGACGCCGGCTTGACCGACATCGGCAACATGGGCGCGGCCATGGCCCCGGCGGCGCTGGACACGCTGCTGGCCCACTTCCGGGACACGGGGCGGGAGCCGAAATACTACGACGCCGTCATCACCGGCGATCTGGCAAAATTCGGCCACGAAATCCTCGCCGGCCTGCTCCGGGAGGAGGGGCTCGACATGCCCACGGTGTTCACGGACTGCGGGATGCTGCTCTACGACCCGGCCAGCCAGGACGTCCACTCCGGCGGCAGCGGCGCGGGCTGCTCCGCCAGCGTCTTCGCCGGCCACATCCTGCGCTGCCTCCGGGACGGCATCTGGTCGAAGGTTTTGTTTGCCCCGACCGGGGCGCTGATGAGTACGGTCACGGTGCAGCAGGGGGAGAGCATCCCCGCCATCTGCCACGCCGTCGCGCTGGAAGTCCCCGGCGAGAGCCACGCGGAGGCCGTCGAGCGCAGGGAGGGGACGCGATGATGGCATGTCTGGTCCCTTATCTCAAATGCTTCCTCGTGGGCGGGGCGCTCTGCGGCCTGGGCCAGATTTTGATTGACCGCACCGCCCTGACCCCTGCCCGAATCCTGACCGCCTATGTGGTAGCCGGCGTGGTCCTGGGGGCGCTGGGGCTCTACCAGCCCCTCGTGGACTGGGCCGGCGCCGGGGCCAGCGTCCCGCTGACGGGCTTCGGCAGCAACCTGGCGAAGGGCGTCCGGGAGGCCGTGGCGGAACAGGGCTGGCTGGGCGTGTTCACCGGCGGCTTCACCGCCTCCGCCGCCGGCGTCTGCGCCGCCCTGGTCTTCGGCTGGCTCGTCGCCCTGGTGTTCCGGGCCAGGGAAAAGTGACGCGGAAACCCGCGTCCTGCCCCCGGCGTTTTTCCTCCCCGCGCGGGAGAAAACGCCGGGGGTAATGACATTGCATTGACATCCCCGCCGGCGGGGGATATAATGCCCTTGAGGAGGTGATGATATGGACAAAGAGTTTCTCAGCGTCGCAAACGCTCCGAAAACTTCTACCTTTCAGATGAAGATTAACCCGGAGGTCAAGCGCCGGGTGGAGTCGGTCTACTCCCGGTTTGGGCTGACGCTTACGGACGCGGTCAATCTTTTTATTCAGCAGTCCCTGAACGAAGAGGGCCTTCCCTTCCTCGCCTCGCCGGAAAACATCGCCTTTCAAAAGTGGTGTGTCGGTAAACGCCTGGTGGAGGAGGCGCAAAAAGGCTTTGATTCCGCAGAACGCGAGGGGTGGCTGACCATTGAAGAAGTAGAAGCGCGGCTGGAGCTTTCAGATGAATAAACTGATTGTTTCTGCCGAAGCAGCGAGAGATTTGGAAAATATCAGGACATATGTCTCTCACGAGCTGCATAACCGCATTTCCGCGAATCGGATCATCCGTTCAATCACGCAAGAATTGAGAATTTTACAACATTACGCTGAGGCGGGGCCATCTGTCGAAGCTTTGACCGGCTTTCCGACCGATCTGCGTGTATTGGTCTGTGGCAAGCATATCGCACTATATCGTGTCAATGGGAATTGTGTCTATGTCGCCAGAATTTTGAACGCAAAACAGGATTATCTGCAAATTCTTGAAAAAGACGAAAGCGGCTATTTACAATAACAGAATGCGAAAACATGGAACCAATATTCTGACAAGGAGGCATACATATGAGTGACAGCCTGCAATACCATGTCGCGCTGCGCCGCGGCGACGTGGGGCGCTGGGTGATCCTGCCCGGCGACCCGGGGCGCTGCGAACTCATCGCGCGGCACTTTGACGCGCCGCGTTTGGTGGTGCAGAACCGGGAGTTTACCACCTACACAGGCACATTGGAGGGCCAGAGCGTGTCCGTAACCTCCACGGGCATCGGCGGGCCTTCGGCAGCCATCGCCATGGAGGAGCTGGCCGCCATCGGCGCGGACAGCTTCATCCGCGTGGGCACCTGCGGCGGCATCCACCTGGACGTCCGCGCCTCCGACGTGGTCATCGCCACGGGAGCGGTGCGCATGGAGGGGACGAGCCGGGAGTACGCCCCGATCGAATACCCGGCTGTGGCGGATTTCGCGATTACCGAGGCCCTGGCAAGGGCGGCCCAGGCCCTGGGCCAGCGCTGGCACGCCGGGGTGGTGCAGTGCAAGGACTCCTTCTACGGACAGCACAACCCCAACCGGATGCCGGTGGCCAGACAACTGGAGGACAAGTGGGAGGCCTGGAAGCGCCTGGGCGTCCTGGCCAGCGAGATGGAGAGCGCCGCGCTGTTCACTGTGGCCGCCGCCCTGGGCGTCCGCTGCGGCACGGTGCTGAACGTGGTCTGGAACCAGGAGCGCAAGGCCCTGGGCTACGCGGACGAGCCCGACGACCACGACACGGAGCGGGGCACCCGCGTGGCCATCGAGGCCATCCGCTATCTCATCCGGGAAGCGGCGCGGTAAATGAAAAATACCACGCTTTGCTACATCGAGCGGGGGGACAGCTGGCTGCTGCTCCACCGCGTGAAAAAGGAGAACGACCTCAACCGCGACAAGTGGATCGGCGTCGGCGGAAAGTGCGAGGAAAACGAGAGCCCGGAGGAATGCGTCTGCCGGGAGACCTTCGAGGAAACCGGCCTGCGCCTGACGGAGTACCGCTACCGGGGCCTTGTCACCTTCGTCAGCGACCGCTGGGAGGGGGAGTATATGCACCTGTTCACCGCGTCGGGCTTCGAGGGCGAGCCGGGGGACTGCGACGAGGGGACGCTGGAATGGGTGCGCAAAAGCGACTTTGCCACCCTGCCCCAGTGGGAGGGGGACAAGATTTTCCTCCGGCTGCTGGAAGAGGGCGCCCCCTTCTTCTCCCTCAAGCTCCGCTACGAGGGGGATAAACTGGTTTATGCCGCGCTGGACGGGGAGGAGCTGCGGCAATGGTGATCGAGCCCGTCGCCCATATTGAAACGGAGTTCCCCGACAAGTTCGGCGTCCCCCGCCAGAGCGGGCTGGTGGAAGCCCTGCGGGCGCGGATCGTGTTCGAGCCGCCTTTCCGCAGCCGGGAGGCCCTGCGGGGGATCGAGGGCTTTTCCCACCTGTGGCTGATCTGGGAATTTTCCGAGGCCCGCCGCCCCGACAGGGGCTGGTCCCCCACGGTCCGCCCCCCGCGCCTGGGCGGGAACACCCGCCTCGGGGTCTTTGCCACCCGCTCCCCCTTCCGGCCCAACCCCCTGGGCCTGAGCTGTGTGCGCCTGTTGGATGTCCGGGGGGACGCCTCGCTGCTGGTGGGGGGCGCGGATCTGGTGGACGGCACGCCGATTTACGATATCAAACCCTACCTCCCCTACGCCGACTGCCGTCCTGAGGCCGCCGGCGGCTTTGCCGCGGAGGCCCCTGAGGCGCTGGACGTGGCCCTCGGGGACGTCCTGCCGCCGGACTTTTCCCCGGAGAAGGCGGAGGCCCTGCGCGGCGTCCTCGCCCTGGACCCCCGCCCCCGCTACCACGGCGACCCGGAGCGGGTTTACGGCCTCGCCTTCGCCGGCTGGAACGTCCGCTTCCGTGTCTCGGATGGCGTCTGCCGCGTCGTTTCCGTAGAAAAAGAAGGTTGACAGCGCGCTCTTTCCTGCCACAGCTCCCTCCCCCCGCTGGGGGAGGGAGCTGTAATAAATTGCTAAAATTTTTGGTGGACTCTCTTGCAGTTTATGGAAAAATATAGTATGATATGGGCAGGTTCGTATGGAAAAGCGCGGAGCGGCGCTCCCGCAAGTTTTGGAACTGACGCAGAAGGAGGACGAGAACATGAACTCTGAGCTCGAAAAAATCCTGTTCCTGAAAGGGAAATCCCATCTTCCCAATATTTTGATCGCCTCATCGGAGTGCTCTCCGCTGAGCAAGACCGGCGGCCTGGCCGACGTGGCCGGCGCGCTGCCGAAGGCGCTGAACGCCCTGGGCTTTGACGCCCGGGTTATCACCCCCTACCATCGCTGCATGAAGGGGAAATATGACGACAAGATCCAGCACATGGGCGAGATTTACGTCCAGATCGGCTGGCGCACCGAGTACGCTGGCCTGGAGAAGCTGACGCTGGACGGCATAACCTACTATCTGGTGGACAGTGAATTTTACTACGGCGACGTGATCTACCGCGGCGGCGACGGCGAGGTGGAGCAGTACGCCTTTTTCCAGCGGGCGGTGCTGGAGCTGCTGCCCATGCTGGATTTCAGCCCCGAGGTCCTTCACTGCAACGACTGGCAGACCGCCATGCTGCCCCTGATGCTCAAGGCGCAGTACCAGAACAAGCCCCAGGGCAAGCTCAAGACTGTTTTCTCCATCCACAACCTGGCCTTCCAGGGCTGGCTCAGCCCCGAGCGCGCCCAGGAGCTGCTGGGCCTTGACTCCGCCTGGCTCAGCGGCGACGGCATCGCCCATCTGGGCTCCTGCAACTTCATGAAGGGCGCGGTCCGCTATGCCGACAGGATCAACACCGTCAGCCCCAGCTACGCCGACGAAATCCGCACCGCCGAGTTCGGCGAGGGGATGGACTGGGAGCTGCGCCGCCGCGGCGCGGATGTCAGCGGCATCCTCAACGGCATCGACACCAATGAGTTCAACCCGGCCACCGACCCCCGCGTACCCTATCATTTTGACCTGGACCACCCGGAGGACAAGGCGAAGGACAAGGCCGCGCTCATGGAGGCCCTGGGCCTCACCGTTTCCCCGGAGACCCCCATCGTCGCCATGGTCACCCGCATGACCAGCCAGAAGGGCTTCGGCCTGGTGCTGCAGGCCCTGGACGAGCTGATGGCCCACAATGTGGCCTTTATCCTGCTGGGCACCGGCGACCACGCCTACGAGGACGCCATGCGGGATTACGAGAACCGCTACCGCGGCCGCCTGTGCGCCTACATCGGCTATAATGAGGACGTGGCCAGGCAGATTTACGCCGGCGCGGACTTTTTGCTGATGCCCTCCGCCTTCGAGCCCTGCGGCCTGAGCCAGATGATCGCCCAGCGCTACGGCACCCTGCCCATCGTCCACGAGGTCGGCGGCCTGCGCGACACCGTCCGCCCCTACAACCAGGTCACCGGCGAGGGCGACGGCTTCTCCTTCTACGATTACAGCGCCGGCACCATGCTGGGCGTGATCTCCTATGCCCTCAACGTATACTACGACAAGGAGGCCATGGGCCGGCTGATCCACACCGCCATGAGCCTTGACTCCTCCATGGGCAAATGCGCCATGGCCTACGCGCGGCTTTACCTCGAAATCACCGACGCGGACACCGGCCATGTCCTCCACCTGCCGGGGGACGAGCTCTACCGTAAGCCCATCGGCGCGGTCCGCAGCGGCGACAGCGTCCTGCTCCGCCTGCGCGCTGGCGACTTTGCCTCCAACGTCCGCCTGATCGCCAACGGGGAGGAGTACCCGATGGCCCACATCGGCGACGGCCTGTTCTCCGTGGAGTTCACCGCCCCCTCCCGCCCGGGGCTGGTGCACTACTCCTTCCGCCTGTCCGAGAACATCTGGTACGGCGCGGACGGCCTGGGCGACCACCGGATGCAGCCCTGGCAGCTCACGGTCTACGAGGCCGGCTTTGACACGCCGGACTGGGCCGAGGGCACGGTCATCTACCAGCTCTTCCCCGACCGCTTCGCCCGGGGCGGCGACAGCTTCGCGAAGGGCGTCGAGTACCACCGCTCCCTGGGCCGCAACATTGAGGTCCACGAGAGCTGGGATGAGCCGGTAAAATTCTGGCCCACCACCGGGGAGTATTACAGCCCCGACGACTTCTACGGCGGCACCCTCCGGGGCATCATCGACGCCCTGCCGGACCTGGCCAAACGCGGCGTCGGCTGCCTTTGCCTCAACCCGATTTTCGAGTCCCCCTCGAACCACCGCTATGACGTGGCGGATTACGGCAAAATCGATCCGATGCTGGGCACGAAGGAGGACTTCGACGAGCTCTGCGCCAAAGCCGCCGAAAACGGCATCCATATCCTCTTGGACGGCGTATTCGCCCACACGGGCGCGGACAGCGTCTACTTCAACCGCGCCGGCCGCTATCCCGGCAAGGGCGCTTACCAGGGCGCGGAGAGCCCCTATTACAGCTGGTATGAGTTCCGCAACTTCCCCGACGACTACAAGTGCTGGTGGAACCTCCCCTCCCTGCCGGATGTGGCCGAAACCGACCCGGGCTGGCAGGAGGCCGTGATCTCCGGCAATGACGCCGTCATCAAGACCTGGCTGCGCTCCGGCTCCGGCGGCTGGCGTCTGGATGTGGCGGACGAGCTGCCCGACGACGTCATCAACAAGATACGCGGCAGCATCAAGGAGGAAAAGCCTGACGCGCTGCTCATCGGCGACGTCTGGGAGGACGCCACCAACAAGGTCAGCTACGGCGCGGCCCGGCGCTACGCCCTGGGCGGCGGCCTGGACAGCGTGATGAACTATCCGCTGCGCAGCGCCCTGATCGACTTTGCCCTGGAGCGCAGCAGCGCCTCCCAGCTCCGCGACTTCCTGCTGCAGCAGAAGCTCCACTATCCCGCCCCCATGTACCGCTGCCTGATGAACCACCTGGGCACCCACGATACCCCGCGCATCCGCACCGTTCTGGGCTCCGGCCTGGACGGCGAGGGCATGAGCCGCGAGGAACGGGCGAACTTCCACCTGAACTGGAAGCAGAACCAGCGCGGCATCGCCCTTCAGCGCCTGTGCGCCGCGGTACAGTTCTCCCTGCCGGGAATGCCCAGCGTCTACTACGGCGACGAAGAAGGAATGCAGGGCTTCTCCGATCCCTTCTGCCGCGCCCCGCTGGAGCGCCAGATTCCCGAGAACAGCCTCCGGGACTTCTACGCCGGCCTGGCCCTCCGCCGCAAAAACAGCGATGCCCTGCGCCGGGGCGACGCCGCCTTCGCCGCTTACGGGGAGAACGTGCTTGTGATCCTCCGCTGGGTCAACGGCAAGGCCACCCTCACCGGCATCAACCGGGGCGGCGAGCTGGCGGGCGTTGTGCCCTCCTTCGGCGATTTCTACGGCCTCAGCGGCGACGCCGCCTCCACCCTGGGCCTGCTCCCGGCATTGGAAATTCCGCCGGTGGATTTCGTGATCCAGGACGTATAATGCTTCAAAATACAATCACTCTATATTGTGGCCCCGCCCTTTGGGCGGGGCCACAATATAAAATTATTGGGGGCGCATCCCGTGGAAAAACAAACCAAAAGCTGCCTGATTATCTCCGGCGGGGACTTTTCGCCGCTGCCGCCGGATTATCCGGGAGCGGACTACGTCATCGCCTGCGACAAGGGCTACGAATATGCCTCCCGTCTGGGGCTGGTCCCGGATTTGATTATTGGAGATTTCGACTCCGCCCCGCCGCCGGAGACAGATGTCCCCGTCGAGCGCGTTCCGACGCGCAAGGATGACACCGACACCATGCTGGCCGCCCGGGCCGCGCTGGCCCGGGGCTGCGGGGAAATCGCCATATGCTGCGCCCTCGGGGGACGGATGGACCACAGCCTCGCCAACATCCAGACAGCGGCCTGGGTCGCCGCCCATGACGGGCGGGCCAGCCTGTTCGGGACGGATACGCGCATCCGCGTGTTCTCCGGCGGCACGGAGCGCTTTCCCCGGCGGGAGGGCTGGTCCCTGTCCCTCTTCGCCCTCTCCGACGCCTGCGAAGGCGTGACGGTCCGGGGAACGAAATATCCCTGCGAGAATGTTACCCTCACAAACGCCTTCCCCCTCGGCGTCAGCAACGTCTGGGCCTCCGGCTGCGCGGAGGTCAGCGTGGGAAGCGGCATCCTCATGGCGGTGCAGTCCCGTCTGCGTCCGGGGGAACACATATAAAAGCGCGGGCAATGGGTTTCCTTATCGC
Source organism: Oscillospiraceae bacterium (assembly GCA_017477525.1). GTDB lineage: Bacteria > Bacillota > Clostridia > Oscillospirales > Oscillospiraceae > RGIG7114. The sequence continues at coordinate 8,653 of JAFUVO010000003.1, read as the reverse complement.
TTTTCATCACAATTCCGTCCGCATTCCACGGCCTTTTCGGTAAATCGGAGAATTGACACTGTTTTACATTTGAACTATAATGACAAAGTCACTTTATGCCGAATAGAATGGCGTGGAATATACGCGGGCCGCGGCGGCGGTCCCGCTTTTGAGATGAGGGTATCTATGGAAACCATCGTAGTCAAATTCGGAGGCACCAGCCTGGCCAGCGCCTCCCAGATCCGGAAGGCGGCGGAGATCATCCGCGCCAACGAGGCCCGGCGCTATGTGGTCTGCTCCGCCCCGGGAAAGCGTTTTCACGACGACATCAAAGTTACCGACCTGCTCTACCGCTGTCAAAAGCTGGCGGCGGATCATCAGGACTTTGAACCGGTTCTCGCGGAGGTGGAGGCCCGTTTTTCCGACATCGTCCGGGAGCTGGGCATCAGCTTCCCACTGGACGTGGAGTTTGCCATCATCCGCGAGCACCTCGAAACCCGGCATGAGCGGGATTATATGGCCAGCCGGGGGGAGTATCTCAACTCCAAAATCATCGCGGCCTATCTGGGCTTCCCCTTTGTGGACCCGGCGGAGTCGGTCTGCTTCGAGGACAGCGGCGAGCTGGACGCGGAGCGGACGAATCACCGGCTGTTCGCCGCCCTGGCCACGCTGGACAACGCCGTGGTGGCCGGCTTCTACGGCGCGCGGAACGACGGGGTCATCCACACCTTTTCCCGCGGCGGCAGCGACATCACCGGCTCCCTCGTGGCCAGGGCCACGGGCGCGAAGCTCTACGAGAACTGGACCGACGTGTCCGGGATGCTGGCCGCCGACCCCAACATTGTCGATAATCCCCGGCGCATCGACTACATCAGCTATCAGGAGCTGCGGGAGCTGTCCTACATGGGCTCCTCCGTGTTCCACGAGGACGCCATGTTCCCCTGCCAGCGCGCCGGCATCCCCATCAACATCCGCAACACCAACGCCCCCGAGGACCCGGGCACCATGATCGTCGCCTCCCTGCCCCGCATCCTCCCCCCCCGGACGGTCACCGGCATCGCCGGACACAAGGGCTTTACCAGCATCCAGATCGAGAAAGCCATGATGAACTCCGAGGTGGGCTTCGCCGCCCGTCTTCTGGGGATTTTCGCGGACTACAACGTGTCCGTCGAGCATTTTCCCTCGGGCATCGACACCATGTCCGTCGTAGTCAACAGCGACGCGCTGGGGGAGAACCGGGACCGCATCATGCAGGACATCCGTGACCGCCTGCGCCCCGACGCGCTGATCGCGGAGGAACACCTGGCGCTTATCGCCGTGGTGGGCCACGGCATGAGCTACGCCACCGGCGTCGCCGCCCGCATCTTCTCCGCCGTCAGCAGCGCCGGCATCAACATCCGCATGATCGACCAGGGGTCCAGCGAGATCAACATCATCATCGCGGTAGAAGAACGCGACTGTGAGAACGCCATCCGCAGTATTTACGAGAGCCTGGCGAGGGATTGAGCGGTCCTTTGCCAGCGATTAGCGGCCCCGCCCTTTGGGCGGGGCCGCTAATGTATTTTACAGCGGTTCAACCTGCCGCAGCGCATAGCCCGCGCCGGCGACGGCCCGGGCGAGCTGTTCCTCGCCGAGCTCCGCCGGACGGTAGATCTCCGCGCTGCCGCGCTCGTGGCTGATGGACAGCACCCGCACCCCCGGCAGGGCGCTCAGGGCCTTGCTGACATGGGCCTCGCAGTGGGGGCACATCATCCCCTCTATGCGCAGGATGGCGTTGGGCTGTTCGTCCTCCGCCGGCAGCCCCACGGCAAGCGCCGGGGCGGCGGATGCCTCCGCCGGCGCGGGGATTTCATCGGGGGCGCGGCGGAAGAAGTTCAGCCGCAGGGCGTTTGTGACGACGCAGAAGCTGCTGAGGCTCATGGCCAGCGCGCCGAAGTCCGGGCTCATGGTGATCCCCAGGGGAATCAGCGCCCCGGCGGCGATGGGAATGCCGATACAGTTGTAGATGAAGGCCCAGAACAGGTTCTGGTGGATGTTGCGCAGCGTGGCCCGCCCCAGCCACAGGGCGAAGGGGACGTCCGCCAGCGTGGAGCGCATCAGCACCACATCCGCCGCGTCAATGGCCACGTCCGTGCCCGCGCCGATGGCAATGCCGAGGTCCGCCCGCGTCAGGGCCGGGGCGTCGTTGATGCCGTCGCCCACCATGCAGACCTTCCGGTTCCCGTTTTCAGAGAGAGCCCGGACCACCCGCTCCTTCCCGTCGGGCAGGACGCCGGCGATGACCCGGTCGACCCCGGCCTCCGCGCCGATGGCCTCCGCCGTGTGTTGGTTGTCCCCCGTGAGCATGACTGCCTCCACGCCCATCTTCTTCAAGGCGCGGATGGCGGCGGGGGAATCCGCCTTCAATGTGTCCGCAACGGCGATAAGGCCCATGAACTGGCCGTCCCGGAGGAAGAACAGCGGCGTCCGCCCCTTCGCGGCAAGGGCCTCCGCATCAGACTTTGCTGCCTCGGAGATGGCGGCATGTTCCCCGATGAAGCCGGCGCTGCCCCCCAACAGCGCGGCGCCGCCGCAGGAGGCGGAAACGCCGTTGCCGGCCAAGGCGCGGAAATTCTCAACTGCCGGAACCCTGAGCCCCTGCCGCGCGGCCAGGCCGGTGACGGCCTTCGCCAGCGGGTGCTCGCTGGGGGCTTCGAGGGCGGCGGCCATGCGCAGCAGTTCCGCCTCGCTGACCCCGGAGGCGGGGCGCAGCTCCGTCACAACGGGGTTCCCGGCGGTGATGGTGCCGGTCTTGTCCAGCGCCGCAACCTGCACCCGCCCCGCCTGTTCCAGGGCGGCGGCGGTTTTGAAAAGCACCCCGTTCCGCGCGCCGACGCCGCTGCCCACCATGATCGCCACCGGCGTGGCCAGGCCGAGGGCGCATGGGCAGCTGATGACCAGCACGGAGATGGCCCGCGCCAGGGCATAGCCCGCCCCCCTGCCCAGCAGCAGCCAAACGGCCAGGGTGAGGGCCGCGACGCCCATGACAGCCGGAACAAAGATGCCCGACACCTTGTCCGCCACCCGGGCGATGGGGGCTTTTGTGGCCGCGGCGTCGCTGACCATGCGGATGATCTGGCTCAGGGCTGTATCTGCCCCCACATGGGTGGCGGTGCAGCGGAGGAAGCCGCTCTGGTTGATGGTGCCGGCGGAAACCGTGTCGCCCACGGCCTTATCGACCGGGACGCTCTCGCCGGTCAGGGCGCTCTCGTTCACCGCGCCGCCGCCCTCCGTGACGGTTCCGTCGACAGGGATGCTCTCGCCGGGGCGCACCACGAACTCGTCCCCGATCCGCACCTGCTCCGCCGGGACGCTCATCTCAACGCCGCCGCGCACCACGGTCGCGGTCTTAGGCGAGAGTTTTAATAAGCTTTTCAGCGCGTCGGTGGTTTTCCCCTTGCTGCGGGCTTCCAAGGTTTTTCCGACGGTAATCAGGGTGAGGATCATGCCGGCGGACTCAAAATAGAACTGCATCATATAGTCCATGACGGCGGCGGAATCCCCGCGAACCTGGGCGTCCGTCATAGCGAAAAGCACATAGACGCTCCAGAGGAACGCCGCGCTGGCCCCCATGGCCACCAGGGTGTCCATATTGGGGGCGCGGTGCCACAGGGCGCGGAAGCCGCTGATAAAAAAGCGCTGGTTGATTACCATGATGGCGACGGCCAGCAGCATTTCCGCCAGGCCCATGGCCACATGGTTGCCTTCAAAAAAAGCTGGCAGGGGCCATCCCCACATCATGTGGCCCATTGAGAGGTACATCAGCGCCAGCAGGAACACCGCTGACACGATCAGCCGCTTCAGCAGCTTCGGGGTCTCGGTATCGGCAAGGGGTTCCGTGGAAACGGCGGCGGGCGCGGTGGGAGCAGCGTCCTTCAAAGACGCGCCGTAGCCGGCTTTCGTAACCGCCGCGATTACCGCCTCCGGGGCGGCGCTGCCCTCCACCCCCATCGAATTGGTCAGCAGGCTCACGGCGCAGCCCGTGACGCCCTCCACTCCCGCGACCGCCTTCTCCACCCTGGCGGAGCAGGCCGCGCAGCTCATTCCTGTGACGTTGTATTGTTGCATGGATCGACACCTCTAATGATAAAACATAAGGCCATCATCTCTCCCTGACGGGGAGAGATGATAATAAGATATGGCTTTCAACGATTGACTGCCCGGAAAAACAGCCGTCCCTGTTCGTGCTGTGGGCCGTCGCGCAGCAGGGTGATGTCGCTGAAGCCCGCCCGCTCCAAAGCTCCCCGCAGGGCCTCCGGGCTGTGGGCGTATTCGACATGCTCCTCCTGCTCCCGCCGCCAAAGGGCGCCAGCGCGGGTGAGAATATCAATGGCGTAGAACAGGGCCCCTTCCCCGTCGTCGAACTCCCCGCGCCAGATACAGAGGGCGTCGTCGGTTTCGTCGGCAAAGCAGCAGCCGTCCAGCTCCCGCAGATGCTCCGGGGCGTGGAAGTCGAAGGCGAGGACGCCACCGGGCTCGATGAACAGATGCAGGCGGCGCAGCGTTTCAGGCAAGTCCTCCGGCGGCAGGTAGTTGAAGCCGTCGAGGCAGCAGAAGGCCCCCTCCACGGTGCCGTAGAGGTCCAGCTCCGGGGCGGCCTGGCAGAGGAACAGCGGCGGCGTGTCCAGCGCCGCCTCCTCCGCCTTGGCGCGGGCCCGGGAGAGCATCTCCGGGGAGAGGTCGACGCCTATCAGCTCATGTCCGTCCCCTGCCAGGCGCAGCGTCAGCGCCCCGGTGCCGCAGCACAGGTCCAGCAGCGTCATGCGTTCTTTCCCCGGGCGGCGCAGCAGGGAGAGATAATACGCCGCCAGCGCGTCATAGGGCACGTCACGGGTAAAGGCGTCGTACCAGGCCGCCAGCGGCCCGTAGGCGCTCATGCGCCGCCGCCCTTCCCGAGACCGAGGCGCTCAAACACCACGGCATAGCCGTCCGCCCCGTATTGCAGGGAGCGGTTGACCCGGCTGATGGTGGCGCTGGACGCGCCGGTGCGCTCCAATATCTCATTGTAGCTCCTCCCCTCGGAGAGCAGCACCGCCACCTGGAAACGCTGCTCCATGGCCTGCAGCTCCGTAATGCTGCACAGGTCGTCAAAAAACTGCCTGCATTCTTCAATGCTCTCCAGTGCCAGAATGGCCCGGTACATGTCCTCGCTGCGCTGTGTTTTGATGCGTTTGTTCATCTGAACCCCTCCGCCGGTGTCTCCTGGCAACTGTTTCGCCGCGTCCGCTTTCCCCCGTGCCCCTCAAGAGGGAACACACAGAGCCGCTGACGCAGTATTTTTATTTAGTTTACCACTTTATTTGCCGAAAGTAAAGTGGGGTTTTGTCCGCTGCCGAAGCAGTTGCACGAAGCGCAGGCACAGTTTCCGGTGATGCTTCGTCATCTTTTACAGATTGTTCACTTGCTTCAGCGCCGGAAAAGTGTTATAATGCCGTTCGTTATTTCAAAAGACAGCCGCTGTTGCTCCCTGCGGGAGAAAACGCGGACTGTAAGTCGATATGATTGTCTGACATCAGTCACCACGGGAGAGAACACAAATCATGCAAACAATGTTGCTTTTGGTCAACCCCAACGCCGGAAAAGGCGGGTACAAATCGGAATTGGGCGGCGTACTGCGGACTTTTTCAGACGGGGGCTGGCTGCCTTCCGTCTGTTTTTCCCACGGCCCCGGGGAGATTCCCTTCTTGGTGGAGCGATACGCGGCGGACTATGACATGGTGGCCTGCATCGGCGGGGACGGTACGCTGAGCGAGGTCTGCTCCGGCATGATGCGCGCCGCGGAACGACGGCCCATCGGCTATATCCCCCTGGGCACCGCCAATGACGTGGCCCATACCCTGGGCCTGGCCCCCAAGCCGGTCGATGCCGCAAAGCAGCTCATATCCGGGGCCCCCATCCCCTACGACATCGGGCGCTTCGGCGAAAATGACTATTTCACCTATGTCGCCGCCTTCGGCGCATTCACGGAGGTCAGCTTCGCTACGCCCCAGGAGAGCAAGCAGGCGCTGGGACACATGGCCTATATGTTGGAAGCACTTCGCCGCCTTCCGACCCTGACCGACTGCCACGCAGTGGTAGAGTACGACGGAGGCAGCCTTGAAGGGAATTTTATTTTCGGCGCGGTGACCAATTCCACCTCCGTGGGCGGTCTGGTCAAGCTGGACGAGGATATGGTCGGCCTGGCAGACGGCACCTTTGAGGTGCTGCTGGTGCGCACTCCCCGGGATCTGCTGGACCTCGGGGACATCATCTCCGCCGTGCGCCTGCTGGACTTCTCCGGCCCCAACGTCAGCTTTATTCGGAGCCGCAGCGTACACTTCCGCTTTGACAGGCCCGTAACCTGGACCCGCGACGGCGAGGATGGCGGCGCCCATCAGGAGGCGGTAATCCACAACTGCCACCCCGGTGTGGAAATCATTGTCTGAATGCGCGCACTATTTCTCCTGAATATTCTCCCATAGTCCGCATAAAACCGCATGCAGCCCTCCGGGGAAGTGTGCGGTTTTATCCGAAATATGCAGGGTAACATCCGAAAAGCATCAATTTTTCCTAAGTTCATATAATATCCGACGTTTTTTCATATTGCAAAATGCCCAAGGCCGTGATATGATAAAAGAGGCGGTCAGGCATTGTCCCTCCCGGAGACAAGCTCTGGCCGAAACGGAGGGACAGCGGATGGAATTTAAGGACAAGCTGAAATATCTCCGCCAGAAGCAGGGCATGACGCTGGAGCAGGTGGGCGATGCGGTAGGCGTGGGCAAAAGCACGGTGCGCAAGTGGGAAACCGGTGATATCGCCAATGTGCGCCGGGACAAAATCGACAGGCTTGCCGCGGCGCTGCATACAAATCCGGCTTACCTGATGGGCTGGACCGAGGAATCTCTGTTGCCATCTGCTCCCATATCCGGGACGGAGACAGGGAAAAAGCCGCTGTCACGTCAGGCGCAGCAGCTGGCGGAGGATTACGACGCTCTGGATGTCTGGGGCCAGCGGACGCTGCGCGTCGTGGCGGACGCCGAAAAGGCACGGCTGCGCGCGGACGGCGTACCGGAGGTTCCGATGTACCGTGAGAAAATTATCCCCCTGTTTGGCACCGCGGCGGCAGCCGGACCGGGAGAGCCGGACACGGGAGAGCCCTGGGAGGACTATGCGGTTCCGGCGGACAGCCGCGCGGAATTTGCCGTGCGCATCACCGGCGACAGCATGGAGCCGGAGCTGCACAGCGGCCAGGTGGCAATGTGTACCAAACGCCGTCCGGTAAATGGAGAACTGGCGGTGCTGATGGTCAACGGAAGCCTGTTATGCAAACAGTTTATCACAGACCGTGAAAACATCTACCTCCGCAGCCTGAACCGTGCCCGGCGGGACTGCGACTATGACATTTGGGCCACCGGCAACGACACGGTGCGCTGTTATGGCACGGTGCTGCATCCGCCCGTCCCCCTGGTGGAGGAATAATTCACGTAATCGCCTCTTCTGGGGGCGCAGTTATACTCGCGGGCAGCAATAACTGCAAGATTAGCAGCAGCGTACAGTGGTTGCTTTTTGGTCGGGAACAGCCGTTTTGTTCAGGCCCGCGAGTATAAATAATTTAAAATCATATACTCACGAGCGGGTTTCCCGTTCGCCATTTATTGCAGCTTATTTCGCTCGTGAGTATATCTTCGGTGTTATGAAAGGATATACCATGACAAGAACAGCAATATTGATAGACGGCGGTTTTTACCGGAAGCGGGCCAGACATCTCTGGGGCGACAAGACCCCGACGGAACGGGCAACGGAGCTGCGGGCTTACTGCCGCGCCCATATGCTGGACAACGACAACGGCGAACCCCGCCATCTGTACCGGATTTTTTATTACGACTGTGAGCCCGCCGTGGGTCGGACCGTGTACCATCCGCTCCGCAGGGAGTATATCGACCTGAACAAGTCGGAGACTTTTATCTGGATGACGGATTTCATCGAGCAGCTCAAGCAATTCCGCAAATTTGCCCTGCGGCTGGGACAGCTCTCCGAGGACATGTGCTACAACCTTACCCCGGAGGTGACGGAGGCGCTGTGCGCGGGCAAACGCAGTCCCGAATCCCTCACAGAACAGGATTTTATTTTTGTAGGCCGGCAGAAGGGCGTCGATATGAAAATCGGCGTCGACATCGCCTCCCTGGCTTATAAACGCCTGGCTGACCAGATCATCCTGATTGCCGGAGACAGCGACTTTGTCCCCGCGGCCAAGCTGGCCCGCCGGGAGGGCATCGACTTCATCCTCGACCCCATGTGGAGCCGCGTCCGTTCCGACCTGTTTGAACATATCGACGGCCTCAAATCCTGTTGGAAAAAGAAAGCGCCGAATCTCTGAAACCGCCTCTTGCCGATTCCCGTTTTTCACCGGCGAGAAGCGGGACTGAGCGCAACCGTTCAGAACCTGAAGGGTTCTGAACGGTTATATGCCCCTTATATTAGAAAATATTTCAAAAATTGCTTGACATCAGCGGGGTAATCTGTTATAATCTACACATCGGTTAAGGACGGACGATTGGCGCAGCTGGTAGCGCATCCGCTTGACGTGCGGGAGGTCACAAGTTCGAGTCTTGTATCGTCCACCAAAGAATTTCCCGGAAATCGTTAAGGTTTCCGG
>JAFUVO010000061.1 GCA_017477525.1 Oscillospiraceae bacterium | reverse complement strand
CTGCCGCCCCGGCTCCGGCCCCCGCGGCCCCCGCTGTCACCGCCGCCGGCGAGGCCGTCCCCGCCCCCATGCCCGGCACCGTCCTCCGCGTAGAGGTCAGCCAGGGCCAGGCCGTCAAGAGCGGCGACCTGCTGGTGGTGCTCGAGGCCATGAAGATGGAGAACGAGATCCTCGCCCCGCGCGACGGCACCGTGGTGCAGATCGTCGTGCAGAAGGGCGGCAGCGTCGACACCGGTTCCCCGCTGGTCGTGCTGGCGTAAGGAGGGTGTGTACATGAACGTACTCGACACCCTGAAGGAGCTGGTGGTCACCTCCGGCTTCGCGGGCTTCTTCGCCTCCGGCGGCTGGAAATACCTCGTCATGATCGCCGTCGCCTGCCTGCTGCTCTACCTCGGCATCGGCAAAAAATTCGAGCCGCTGCTGCTGGTGGGCATCGCCTTCGGCACCCTTTTGACCAACATCCCCGGCGCGGGGCTGTACCACCTGGCCATCTGGGACGCCTATGTGCAGGAGTGCCCCTACGACGCGGCCAACGACAAGGCCCTCTACCTCGAAGGGGACGGCGGCGTCGTGATTCTGGACGAGGCGGCTTATCGCGCGGCCTATCCGAATCTGGAATTTGAGCCGGAGATCATTGAGCACCTGTCCTTCACCGACATCATCCACCACGGCGGCCTCCTGGATATCCTCTACATCGGCGTCAAGGCCGGCATCTACCCCTGCCTGATCTTCATCGGCGTGGGCGCTATGACCGACTTCGGCCCGCTGATCGCCCGGCCCAGCTCCCTGATCCTCGGCGCGGCGGCGCAGTTAGGCGTGTTCCTGGCTTTCCTCGGCGGCTCCCTCTTCTTCACCGGCCCGGAGGCCGCGTCCATCGGCATCATCGGCGGCGCGGACGGCCCGACGGCAATTTATCTGACGGGCAAGCTGGCCCCGCACCTGCTCGGCCCCATCGCCATCGCGGCCTACTCCTACATGGCCCTGATCCCGCTGATCCAGCCCCCGCTGATGCGGGCACTGACCACGGAAACCGAGCGCAAGGTCAAAATGGAGCAGGCCCGGACCGTCAGCAAGACGGAGAAGATCATCTTCCCCATCGTGGTCGCCACCTTCGTCATCCTGCTGATCCCTTCGACGGCTCCCCTGATCGGCTGCCTGATGTTCGGCAACCTGCTGCATGAGACCGGCGTCACCGACCGCCTCAGCGAGACAGCCCAGAATGCCCTGATGAACATCGTCACCCTGTTCCTGGGCATCTCCGTCGGCGCCACCACCGTCGCCACCCGCTTCCTCAGCATCCAGACCATCCTGATCGTGGTGCTGGGCCTCGTGGCCTTCTGCTTCTCCACGGTAGGCGGCCTGCTGGTGGGCAAGATCATGTACAAGGTTTCCGGCGGCAAGATCAACCCGCTGATCGGCTCCGCCGGCGTGTCCGCGGTGCCCATGGCGGCCCGCGTGGCCCAGGTCGAGGGCCAGAAAGCCAACCCGGCCAACTTCCTGCTGATGCACGCCATGGGCCCCAACGTGGCCGGCGTCATCGGCTCCGCCATCGCCGCCGGCTTCCTGCTGGCTGTGTTCGGCTGATTTAAGCACAAAAAGCCGCCCGAAAGGGCGGCTTTTTGTGCTCAGCTTCTCGTATTCTGCCATCAGGCGGAAATCCTTTCGTACCTCTCAATCTTAAAACAAATCGCTTTTGCGGGTGCCTGATTGTTCAGTTCTAACAGTTCTGGAACAGCATAACGTATGCGTTCAATCAGTGCATCCACGGAGCCGGATTCCATCACCACGCCGATAATATCTGCGCTCGCGGCGACCCACACTGCGGCTTCCGGATCCCATTGCAGTTGAACCGTATATTCCATGAATTTTTCCTTTCATAATTTTCCGGTCAGTCACCGGAATTTTACCGCGGTGCCGTAGGCCATGACCTCCGCCGCGCCTTCCATGACGGAGGATGTGGTGAAACGGACGTTCACGATGCCGTCTGCCCCCATCTGCCGGGCCTCCTGCGCCATCCGCTCGGTAGCCAGGTCCCGCGCCTTGTTCATCATATCCGTATAGGCCCCCAGCTCTCCGCCCACCAGGGTCTTCAGCCCCTGCGAAATGTCACGCAGCACATTTTTCGTCTGAATCGTGCTGCCCCGTACCAGCCCGAGGGTCTGAAGCTCCTTGCCGGAGATATAGTCCGTGTTGACGATTACCATGCGTGGTATCCCCTTTCTCCGATATGAGGGCATTATAGCATAGCCCGCGGAAAAGTACAATGCAAAATAGATGCAAGTACAGCATAAAATAATAATAGCTATTTCGTTGCGGATATCCCTCCCCTGAAGGGGCAGGGAAATATCGAAAAAATAGATTTCTCTTATGTTTTCTCCCCCTTTGGGGGAGAAAACATAAGGCTGCCAAATAGAAACAAATAATATTTATAATTGCGTTTTGCATCCCCAGAAGAAGCAAAAAAGCGATTTCTGATCTCATGAAAGAAGGAATTTTATTGAAAACCGGTTTGGTGGACGTGGGCGGGGGATTGCGCGGAATTTACGCGGCGGGGGTGCTGGACCGCTGCCTCGACGATGGGGTATGCTTCGACCTGGCCATCGGCGTGTCCGCGGGCAGCGCCAATGTCGGCGCGTTTCTGGCGGGCCAGCGCGGGCGAAACTACCGCTTTTATACGGAATACGCTTTCCGAAAGGAATATATGAGCGTCCGAAATTTCCTCAAAACCCGTTCCCTGATTGATCTGGACTATGTTTACGGCAGCCTCTGCGCCCCCGGCGGCGAGGACCCCTTCGACTGCGAGGCGTTTCAGAACAATCCGGCGGACTGCCTCGTCGTGGCGACGGACGCCCGGACAGGACTGCCCCGGTATTTCGGCAAGGGCGACGTCGGCCCCGGAAAACTGGATCCGATGAAAGCCTCCTCCGCCCTGCCTTTCCTCTGCCGCCCCTATGTTATCGACGGCGTACCCTATTACGACGGGGCGCTGGCCGACCCGGTCCCCGTCGCGAAAGCCTTCGATCTGGGCTGCGAACGGGTGGTGCTTCTGCTGACCCGGCCCAAGCTGACGATGCGCACTTCCGCCCGGGACGACCGTTTCGCCGCCCGCATCCGGGGCGAGTTCCCCGCCGCCGCCGAGCGGCTGCGCCGCCGGGCGCGGAGCTACAACAGCGGCGTGGAGCTGGCGATGGAGCTGGAGGCCCGGGGCAGGGTGCTCATTGTGGCCCCGGACGACACCTGCGGCGTCGACACCCTGACCCGGGACAGGGAGGCCCTGCGCCGCCTCTACGAAAAGGGCCTCGCCGACGGCGGAGCCGTGGCGCGTTTCCTGGCGCGGTGAAATCATATGGCCCCACCCGAAGGCTGGGGCCATATGATTGGATATTCACCCCGCCGCCTCCATCCGCTCCACATAGACGACGCTCACATCGCCGTCGCTGTCCCAGCGGGAGAAGTCCACGCGGAGCGCCGTCCCCGGTTCCGGCGGCGCGGCCCCCTCCGGGAGCGCCAGGAGGAGGGCGGCGCCGGGGGCGAACAGGCCCGTCGGGTCCTCTATCACCTCCGCCGCGACGCCGCCGGAGCCGGCTTCGCCGGCGCGCAGCAGCAGGGCGGTCTCCCGCCAGTCCTCCCCCTCTTCCGGCTCGGCGGCTTCCACAGCGTCCTCCGCGGCGGCGTCCGCGTAGCGAAACAGGGAGTTTTCCGCCGGCGCCGGGACCGGCTCGGGGGCAGCCGCCGGAGCTTCCGCGCCGCCCGCGCCCCGGTCCCCTCCGGCGGCGCCAGCCGTCGTCTGCGCCGTCTCGACCTCCGAGCCGTTTTCCTTCGCCATGCTGTACATGGCCGGCGCGCTGGCCGAGGTTGAGGCGCTCCCGCCCATGCGGAACGCGGGGCGGATGATCAACACCGCCGCCGCGATGGCGGCAAAGCAGGCCGCGGCGCTGAGGGTGGGCAGCAGCCAGGGAGCCTTCTTCTTCGGGATGGAGGCGCAGATCGGGGCCATGATGCGCTCGTGCAGGCCCTCGGGCAGCTCCTCCGGCTCCATCGCGCCGGAGACACGGGAAAAGGCCTCGTAGAGCGCCGCGCAGTCGGCGCAGCCGCCCAGATGCGCCCGCAGCTCCCGCCGCTCGGCCTCGCCCAGCTCCCCGTCGAGCTGGGCGCTGATCCACGCCTGATATTCCCCGCAGTCCCTCATGGCCGCTCACCTCCCCTCTCCTGATCTGACGGGCCTTTGTCCGAAAAGTTCCCGTCCTCCGCCAAAAGGGCGCACAACCGCTTCCGCGCCCGGAAAATGCGGGTGCGCACGGTGTTGACCTCCAAAGAAAGAGTCTCGGCGATCTCGTCGTAGCGCAGACCACCAAATTCCCGCAGCAGCAGCGGAGCGCGGAACTCCGGCGGCAGGGCCCCGACGGCCTCCCGCACCCGGGAGCGCAGCTCCTCCCGCTCCACCAAGGCGGCGGGGTCAAAGCTCTCGTCGGGGATCTCCCGCTCCGTTTCCTCCCCATCCGCGCCGGAGAGCGTCAGCGGCTCCGTGTCCCGGCGGCGGCGCAGCTGGTCGATGCAGGCGTTATTCAAAATGCGGCACAGCCAGGTGGACAGCTTCGACTCCCCGCGAAAGCTTTTTCGCGCGGTCCAGGCTTTGAGAAAGGTCTCCTGCACCGCGTCGGCGGCGTCCTCCGGGGAGGCCAGCATCCGCAGCGCGATGGTATAGAGCATCCTCTCATACTCGACGGCCACGGTTTCAAAGGCCGAGGCGTTGCCCCGGCGCACCTTTTTCCATATGGCCCTTTCCTCTTCCGCCGTCATGCCCTCTCACCTCAAATCGCGTTTGATTCCCGCCGCCACGCGGCGCAGGTCCTCCAATGTCTCCACACGGACCGCCTCGGCCTTGTAAATCCCCGCATGGGCCACGCCCCGGAGGTACCAGGCCAGATGCCGCCGGGCTTCCAGGCAGGCCAGGCGCTCCCCCCGGAGGGAGGCGGACAGCTCGATCTGCGCCACCGCCGTGTCGATGCGCTGTGCCAGCGGCGGGCGCGGGGGGATATCCCCACCGGCCAGGGCGGCGTTGCCCTCCCGGAAAATCCAGGGGTTGCCGAAGCAGCCCCTCCCGATCATGGCCCCGTCGCAGCCCGTGTAATCCAAAATGTGCCGCGCGTCCTCCCCGGAAAACACGTCGCCGTTGGCGATCACCGGGATCGTGACGGCCCGTTTCACTTCCCGCAGGATGTCCCAGTCGGCCCGGCCCTCGTACATCTGCGCCCGCGTCCGCCCGTGGACCGTGACCGCCGCCGCGCCGGCTTCTTCGCACATGCGGGCAAATTCGACGGCGTTGACGCTGCCCTTGTCCCAGCCCTTGCGGAACTTGACCGTCACTGGCGCTTTGACGGCCCCGACGACGTCCTCGATGATCTCCCGCGCCAGCGCCGGGCTTTTCATCAGCCCGCAGCCGTCGCCGTGCAGGGCCACCTTCCCGACAGGGCAGCCCATGTTGATATCGAGGATGTCCGCCCCGGACAGTTCCAGCGCCATCACCGCCGCCTTGGCCATCACCGCCGGCTCGTGGCCGAAAATCTGGGCCGCAACGGGGCGGTCGCCGGGGAGGCAGCGCAGCAGGTCCTTCGTCTTTTTGTCCCCGTAGACCAGGGCCTTGGCGCTGACCATCTCCGTCGTGACCAGCGCGGCCCCCTGTTCCCGGCAGACATGGCGGAAGGCCGCGTCCGTCACCCCCGCCATGGGCGCTAAGAGCAGCCGCCCGGGCAGGGCCACGTCCCCGATGTTCACAGGCTGATTTCCAGGCCCACGGGGCAGTGGTCGCTGCCCATGACCTCGGGACAGATGTAGGCTTTCTCAATCTTTTCCGCCGCCCGGTCGGAGCAGAGGAAATAGTCGATGCGCCAGCCCACGTTCCGCTCCCGGGCGGCGGCGCGGTAGCTCCACCAGGAGTAGGCGTCCCGGGCCTCGGGGTAGAGATGGCGGAAGCTGTCGGTAAAGCCGGCGGCAAGCAATTCGGTCATCTTCCCCCGCTCCTCGTCGGAAAAGCCAGCGTTGCCGTGGTTGGTCGCCGGGTTTTTGAGGTCGATCTCCTCGTGGGCCACGTTCATGTCCCCGCAGACGATGACCGGCTTCTCCGCGTCCAGGGAGCGCAGATAGTCCCGAAAAGCGTCCTCCCAGGCCATGCGGTAAGGAAGGCGCTTCAGCCCGTCCTGGGCGTTGGGGGTGTAGACGCAGACCAGGAAAAAGCCGGGGTATTCCAGCGTCACCGTCCGCCCCTCCGTATCGTGCTCCGCCAGGCCCAGCCCCAGGCGGACGGTGAGCGGCTCGTGCTTCGTGAAGATCGCGGTTCCGGAGTAGCCTTTTTTCTCCGCGTAGTTCCAGTATTGCAGGTAGCCCGGCAGGTCCAGCGTGATCTGTCCCGCCTGAAGCTTTGTCTCCTGCAGGCAGAAAAAGTCCGCGTCAAACTCGTTGAAGCGCTCAAGGAAGCCCTTCTTCATCGCCGCCCGCAGGCCGTTGACGTTCCAGGAAATAAATTTCATGGCCGCCCCTCCTTCTCTTTTTTCTCGAACGCGGCGAGGGAGTCCGCCCGGCCCTTCGCGTCGGCGAGGCTGGCGTTGCGCAGCCGCGCCGGGGTCCCGTCGGCGGTGGTTTTGGTGTCCGCGCCCCGCGCCGCCACGAGGCGGTTGATTTTGACGCCTTCGGCGTGGAACTTCGCCTCATAGTCCGTCATGACGCCCCGGATGCCGTAGGCGTGGAGGTCGGTGGTGTACTCCCGCAGCGTCCAGCCCTCATGCTCGAACTGCTCAACGGACCAGTCGAACAGGGGCCGGTTGTCGGTTTTGAAATGAATCTCCCCGCCGGCGGGCAGCGCGTCCGCGTACAGCCGCAGGAAGCCGGGGGCGGTCAGGCGGTTTTTGGCGCAGCGGCTCTTGGGCCAGGGGTCGCAGAAGTTGATGTAGATCCGGTCGGCCTCCCCGGGGGCGAGGAACTCCGGCAGCAGCGCCACGTCCCGATCCAGAAAGCGGACATTGCGCAGCCCCCGTTCGACCGCCCGTTCCATGGCCACCACCATCGCGTCGGGGATTTTTTCGACGGCCAGCAGCAGCGCCTCCGGGTTCTGCTCCGCGGTCCCGGCGGTAAAGCGGCCCTTGCCGCAGCCCAGTTCCACATACAGCGCCCGGCAGCCCGGCAACGCCTTCCGCCAGCGCCCCCGCAGCGCCTCCGGCTCCGTTTCCAGCACCGCCGCCGCCCGCTCCATCCGGGGCAGCAGGTTCGGTTTCTTTCTCATTCGCACGGCGGTTTTCCTCCTCCCAGATCATCCTTTCATTGATGGAACACATTTGCCGAAGGCAAATGTGTTCCATCAATGATTTTATCCCTCCATCGACCGGCAGTCCTTCAGCAGATCGATGATCGGCAGGTGCTGGGGGCAGGCGCCCTCGCACTGACCGCATTCGACGCACTCGCTGGCCCGGCCCCGTCCCTGTGTCACGATGTTGTACTCCCGGATCGTGCGGAACTCCGGACTGCCCTTTTTCCGGTTTGCCACGGCGAAAATCTCCGGGATCGGGATATTCATCGGGCAGCCCTCGGTGCAGTAGTGGCAGGCGGTGCAGGGGATGGACTGGTCGGCGTTCAGCGCCGCCTGGGCCTGGCGGATCACCTCGCGCTCCGCCTCATTGAGGGGGCGGAAATCGCGCATGTAGCTGAGGTTGTCCTCCATCTGTTCCAGATTGCTCATGCCGCTGAGCACGGTCAGGATGTTGTCGAGGCTGGCGGCAAAGCGCACGGCCCAGCCGGCGTAGGAGTGGCCGGCGTTTGCCCGGTCAAACACCGCCTTGACGCTGGGGATGGGGTCGGCTAAAATTCCGCCTTTCACCGGCTCCATGACCGTGACAGGCTTGCCGTGGGCCTTGCAGATCTCCCAGTTGCGCCGGGAAGCCACGCCGGGGTTGTCCCAGTCGGCGTAGTTGAGCTGCAGCTGCACAAACTCCACCTCCGGGTGGGCGTTGAGCAGCTCCTCCAGCAGCTCAGGGTCCGCGTGGAAGGAGAAGCCCCAGTGCCGGATCAGCCCTTTGGCCTGCTGCTCCTTCACAAAATCCCAGATGTGGTATTCGTCATATTTTTTGTAGTTGTTGCGCTGCAGGGCGTGGAGCAGGTAGTAGTCGAAGTAGCCCGCGCCGGTGCGTTCCAGGGAGGTGAAAAACTGCTGCTTGGCGCTGGCCTCGTCGTGGGCCTGCAGCCAGGCGTTGAGCTTGGTACATAAGGTGTAGCGCTCCCGGGGGTAACGGTCCACCAGGGCGGCCTTGATGGCCTTTTCGCTGTCGCCGTTGTCGTAGACATAGGCCGTGTCGAAGTAGGTGCCGCCCGCTTCCAGAAAACGGTCCACCATCTGGCTGACCTGGGGAATGTCAATGCTTCCGTCGGGGTTCTTCGGCAGGCGCATCAGGCCGAAGCCCAATTTGAAGGTATCCATCCAGTTTTCCATAAAAAAACGTTCCTTCCATCTTTTTCGCTTCATGGTATTGACAGTATAACGCCCGGAATGGAAAAAATCAACTGTTATGAATCAAAGGCTCCCCCGAAACGGAAAGCTTGTGTTCATTATGCCGCCGATTCCCACAAGCCTCTTGAAAAGCGGGCGGGGAGCGGATATAATAGGGGACTGAACAAATGATGATCGGAAAACCGGAGAGAGGAAGGGGGAAGGCCGATGGCGCTGAAGGTTCCCCGGCTGGTAGTGGCCGGGAGCGGCAGCGGCAGCGGGAAAACCACCGCCGTCTGCGCGCTTTTGCGGGCGCTGGGGGAGCGGGGCGTTTCCACCGCCGCGTTTAAGTGCGGCCCGGACTATATTGACCCGATGTTCCACCGCCGCCTGACAAAAGCCGGCGGCAATCTCGACCCCTTTTTCTTCTCTGACGATACGCTCAATTATCTGCTGGAAAAGCACGGCGCGGGGCGGGCTCTGAGCGTCATCGAGGGGGTCATGGGCTACTATGACGGCCTTGGCCTCAGCGACCGGGCCAGCACCTATACCGTGGCCAGGGCCACGGCCAGCCCCGTGGCGCTGCTGCTGAATGCCCGGGGCGCGGCGCTGTCGCTGGTCGCCGCGCTGGAGGGCTTTGTCAATTTCCGCCCCGACGCCAACATCCGGGGCGTGATTTTCAACCGCTGCCCGCCCTCGCTCTACCCGGCGCTGGCGGGGGCGGTGCGGGAGCGCTTCGGGGAGCGGGTTCTGCCCCTGGGCTATCTGCCGCCGATGCCGGACTGCGCCCTCGAAAGCCGCCACCTGGGACTGGTGACGGCGGAGGAGGTGGGGCGGCTGGACGGGATTCTGGACCGCCTCGGGGCGCAGGCGGCCCGGAGCCTCGACCTGGACGCAATCGAAGCCATCGCCGCCGGGGCCCCGCCGCCGCGCTTCGCACCCCCGGCGCTGCCGGAGGCGGGGGAACGGCTGCGCATCGCCGTGGCCAGGGACAGGGCTTTCTGCTTCTATTATGGGGACAGCCTTGCGCTGTTGGAGGACATGGGGGCGGAGCTCGCGCCCTTCAGCCCGCTGTCCGACGCGGCGCTGCCGGAGGGGGCGCAGGGGCTGTACCTGGGCGGGGGCTACCCGGAGCTGTACGCCGGGGAGCTGTCCGCCAACGTCCCCATGCGCAGCGCGGTTTTTGAGGCGGTGGCGCGGCGGCGCGTCCCCTGTATCGCGGAGTGCGGCGGCTTTATGTACCTGACGCGGGAGATCGGGGGCCTGCCCATGGCGGGGGCGCTGCCGGGAACCTGCCGGGACACGGGGCATCTGGCCCGCTTCGGCTACATCTCCCTGCGGGCAAAGCGTGACAACCTGCTCTGCCGCGCCGGGGAGGCCATTCCCGCCCATGAGTTCCATCACTGGGACTGCGACCGCCCCGGGGAGGATTTCAGCGCCGAGAAGCCCAACGGCCGCCGCTGGGACTGCGCCGTGGCCACGGACAGCCTCTACGCCGGCTTTCCGCATTTCCATTTTTACGCCAGGCCGGACTTCGCCGCCAATTTTTGCCGGGCGTGCAGGAAGGGAGCGCGCAGCCATGGATGAGCTGACCTATATCAAACCCTCGGAGATCGAGAAGCGGAGCTTTGAGATCATCACACAACTGCTGGGGGAGCGTACATTTCCCCCGGAACGGGAAAACATCATCAAACGGGTGATCCACACCACCGCCGATTTTGACTACGCGGACAATCTGGTGTTTTCCCCCGGCGCGGTGGAGGCCGGCCTCGCCGCGCTGCGGGGCGGCTGCGACATCGTGACCGACACCCAGATGGCCAGGGCCGGCATCAACAAGACCGCGCTGGCCGCCCTCGGGGGGGAGGTCCGCTGCTTCATGTCCGACCCGGACGTGGCGGAGGAGGCGAAGGCCAGGGGCGTGACCCGGGCCGCGGTCAGCATGGAGCGGGCCGCGGGGCTGGAAAAGCCCTGCGTCTTCGCCATCGGCAACGCCCCCACGGCGCTGCTGCGGCTGCGGGAGCTGGCCTTGGCGGGGGAGCTGTCCCCGGCCCTGGTGGTCGGCGTCCCGGTGGGCTTTGTGAACGTGGTGGAGAGCAAGGAGCTTCTCTTGCGGACGGAGCTGCCCTATATCGTGGCCAGGGGCCGCAAGGGCGGCAGCAACGTGGCCGCCGCCATCTGCAACGCGATGATATATTCCTTGTGAGAAAGCCTTCCCCGCCGGAGGCAGGGGAGCCTTGGCGCTACCTTGTTGCGTATAGCCGCAAAAATGGAAGTTTGCCATGATGCGAGAAGTTCCAAACGCAAGGGCCTAACTGACTGTTGAAAAAACGCTGAACTATGGAACAGGAAACCACTACAAAAGCCCTGCGGCAGGGCTATACCACCGGGACCTGCGCCGCCGCAGCAGCGAAGGCGGCGGCATGGATGCTGCTCACGGGACAGGAGATCGGACATGTCGCGCTGACCCTGCCCTCCGGCGGCGCGCTGACGCTGGAGGTCCGCGAAACAGAACGGGGGAGCGGGTATGTCCGCTGCGCCATCAGGAAGGACGCGGGGGACGACCCGGACGTGACCGGCGGGGCGCTGGTGTTCGCGGAGGTACGGCGGACGGACAGCCCCGGCATTGCAATCGACGGCGGCGTCGGCGTGGGCCGGGTCACGAAGCCCGGACTGGACCAGCCGGTGGGGGCCGCGGCCATCAACTCCGTCCCCCGGCGGATGATCCGGGAGCAGGCGGAGGAGGTCTGCCGCGGCGCCGGCTGGCAGGGCGGGCTGTCGGTCGTCATCTCCGTTCCGGAGGGGGAGGCCCTGGCGAAAAAGACCTTCAACCCCCGTCTGGGCATCGTGGGGGGCATCTCGATTCTGGGCACCACGGGCATTGTGGAGCCCATGAGCGAGCAGGCCCTGGTGGATACCATCCGCGTGGAGCTGCGCCAGCGGCGGGTGCTGGGAGAGGACTGGGCCCTGCTGACCCCCGGCAACTACGGCGCGGACTATATTCGCGACGGCCTCGGCCTCGACCCGGCAAGGGCCGTCACCACCAGCAACTTTATCGGCGAGGCCCTCGACCTCTGCCGGGAAATGGGCTTCCGGGGGGCGCTGCTGGTGGGGCACATCGGAAAACTGGTGAAGCTGGCCGGGGGCATGTGGAACACCCATTCAAAATATGGCGACTGCCGCATGGAGATTCTGGCCGCCCACGCCGCCGCCGCGGGGCTGGACTGCGCCCGCTGCGCCGCCGTGCTGGACTGCGTGAGCTGCGACGAGGCCCTGCGCGTCATCGGCGAACCGCTGCGGGAAGCGGTTTTGCGCCGGGTCATGGCCCGGGTGGCGGAGCAGCTGAACCGCCGCGCCGGGGAGGATATGCGGGCAGGCGCGGTCACGTTTTCAAAGGTTTACGGGTTTTTGGCGCAAACGGAGAAGGCGGGGGAACTGCTGGGAAAAATGAGGAATTAGAAATTAGGAATTATGCCTTTTTCCATTCCCAATCCGCATGAAGCGGAAAAGATAGTCGCTTCCAAATCGTAACAAATTCGCTGTCATTGCTCACCAGTCCTCAGACTGGTGAAGGCAATCCCCCAATCTGGGGGGCTGGTGGTAAATGTTACGTGCATAGGGCGGTTGCAAATGGTGGGGGATTGCTTACACCACTGCATTTTCGCCTTCGCGAAAAGCGCGGACTGGCGTGCAATGACAGCGTTTTGGTTTTTGTTTCGCAAGATTCAGGAACAGCGCCGGACTTTTTGCCATCATGCGAAAATTGTCTGCCATAAGAGCCTAATTCCTAATTTCCAATTCCTCATTCCTAATTCTTTACGGAGGCATACACATGGTCCACTTTGTCGGCGCCGGGAGCGGCGCGGCGGATTTGATAACGGTGCGGGGGGCGCGGCTGCTGGCTGAGGCGGATGTGGTGATCTGGGCCGGCTCGCTGGTGAACCCGGAGCTGCTGGGATATGTAAAGCCCGGCTGCGAGGTCCACGACAGCGCCCGCCTGACGCTGGAAGAGGTGCTGGCGCTGATAAAGGACGCGGAGGCGCGGGGCAAAACCACTGTGCGCCTCCACACCGGGGACAGCAGCGTCTACGGCGCGGTGCGGGAGCAGTTCGACGCCCTGGACGCGCTGGGCATTGAATACGACGTCTGCCCCGGCGTCAGCGCCTTCTGCGGGGCGGCGGCGGCGCTGCGGGCGGAATACACCCTGCCGGAGGTGAGCCAAACGGTGATTATCAGCCGCGCGGCGGGGCGGACGCCGGTGCCGGAGCGGGAATCCATCCGTTCCCTGGCGGCCCACCGGGCGACGATGGTGCTGTTTTTGAGCGCCGGCCTGACGGAATCGCTGCAGACGGAGCTGCTGGCGGGGGGCTACCCGCCGGAGACGCCCGCCGCCATCGTCTACAAGGCCACCTGGCCCGGGCAGAAAATCTTCCGCTGCACCGTGGCGGCGCTGCATGAGACAGCGGAGGCCAACGGGCTCAGCAAAACCGCGCTGATCGTGGTGGGGGACTGCCTCGGGGACAACCTGTTCCGCTCGAAGCTCTACGACCCCGCCTTCGCCACGGAGTACCGCGGGGCGAAAGCGTGAGGGCGGCGGTGCTGGCCTACACCCGCCGGGGCTGCGCCCTGGCCCGGCGGGTGCTGGAAGCGCTGCCGGAGGCGGAGGGCTATACCCTCGAACGCTTCGCCCCCCCCGGCTTCCGACCCATTGAAGCGCCGTCAGAGGATTTTTACGGCGGGCTGTTCCGGGAGAAGGACGCGCTGATTTTTGTGGGCGCGGCGGGCATCGCGCTGCGCTCCGTCGCCCCCTTTGTCCGGGACAAGCGGACGGACCCGGCGGTGCTCTGCCTGGACGAGGGGGGACAGTTCGTGATCCCCCTGCTCAGCGGCCACATCGGCGGGGCCAACGCCCTGGCCAGGGAGCTGGCGGAAAAGCTGGGGGCGCTCCCCGTCGTCACCACGGCCACAGATGTCAACGGGCGCTTCTCCGTGGACCAATGGGCGTCGGAACGCGGCTGCGCCATCGGCGACATGGCGGCGGCCAAGGCGGTGTCGGCGGCGGTTTTGGAGCGGGACGTCCCCTTCACGACGCCCCTGCCCGTGACCGGGCCCCTGCCGCCGGGGCTGGTCCCCGGCGGCGGGGGGGAGCTCGGGATCTACATCGGCTATGATCTGGCTTCGCCCTTTGCCCGGACGCTGCGGCTGATCCCCCGGATGCTGCGCCTGGGCCTGGGCTGCCGCCGGGGGACTGGGGCGGCGGCGCTGCGGGAGGCGGTGGAGGCGGTGTTCAGCGAGAAGGGCCTCGACCTCCGGGCGGTGGAATGCGTCGCTTCGATTGACCTGAAGGCCGGCGAGCCGGGGCTGCTGGAATACTGCGGACAGATGGGCTGGACGCCGCGCTTTTACACGGCGGAGCAGCTGCGGGCCGTGCCGGGGGAATTTGCTTCCTCCGCGCTGGTGGAGCATGTGACCGGCGTCGGCAACGTCTGCGAGCGGGCCGCGATGTTGGGGGCGGCGCGGCTGGTCGTGCCAAAGACCGCCCGGAACGGCGTGACCGTCGCGGTGGCGGCGGAGAATTGGGAGGTGCGTTTTGGCTAAATTATATGTAGTGGGCATTGGCCCCGGCGGGGCGGAGGACATGACCCTCCGGGCCGATCGGGCGCTGCGGGAGAGCGACATCATCATCGGCTATACGGTCTATGTGGAGCTGCTGCGCCCGCGCTACCCCGAAAAGGAATTTCTCAGCACCTCCATGACGCGGGAGGCGGAGCGCTGCCGTCTGGCGCTGGAGGCCGCGAGAAGCGGAAAAACCGTCGCGCTGGTCTGCTCCGGCGACAGCGGCGTCTACGGCATGGCGGCGCTGGTCTACGAAGTGCGGGGCGGGGCGGCGGAGCCGGCGGTGGAGGTCGTGCCCGGCCTTACCGCCGCGTGCAGCGGCGCGGCGCTGCTGGGCGCGCCGCTTACCCACGATTTCGCCGCCGTCAGCCTCAGCGACCGGCTGACCCCCTGGGAGGCCATCGAAAAGCGCCTGGCCGCCGCGGCGGAGGCGGATTTCTGCATTGTCCTCTACAACCCCGCCAGCCGCGGCCGCCCGGAGCACCTGCGCCGGGCCTGCGAGGTGCTGCTGCGCCATCTCCCCCCGGAGCGCCCCTGCGGCATCGCCCGGAACATCGCCCGGGAGGGGGAGCAGCGGCGCTTCTGCACCCTGGCTGAGCTGCAAGACGCGGAGGCGGATATGTTCTGCACCGTGTTTGTCGGTTCCTCCGCTACGCGGATGCTGGGCGGCGAGATGGTGACGCCGAGGGGCTACCGGGATGTATAAATTTTGTATCTTCGCCGGGACCACCGAGGGGCGGGAGCTGGCGGAATTTCTGCTCTCCCAGGGCGCGGCGGTGACGGCCTGCGTCGCCACGGAGTACGGACAGGCCCTGCTCCCCCCGGCGGAGGGCCTGTCCGTCCGCGCGGGGCGCATGGACCGGAGGGACATGGCCGCGCTGCTGTCCGGGGAGCGCTTCGACCTGGTCCTCGACGCCACCCACCCCTACGCCGCCGAGGCCACGGAGAATATCGCCGCCGCCTGCGCCGGGACAGGTACCGAATATGTCCGCGTCCTGCGGGAGGATTCCCGCCCCGAGGGCGGGGCGCTGTATTTCCCGGACATCCCGGCGCTGGTGGAGTATCTGAACCTCCGTCCCGGGAACATCCTGCTCACCACGGGCAGCAAGGAGCTGGGGGCCTTTGCCGCCATGGCGGATTTCACCGCCCGCGTCTGGGCGCGGGTGCTGCCCACGGAGGGCTCCATCGCCGCCTGCCGCGCCTCGGGGCTGGCCCCCTCCCATATCCTCGGGATGCAGGGACCGTTTTCCTCTGAGCTGAACGCCGCCCTGCTGCGCTCCGTTGGCGCGGCCTTTCTGGTGACGAAGGACGGCGGCGGCGCCGGCGGCTTCGCCGAAAAGGCGGAGGCCGCCCGGGAGACCGGCGCGGCGCTGCTGGTGCTGGGCCGTCCGCCCCAGCGGGAGGGGAAGCCCCTCCCGGAGGTGTACGCGCTGTTGGGGGAGCGCTTCGGCTTCCGGCGGCGGGTGAAGGTCACGGTGGCCGGCATCGGCCCCGGCGGCGCGGCGGGCATGACCGCCGAG
>JAFUVO010000155.1 GCA_017477525.1 Oscillospiraceae bacterium | reverse complement strand
TAATCTTTCATAAGCAGGTTTTTCTGGGGTAGGGGGAATTATGCGCTTTTTTCCTATTCCCCCTATGTTTTTTCCTGTCAATAGAGCTGGGGCTGTGAAAGCCAGGACATTGCTCTCCTTTTTTTCACACCCCCATAATATCGCTATCATGGGGATTTCAGTCGATGCCGCTGGCTTTGATATGGTGTTCGTTGAGATATTTTTTGCGAATTTTGCGGTTTGCCAGCACAATGGCGGGGAAAATCAACAGCGGGAGGTTCAGATAGCCGAGGACGGTATAGCCGGTGGAAACCAGCGCCACAATGCCCAGCTTCGAGGCAAAGGCGCACAGGAGCAGCAGCGCGGCAACGAGGAGGGCGTCCTTCAGCGGAGCGGGCTCCTCGGGTTTTCGGTAGAGCTTGGAGTAGCGGGCAATGGCGCCGAAGCAGAAGCCCACGGCGGTGCTGAGCACAGCGACGAACACGGTGAGGACATAGACGATCTTGACGCTCCCGAAGCCCAGGGCGCTGAGCACACCGTAAAAGGGCAGCGGGTTTGTGGCGGTGTCCATCACGTCATATCCAGGAATGGTGGTGGCGGCGAGGAAGAACAGGGTCAGGACCACCAGCATGGCGGCGTTTCCGCAGACGCCGATGACGGCCGCCAGCCGCGAGGTCCGGCGGTCCGGCAGCTGCTCTGCCACGGAGGAGATGTTGCCGATCACGTTCGCCTGGAAGGATGCGTAGATGATGCCGCTCCAGATGGCGCCCAGGAAGCTGGGGGTAATGGAGGGTACGGCGCCCGCGCTGATGTTGTTCAGCGCCTGTCCGAGGCGGAGCTGCCCGGAGCTCATCGCCAGGATAATGATGACGGCGAGAACCACGATGACCAGATACATCAGGTAGGAGGACGCGCGGGTCACCAGTTTCGCGCCATAGGCGCACAGCAGCGCGGCCACGATGACGACCAGCCCGATGCCGATCCAGTAATTGAGCCCGAACTCATTGTTCAGCAGGGTGCCGATGGCATTCAGCGAACCGCCCAGCGCGGTCATCATCACAATGATGAAGGAAAAATCCAGCAGATACACGATCCACTTGATTCCCCAGACCTCCCTGGTCCAGTCGGCATAATTGTAGGTTTTGTAAATGCGGGAAAACTCGGCTGAGCAGTAGATGCAGTAGCCCAGCAGCGCCATGGCGAGAACCGCGGAAAAGGCGCCGAAGAGCCCATACTTCACCCAGTAGACGAGGATCTGGGTGCCGGAGGCCACCCCGGGGCCAAAGTGTGTTCCCATCCAGACACAGGCCACGCCGATGGCGATGGAAACGGCGGATTGCTTCTTGTTCATTTCTTTACCTCTCTTTCGTTCATTTTTCTCCCACGCGTGAAGGGCCTCTCTCTTTTCCATCCTCCGGCCCGACAGCGAAAAAAGCGATGTTCCGCGCCATCCCGCGGCCGGACAGGCAAGATGTACGGAATGATGGCAAATATTTCATATAAAATTATACAGATTGCTCAGCAAATGTCAAGAACAGATTCGTTCGCATCATGAATCTGTCACTTCCCCTTTTCACGCCTGCCGCTTCTCGACAAAGCGGATGAAGCCCCGCAGGAGCGTTTTTCTGTCCTCCGGGAAGGCGGCGGCATCCAGCTTTTCCCGCGCTGAAGCGAACAGGGAGGCGATGCGCCCCTCAACATAGTCGAGAGCGCCGGCGGCGCGGAACAGGGAGCGCACCGCGTCCAGCTCCGCTTCTGACAGCGCCGGCTTTCCGTAATAGCGCAGCAGTTCCGCGAAATCCGCGCCGCCGCGGGCCTTCATATAGGAATACAGCAGCGTCTGCTTAAACTCCGAAACATCCCCGCCGACGCCCTTGCCGAGAAAAGCGGCCTGGCCGTAAATCCCCAGCACGTCGTCCCGCATCTGGAAGGCCAGGCCCAGGTCCAGGGCCACGGCCTCCATCTCCGCGATAGCCTCCGGTCCGGCCCCCGCCAGGAGCAGGCCGCAGCAAAGGGGGCCGATCATCGTGTAGCAGGCGGTTTTCAGGCGGTAGATATCGCAGACCATCTGCTCGTGGGAGCCGCCCTCCGGCAGCGGCAGGCCGAAGCGCTCCGCCTCGGACAACTGCACGTCCAGAAGCTCTCCCTCGATGGTGCGTATCACAATCCCATTGAAATAGCGCAGCAGATCCACGAAACGGGGGTGGACGCCGCAGCCCTCCGCCAGGCGCTGTTGGGACAGGTAGAGCCCCAGGTCCCCGAGGCACAGGGCCAGGGCCGCGCCCGCCGCCGCCGCGCCCGCCCCGCCCGGCGGTGTGAAGTCCCTGCGGTAGCGGCTGTGCAGGGTTTCCATGCCCCGGCGCCGGTCGGCGTGGTCAATGATGTCATCGTGGACCAGAATCGCGGTCTGGAACAGCTCGTAAGCCTCCGCCAGCGCGTCGGCCTCCGCCGCCCAGCCCTCCCGGAGCATCTGGTAGCCGATGTAAACCAGCGTCCCCCGCAGTCGTTTCCCGCCGCCGTTGAGGCCGTAAAGCCGTTCCCGTCCCGTCCGCAGGATGGGGTTTTCGCTTTTCGGCAGCGCCGAGGTCCAGCGGGCCAGGCCCGTTTCCAGCCGCGCGGCGGCTTCCCTGTAAAATTCAAGAAATTCCTGCAAAAAATCGCTTCCTTTCGCGCCGGCTTTCCGCTATGATAGCGTTACCGTTCGTCCGCGTTTGCTTCGCCCATCCCAACGTGGGAAAGGGTACGGGGAATCATATACCGCTATTGTAATGTTGCAGGGCCGCCGCTGTCAAGAGCGGGACGCCTTTTATCTGTGAATTTCCACAAAACCGAAAAGTAATATTTGACAAATGCGTCAGTTCTGTGGTATACTCTGATAACTTGCATACGGATTTAAGCGCGGAAGCGCTGAAATATACATATTCATGACGGCGTGGCGAAGCAGGCTGGCTGTCGGGGGTTGAGCCGGAGGCGTGATAAGGCTTCCGTAAAACCGCCCGCGGAATAGCCTTCCTTTGCTTTGCCTGGAAAACGGAGGAATTTTTTGTCTATGCCAGGAAGAAACAACAACAAACTGCGTATCATTCCCCTGGGCGGCCTGGGGGAAATCGGAAAAAACATGACCGTGTATGAATTTGGGAAGGACATCATCGTCGTGGACTGCGGCATGGGCTTTCCCGATACGGACATGTACGGAATCGACGCGGTGATCCCGGATATCACCTATCTGGAGGACAACGCCAGCCGCATCCGGGGCATTTTTATCACCCACGGCCACGAGGACCACATCGGCGCCGTACCCTATGTACTGAAAAAGATCAACCCGCCGATCTACACCACAAAACTGACCGCCGAGCTCATCAAGCTGAAGTTAGAGGAGCACCATCTCACCAAGCAGGCCAAGCTGCAGGTGGTGGAGCCGGGGCAGAGCATCCGGGCCGGCTGCTTTACCGTCGAGTTCATCCACATCAACCACTCGATCTCCGACGCGGTGTCCTTCGCGATCAGGACGCCCATCGGGACCCTGGTCCACACCGGCGACTTCAAAATCGACGTGACGCCCGTGGCGGGGGGCATGGCGGATCTGGCGCGGCTGGGGCAGCTGGGCAACGAGGGCGTTCTGGCCCTGCTGCCGGACTCCACCAACGTCGAGAAAGCCGGCCACTCCGAGAGCGAGCGCAGCGTGGGGGCCAAATTCGACGAGCTGTTCAAGGACTGCGACAGGCGCATCATCGTCACCACCTTTGCCAGCAACATCGACCGCATCCAGCAGATCATCAACGCCGCCGCCAAGTACAGGCGCAAGGTGGGCATCACGGGGCGGAGCATGGAGAACATCATGCGCGTTTCCACGGAGCTGGGCTATATGAAGGTCCCCGACGGTGTGCTGGTGGACATGGACAAGATCAAGGCGGTGCCCAAGAACAAGACGGTCATCATCACCACTGGAAGCCAGGGCGAGGAGATGAGCGCCCTGCACCGCATGGCCTTCTCCGAACACAAGCAGGTCGACATTGACGCCCGGGACCTCATCATCATGTCCTCCTCCGCGATTCCGGGGAACGAGCTGACCATTTCCCGGGTCATTGACGAGCTCTTCGCCAAGGGCGCGGAGGTCATTTACGGCAAGTCAAACCACCTCCACGTCTCCGGCCACGCCTGCCAGGAGGAGCTGAAGATGATGATTGCCCTGACGAAGCCGAAATTCGTGATCCCCCTCCACGGAGAGACGCGGATGCTGTACAAGCACGCGGCCCTGGCCCGGGACATGGGCGTGGAGGCGAAAAACATCCTCGTCAGCGGCATCGGCCATGTGATCGAGCTGAGCCAGAAGTCCATCAAGGAGACCGGCGAGGTCACGGCGGGCCAGGTCATGGTGGACGGCAGCGGCGTGGGCGACGTGGGCAGTGTGGTGCTGCGGGACCGCCGCCATCTGGCGGACGAGGGCATGATCGTGGTCATCATGACCATGTCGGCGGAGTCCGGGGCGCTCATCAGCGAGCCGGAGATCGTCACGCGGGGCTTTGTGTATATCAAAGAAGCGGTCGACATGATGTCGGAGCTGAGGCGGGTGGTCAACGAATCCATCCGCTCCTGCGAGGCCCACCGCATCACCGACTGGGCCGGTATCAAGTCCCGCGTCCGGGGCAACCTCTCCGGCTACCTCTACAAATCCACCCGCCGCAGCCCGATGATCCTGCCGGTGATTATAGAAGTGTAACATATCTGTTTCCCTCCCCCGAAGGGGGAGGGAAACAGATATAATAAAAATTCGGAGGAAACGACATGATCCCGTATTTTGACGCCCACTGCGACACCGCCATGCCGGTGCATGATAAGGGGGGCAGCCTCTGGGAAAACGGCTTCCAGCTGGATTTGAAGCGTCTGAGCGCCTACGCCCCCTGCGCCCAGGTGTTCGCCCTCTGCGTTGCGCAGGGCGGCGGCATGGCGGGGGAGACAGAGCGGGTGCTGGATACGCTGCTGGGACAGCTGGCCGCCAACGCCGGCGCGGTGCGATTGTGCCGGA
The DNA here is from genome assembly GCA_017477525.1 of Oscillospiraceae bacterium. GTDB lineage: Bacteria > Bacillota > Clostridia > Oscillospirales > Oscillospiraceae > RGIG7114. The sequence goes on along the minus strand of JAFUVO010000155.1, from coordinate 3,648 downwards.
GCGCGGCGGAGCTGGACGCGGCGGCCGGGGAGGGGAAGATCGCCGCCCTGATCTCGATTGAGGGCGCGGACCGCTTCAACTGCGATTTGGAGCGCCTGCGGGCGCTTTTCGGGCGCGGGGTGCGCATCGTCCACCTGACCTGGAACCATGACACCGCCCTGGCCGGCGCGGCCATGGACAGCGGCGGCGGGCTCACGGCATACGGCAGGGAATTTGTCGCCTCCGCCCAGGGGATGGGGATCGTGCTCGACCTCTCCCACCTCTCGGAGCGGGGCTTCTGGGACGTGCTGGACATCGCGCAAAAGCCCGTGCTGGCCGGCCACAGCAACGCCCGGGCCCTCTGCGACCATCCCCGGAACCTGACGGACGGCCAGTTCCTCGCCCTGATGAAGCAGGGGGGCGTCGCCGGTCTGAACTTTTACGAGAATTTTCTCGGCCTGGGACGGGACCTCGACGCCATCGTGGCCCATGCGGAACACTGGCTGGGCCTGGGCGGGGAAAAAGCGGTCTGCCTGGGCGGCGACCTGGACGGCATTCCCCATCCCCCCGCCGGCATGGACGGCGCGGAGAGCGTGGGAGAAGTTTATAACGCCATGCTGCGGAAAAACTGGAACGAGGGCCTTGTGCGGGATATTTTCTACAACAACCTGCGGGAATTTTTCGGGAGGGCGCTGTGAACATTCAGATTTTCGGAAAACCCAAATGCTTCGACACGAAAAAGGCGGAGCGTTTTTTTAAGGAGCGGCGCATCAAGTACCAGTATGTGGACCTGGGAAAATACGGCATGAGCCGGCGGGAGCTGGAGAGCGTCAGGGCCGCCGTGGGCCTGGAAGCGATGATCGACGAAAAAGACCGGGATTATCCGATGATTGCCTATCTCGCCTCCGACGCGGCGAAGCTGGAAAAGCTCTTCGAGGCCCCCTGGCTTATTCGGACGCCGGTGGTTCGCAACGGTAAACAGGCCACCGTGGGCTACCAGCCGGAGGTTTGGAAAAGTTGGGAATAAACGCAAATGATAAAACCCCGCCCGAAGGGCGGGGTTTTATTTGGAAGTGAATACAGCCTCTTATTTCAGTTTCAGCAGCCGCCGCGCTTTCTCGGCGATGCCGGCGGGGTTAAGGCCGAAGTAGTCCAGCACCTGGGCGGCGGTGCCGCTGCGGCCGAAGGCGTCGGGGACGCCGTGGCGCAGCACGGGCACCGGGCGGTGTTCGCCCAAAAACTCCGCCACCGCGCCGCCCAGGCCGCCGATAACGCTGGCTTCCTCCACTGTCAGAACAGCCCCGGTTTCCTCCGCCGCCCGGAGGATCAGTTCCTCGTCGAGGGGCTTGACAGTGTGGATGTCAATGACGCGGGCGGAAATGCCCTCCGCCGCCAGCGCTTCCGCCGCGGCCAGGGCCATCTGTACCGTGATGCCCGTGGCCACGATGCTCAGATCGCCGCCCTCGCGCAGCACGACGCCCTTGCCCAGCGCGAACTGATAGCCGGGGATAGCGTCGGTGACAGTCTCCGAAGCGTAGCGGCACATGCGCAGGTAGGCCGGGCCCTCGTGCAAAATGAGCGCCTCCACCGCCTGGCGCATCTCGTATGCGTCGCAGGGGTTCACGACGGTCATGCCCGGGACGGCGCGCATCAGCGCCAGATCCTCCATCATCTGATGGGTCGCGCCGTCTTCGCCCACGCTGGGGCCGCCGTGGGAGCCCACCACCGTCACGTTCATGCCGGGGTAGGCGATGGAATTGCGCACCTGCTCATAGGCCCGCCCCGCCGCGAAAATCGCGAAGGTGTTCGTAAAGGGCTTCAGCCCCGCGGTGGCCATGCCGGCGGCAATGCCGGTCATGTTCGCCTCCGCGATGCCGCAGTCAAAAAACCGCTCCGGGAACGCTTTCGCGAAAGCGCCGGTCATCGTGGCGGCGGACAGGTCCGCGTCCAGCACCACCAGCTGGGGGTACTTCGCGCCCAATTCCGCAAGGGCTTCGCCGTAGGCCGCCCTCGTCGCTTTTTTCTCTGCCATCTTCTCAGCCCTCCAGTTCCGCCAGGCGGGCGTTCAGCTCTTTGACCGCCTGCTCATACTGCTCGTCGTTGGGCGCTTTGCCGTGCCAGCCCGCCTGGTTCTCCATGTAGCTGACGCCCTTGCCCTTGGTGGTTTTCATCAGGATCACCGTGGGTTTGCCCTTTGTCTCCCGCACCGTTTTCAGAGCGGCCCGGATGGCCTCGTAGTCGTGGCCGTCGACCGTGAGGACGTTCCAGTTGAAAGCCTCCATCTTCTTGTCCAGCGGCTCGGAGGGCATGACGTTTGCCGTCGCGCCGTCGATTTGCAGCCCGTTGACGTCGATGAAGGCGCAGAGGTTGTCCAGCTTCCACTTCGCTGCCGCCATGAAGGCCTCCCAGACCTGGCCCTCCTCGATCTCGCCGTCGCCCAGGATGGCGTAGGTCCGCCAGCCGGCCTTCGTGGTTTTTGCCGCCAGCGCCATGCCCACGGCGGCGGAAATTCCCTGGCCCAGGGAGCCGGTGGACATGTCCACGCCGGGGACGTGGGCCATGTCGGGGTGGCCGGAGTAGTGGGCCTTGATGGAGCGCAGCAGCTTCATGTCCTCCGTCGGGAAAAAGCCCCGCAGCGCCAGCACCGCGTACAGCGCAGGGGCGCAGTGGCCCTTGCTCAGGACAAAGCGGTCCCGCTCCGCCTTTCGCGGCGCGGCGGGGTCGACGTCCATCTCGTCAAAATACAGCGTGGTCAGCGCGTCAACGCAGCTCAGCGAGCCGCCGGGGTGCCCCGCCTTCGCCGCGTGGACCCCCTCGAGGATCAGCAGCCGCGCCTTCGTGGCGGTGATCGCCAGTTCTTTCGTGGTCATACGCATTCTTACCTTTCTTATCATAACTGATTCCGTTTCCGCCCGGGAGGGGGAAACAGCCTTTGCCGTCCTCCCCTATTATATTTCTTTTTCAAAAAATTTCAAGTACACATTGACAAATCGGCGGCGGGATGTTAAACTTTCTTTGTTAATTTTATTAACGCAATCCGATGGCGGCCGGCCACTCCACTTCTTGGCCCGCCGTACATACCAAAAGGAGGAAGAAGCGACCGCGCGCTCGCGGTGCGGCAGTGTGGAGACCTGCCGTAATGGGGCGTACCCCTGCGCGGGTAGTCCCGAGGCGTTTTCGGGAGGAGTCCCGGACGCCAGAGCGGAGAAGCATGTCAGAAGTCGTATTGAAGGGGATTAAGAAGGTCTACGACAACAAGGTGACCGCCGTCCACGACGTCAACATCAACATCAAGGATAAGGAGTTCATCGTCCTGGTCGGCCCGTCCGGCTGCGGAAAATCCACGACCCTGCGCATGGTTGCCGGTCTGGAGGAAATCTCCGGCGGCGAGCTGTACATCGACGGCAAGCTCGTCAACGACGTGGCCCCGAAGGACCGCGATATCGCGATGGTCTTCCAGAGCTACGCCCTGTACCCCCATATGACCGTGTATGACAACATGGCCTTCGCCCTGAAGCTGCGCAAGACCCCGAAGGATGAGATCGACAAGAAGGTCCGCGAGGCGGCGGAAATCCTCGACATCACCCAGTATCTTGAGCGCAAGCCCAAGGCCCTGTCCGGCGGCCAGCGCCAGCGTGTCGCCATCGGCCGCGCCATGGTCCGCGACCC
>JAFUVO010000015.1 GCA_017477525.1 Oscillospiraceae bacterium | reverse complement strand
CTGCCTAATCTTTCATAAGCAGGTTTTTCTGGGGTAGGGGGAATTATGCGCTTTTTTCCTATTCCCCCTATGTTTTTTCCTGTCAATAGAGCTGGGGCTGTGAAAGCCAGGACATTGCTCTCCTTTTTTTCACAGCCCCTTTATTTACCGTTTCCGAAAATTGGCGGAAATCTCGCTCAGCGCCGCGCCGGCCTCCATGTCGCAGCCGGTATCCCGGGCCAGGTCGCACAGGGACACGACGCCCACCAGCCGCCCCTCCGAGAGCACCGGCAGACGGCGCACCTGGTCGCCGCCCATGAGTCGGGCCGCATGGTGTACCTCGTCATAGGGTCCGGCGGTGATGACGCCCCGGCTCATGATCTCGCTGATGGCCGTTTTTTCCGGGTCCGCTCCGGCGGCGACGCAGCGGGTCACAATATCCCGGTCCGTCAAAATCCCCCGGAGGCGCTTTTCACTGTCGCACACCGGCAGCGCCCCCACGTTGCACTGCCGCAGCAGCTTCGCCGCCGCGCTGACCGGCTCGTCCTGGTCAATGCTGACCACCCTGTCGCTCATGATCTCGCTTACCTTCATCGCGCTTCCCTCCCGAAAAGTCCGCAGTCCCTTGCGGCTGCTCTTAGAGGCTGTATTCACAGTCGCTCCGCACTGTCTTGACGGGTCTTTTGCCACCATACTTCGTTGTTTTTCCTTGCCATACATACAGTATGGCTGCGTCAAAACGCCTCGTCTGGCAACAAAATCCCTCGCCAATCCGGTACGTTTCGACTGTGAATACAGCCTCTTAGGTTAGGATTGCCGGTTTTGGTTGGTTTTATTCTATCCTTCGCTGTATTTGAGTCTGCGTTTTCAACTTGGAGGAAGGACCTTCGCGCTGTCGATTTCACTCTGGGTAATCCGCAGTCCCTTAAAAGGTGCCCCGTACAACAGATCATACTCGGAATTGGTTTGCAGCAAAATGCGTACCATATCCGCACGGCCTTCCGCACGGCCTTCCGCACGGCCTTCCGCACGGCCTTCCGCACGGCCTTCCGCACGTATTTCTTCCATAATCTGGCACATCGAATAAACGCCCCCCTCCGTATTCTTATAGAACCATGCCGGTTCTGCCAGAGAAGCATGGCTCATTTTCTTCGGATCTTTCTCCCGAAAATCCGCCATCAGTTTTCCGATGGCGTTGTCGCCCTGATAAGCGGCATTCGCGTATAGAATATGCGCCTCGTCCAGAAATTTTTTGCCAGTTTCCTCTACATAGCGGTTGACTGTATAGATGGGCAGGCCATAGCCGAATATGTCACTTTCCGTGATAAAGATGATGTAGGCTTCTGGCAGCGTATGATATTCAGCCCCAGCAGGAAGCGTGTGCCAGTCCAGTGCCCCAAGGTGGTATCTGGCCCGTTTTTCATTCGCGCCCGCCCGAATCCGCTGCACCTCGATATTGTAGCGGGTTCCGGAGGAATCCCGTGCTGTCACATCCAGCCGGACGCTGTGGCCCACCAGATTCTGCCACTCGTCTTGTACACGAACCTCCATAACCTCAATATCGTCCTGCCGCAAAAGAATTTGCAGAATATCCTGTACCCCCTGAATATTATCCTTCAGGACTACCTTCATAAACGTATCATCCAGCAGGCAAAATTCGCGGATGCGCTCAATATCCTTCTGGCGGTATTTCCTGCCCTCCGCATCACTCATATATGCTGCACCCCATTTGAATTATATCTTATATCCCGGCGCTTTTCAATTCGTATTTTTGTTCTTCCGCAAGCGGCCCTTCCCGCAATGGGGAGGGCCGCTTTGTTTTTCAGTTGTCCGCGCGATTGAAGCCGTTTTTCATGTGCTGGCTGACTTCCAGCAAAAGCTTGTTCAGGGTGTCGGTGCTCCGCTCCCCCGCCATCTTCGCCAGAGCTTCGTTGGCCTCCGCGATCAGCGCGGGGGCGTCCCCGGCGGCGATTTTGGCGTCGTACTCCCGGAGGATTTGCCGCCCCTTCGCCATGACAGCGTCCTGGTAGCGCTCGATCTGCTGGATGCAGGCGGCGTAATTGCTGTCCGCCAGCGCTCCGATGAGGCGGCTGGCCCAGTAGAGATTCCCAGTCGACACGTCCAGGGTTACATCGCTGAGGTATTTCGGCATTTTATCCGCGTTGGCGTAGACTGGCAGCATGGCGCTGAAGGTGGTGGAGCCGAAGCAGACCCACTCCACGCCCCGGATGGCCTCCGGGACCCCCGCGCGAATCTGGCACAGGGCGGTCACGCCCGTGCGGTTGATGCCGATGGAGCGGTACATGCCCCGCTTGCCGCTGTCCTGGTTGGAATAGGGATTGTAGGGCGTCCCCTGGTAGTGGGAGGACAGCAGGTATTTCACGTCCTCCACCGCCACGAGCCGATCCGGGACCAGGGCCCAGGGGAGGTTGTCGCTCTCCGGGCCGTATTCCGCCCCCGGCCCGTCCCAGCTGTGGCTGTAAGGGGCCAGATAGCGGCCCATGAACCAGGCCCGGGGGGTGTTGTAGATGTGGTCCATGTCCCGGCGGGAGCCGAAAATGTTCCGGGGGTTGAACACGCCGTCCCGATTGAGGTCGAGACAATTCTCCGCGATAAACTCCCGCAGGTCGGCTGAGCACAGGTGGGCCTTTTTCTCCCCGAAGGCGTCGTCCAGGTCGAAAGCGTCCATGCCGAACTGGTTCGGGTTCACCACCACGGCCTCATCCGGCACCCGGCGGGCCATCCAGTGGTGGCCGCCGATGGTTTCCAGCCACCAGACCTCGTTCTCGTCGTTGAAGGCGATGCCGTTGCTCTCGTAGGTGCCGTAGCGTTCCAGCAGCTGGGCCAGGCGCAGCACACCCTCCCTTGCGGAGCGGATGTAGGGCAGCACCAGCACCACCATATCCTCCTCCCCGATGCCGCCGGGGACCTCCTTCTCCCGCCGGGATTTGGGCTTTTTGTACTCCACCAGGGGGTCCGCCGCCAGAACGCGGGGATTGGTGGTAATCGTTTCCGTGGCGGTCATGCCCACGCCGGCGGCGTTGATGCCCGTGGCGGCCCAGATGCCGTCCTTCGGATCGACGCTGGGGCAGGCGGTGTAGCGCAGCGGGTTCTCCGGCAGCGTGATTTCAAGATGTGAAAGGACGCTCTTATATGTTTTCGGCTGCTTTTCCGGTTCCACGACGACGAGCTTTTTCACGTCGAAATGCCCGTCGTCTGTCCGGGCGATCATGGTGGAGCGGTCGTTGCTGGCCGCTTTTCCGACTAAGATTGTGGTACAGGACAAGCTTTTGCCTCCTTCTGGGCATCCAAAACCAGCATGGCGATATCGCCGACGATCTCCTCCACCGTGGCGCCCCGGGAGGAGTCCGCCACCGGCAGGGCAAAGCCCGCCAGGGTGTGGCCGCAGCAGAAGCCGCCGGCGAAGAGCTGGATCATTTTTATTCCGATGTTCGCCGCGTTCAGGTCCGGGAAAATCAGCACGTTGGCCCGCCCCGCCACCTCGCCGGGCGCGGGGAGCTTCGCCGCCGCCACCTCCGGGCGCAGGGCCGCGTCCAACTGCAGCTCCCCGTCGATCTTCAGGTCGGGCCGGCGCTCCCGGGCGATCTCCACGGCGCGGACGATTTTATCCACGCTCTGTCCGCTGCCGCTGCCGTGGGTGGAGAAGCTCAGGAAGGCGCAGCGGGGCTCCCAGCCCATCAGGGCCCGGGCGCTGAGGCAGGTGGAGATGGCGATGCTGGCCAGCTGCTCGGGGTTGGGGTCCACGTTCAGCGCGCAGTCCGCCAGGGCCAGCACATTCCCCTCCGGGCCGGAAAAGCCCGGAATCTCCGCCAGGGCAAAGACGCTGGCGGCGTCCACCCCCTCCCGGAGGCCGATGCAGCGCTTCGCCGCCAAAAGCACGGTTTTCGTCGTATTGACATGGCCGCAAAACACCGTGTCGGCGTGGCCCGTGGCGGCGAGGACCATGGCGTAGTTCACCGGGTCGCGCAGCTTCTCCCGGGTTTCCTCGAGGGTATAGCGGCGCCTGGGGTAGTACATGTAGCGCTGGGCCAGGGCTTCCAGGGCCTTTTCGTCCGTCGTGTCCGCGATGGCCATGCCCTCGGTGCTGACCCCGGCGCGTTTCGCCGTCTCGGCGATCAGCGCCGGCGGGCTGACCAGCAGCGGCCAGGCCACGCCCTCGTCCAGCACCCGGCGGGCCGCTAAGAGGGTTTTCTCCGCGCCGCACTCCGGCAGGGCCACCCATTTGGGGCCGCGCTTCGCCTTCGCGATCAGCGTATCGACAAGGCTCATCCGACGCGCTTCTCCCCGGCGGCCTCGCCGGCGGCGATCATGGCCTCGATCTGCTCGTCGCTGTAGCCCAGCCCGGCCAGCACGGTTTTCGTGTGCTCGCCCAGGAAGGGGCCGCGCTCATAGGGCGGCAGAGGGGTGTTGGTGAAGATCACCGGCGTGCGCACCATGGTGCGCTTGTTCCCGTTGGGGAAGGAGACTTCCGCCAGCGCGTCGCTGCCCCAGGCCTGGGGATCTTTTAAGAGCTGCTGCCAGGTCTGGCAGACGGCGTAGGGCAGGTCCGCTTCCTTCATGCGCTTTTCCAGATCTTCCAAACTCAGCGCGCCGATGCCACTGTCGACGATGTCGTAAAATTCCGAGAGGTTGTTCTGCAAATTTGTCTGGGGATAGAAGCGGGCGTCGTCGATGAGGTCCTCCCGGCCGATGACGGGCATGAACTTCGCGTATTGCCGGTCATAGGCGGGCATGGCGATCTGCACCCAGTGTCCGTCGGCGGTGCGGTGGGCGACGTTGAGCTGGTTGGCGATCTGGCGGCTGCTGATGGGGTACTGGGTGGAGGGGTCGCCGTACTGGTTGGCCTGCAAATACAGGGACACATCCCAGATGGCGGTGTGGAAGAGGCTGACCGTGACCTGGTCGCCCTTCCCGGTCTCCCGGGCGCGGTAGAGGGCGGCGATGATGCCGCTGGCCAGGTAGATGCCCACCTGGTGGTCGCCGAAGCCGGCGATGGGGGACATGGGGCGGGCCTCCTTGTCGTACATGGTGCCCATGACGCCGCCCCGGGCGAAGAAGGCGGTGAAATCAAAGCCCGGCAGGTCCTTGTCCGGGCCTTTCTCGCCGTAGCCGCTGACGTAGCCGAACACCAATTTCGGATATTTGGCGGAGAGGGTTTCAAAATCCAGGCCGGCCCGCTTCAGCGGGGACTGGCGCCAGTTGGTGACGAAAATGTCGCAGCGGGCGATGAGCTTCTCCAGCGCCTCCCGGCCGGCGGGAGTCTTAGTGTTGAGGGTGACGCACTCCTTCCCCGTGTTTTCCAGGGCGAAGGTGGTGTCCTCCGCGTCGCCGTAGGGGCGGCCTTCGTTGACCGCAGTGTAGCGCACCGGGTCCCCGGCGGGGGCCTCGACCTTGATGACATGGGCGCCCAGGTCCGCGAGGTAGCGGCAGCAGCAGGGGCCGGCGATGAAGGTGGCGAGCTCCACCACCTCGACGCCCTCTAAGGGCCGTTTTAATTCAGGCATTGGCAATTCCTCCTTAAATATTTTCGTGAGATTCCCACCCCTTCGGGGTGGGAATTGATATGTCAGGCAAGCATATCCCGGAAGGTCTCAATCGCGGTCCGGGCCTGTTCATAGTTGACCATCTGGCGGTCGATCTCGATGATCGTCACCGGCAGCCCCGCCGCCTCGCAGGCGCGGCGGATCAGCGGGTTGTCAAACTCCTCCGGGTCGCAGAACTTGGTGAGCACCAGCAGCACGCCCTTCGCGCCCGCGGCCTTCGCCTCCTCAGCGATGAAGGCGCAGCGGCTCTTGCTGGGGTCATACAGGACGCTGCAGTGGTTCATATTGGCGAACTTCTCCGCCAGGGCGTCCAGCGGCGAGGCGGAATCCTCCGGCGCGTCGGTGCGGTACTGGCGGCTCTGGGCGGCAATGTCGTCCCCGGCGATGCTCAGTCCCGCCTCGTCCAGCAGGGCGTTGAAGGCCGGGCTGTCGGCCAGGATGCCGCTGATGTAAATCGGGGTCGTTTTCGCCTCCCCTGCGCCCTGGGCCTCGAGGGCGTCGCAGAGCTCGGCGATGAGGGCGGTGTGCTCCTCCTTCAGCATAAAGAACGCGCTCTTGAAGCAGTCGCTCCGGGCCGCGGCGCCGACCTCGGGGTGGGCGCGGAGCACGGCGCTGAGGCGGCGCATGGCGGCGTTATGGGCGTTGTAGACTTTGATGGAGGCCCGCAGCGCCCCGTCGGAATACTTCGCGCCGGTGATGTTTTCCAGGTCGCGGATGACCCGCTCGCAGCCGGCTTTGGTGAAGGCTTTCCCAAAGTCGGGGACCCGGTTCTGGGGCCAGCTCATGGGGACAACCGGAATCGCGGGGACGCCGTATTTAAAATTCTCCACCAGCACCTTGAGACTGTCGCAGAGGGTGGGGATCACGATGGCGGAGGCCCCGCGGTAGGCCCCGGCAATGCCCAGCTCCACGATCGACTGGGCGATGGAGCAGATGAAGGCGGGGAAGTAGCGCTTGGACTCGTTGAGTTGCATGTCGCCGCCCCAGGCCCCCATCGGGACCAGGCCCATGCTGTGGATGATCTCCTCCGGGGTGTAGACCGGCGCGGTCAGCACGATCTTTTTTCCCTCGGTCAGATACTGTTCCGTCCGCGCCCTCGGGTTCGCGGCGATTTCATGTAACTGCTGTAAAAGCTCCTGAACGCTGCGCATGGTTACACCGCCTCCTTTCTGGCCTGCATGATCTCGGTGAGGCCCTGCACCCGGGTGTCGTACTGCGCCTCGGAGAAGTTGCGGGGGTCGGCCTGGTCGCCGTCGAAGGACACCACGGGGATGTCGCAGGCCTCCCCGATCTGGCGGCTCATCTCGTACATGAAGCCGCTCCACAGCTTGCAGGAGCGGTTGGTGTGGACCAGCAGGCCCTCCACATGGTTGGCCTTGCAGAGCTTGACGCGCTTGTCGCGGGCCAGGTTGAGGTTGATGGCGTTGGGCACCAGGCAGTAGGCCTTGATCATGCCCTCGAAGGAGTCGTAGTCAAAGCCGAAGGCGTCGGCGTAGATCGTCGTCACCATGTTGATGCCCCGGCTCTTCATGCCGTTGCTGGTGACCCGCAGCCAGGGCCAGCAGGCGATGCCCTCGAACATGATGCGGTATTTTTCCTCGGCCCGGAAGGTGCTGGTCCCCTTCTCGTGGTTCTCGCGGTACTCTTTTAAGAGCGTCTCCATGGCGTCGACAGCCTCGGGCTTGCCCCGGGCCGTGACCATGACGGCCATGTGGTTGAGCAGGTCGAAGCCGTTGAAGGGCGAGGGCGTCCAGTGGGCCTCTGCCGTGGCGGCCAGCCAGGCCCGGGAGGTGCGGCAGGAGCTCTCCATGACCTCTTTAAAACGCTCTTCCCGCCAGACCTTGCCGGTCAGCGCTTCCAGCTGCTTCACGGCGGCGCGGAACTGGGCGCTGACGTAGGCCACCTCCGCGTCGGAGATCGTGTCGTCGGGGTTGAAGGGCACGTCGATCATGATGAGCGGGATATTCAGCTCCACGGCCAGGTTCTCATACCACTTGATCATGCAGTTGCAGATGTTGTTGCAGCACAGCAGAAAATCCGGCTGGGGCATGTTCTGTTCCGGCGCGTCCTTGATTTTGGCGTAGGCCAGCGAGATGCGGGCGTAGGCGCAGATATCGTTGGAGTAGCCGTCGCTCTCGCTGACGTCGCACAGCCGCGCCCCGGCCCCCCGGGCCGCGATGCCCGCCGCCTGGTTCTCCGGGTAACATACCGCCAGGCCCAGGGTCTCGGGGATCTCCACCGGGAAGTTGCTGGAACACCAGCCCACCATCTCGCCCCGGTCCTTCGCGGCCTGGGCGTCGGAATATGCCTTCGCCGCGATCTGGCCCAGCTTATATTTCGCCGAGTTCGGGTCCACCGGCGGGCGTTCTTTCTTTTTGACTTCTTCTGCCATTCATCATTCCTCCTGTTCATTTTCTCGGATTTCTCCCGTCGGAGGCGGGGGAAAAATTATTTTGCCTTCTGCCAGGCCAGCTTTGCCGCGCCGAGGGCGCCGAAGAGCTGCGCCAGATCGGAAAACAGGATCTCCATCCCCAATTCCTCGGACAGATAGCCACGCACGGCCCCGTTGGCGGCGACGCCGCCGCTCATGCACAGCGGGGACGCCAGCGGCTGGCGTTTGGCCAGCCCGGCGGTGCGCACGGCCACGGAGCGGCAGATGCCCGCGATCACGTCCTCCCGGGCCGCGCCGGAGGAGAGCTGGCTGATGACCTCGCTCTCGGCGAACACGGTGCAGGTGGAGGAGATCGCCGCCGGCGCGGCGGACTTCGCCGCCTCCGCCCCCAGCTCCGACACGGGAACCTGCAGGATCCCCGCCATCACGTCGAGGAAGCGCCCGGTCCCGGCGGCGCACTTGTCGTTCATGAGGAAGCTGCTCATGCGTCCCGCGGCGTCAAGGCAGATTACCTTGGCGTCCTGTCCGCCGATGTCGATGATGCCCCGCACCTCCGGGAACACGAAGCGAGCGCCCAGGGCGTGGCAGCTCAGCTCGCTGGACTCATAGTCCGCGCGGCCCCAGGAGTGGCGTCCATAGCCCGTGACGGCGGAGGCAGCCGCCTCGCCCGGGGCAATCCCCGCCTTTTCAAACACCTCGGCCACGGCCCGCTCGGCTCCGGCGGTGCCGATGCCCGCCGCCACGAGGCTCGTGGCCAGCAGCTCCGTACCGTCCCGCAAAAGCGCGCACTTCGAGGTCGTGGAGCCAATATCTATCCCCAGTGTGATCACCGGCATTCCTCCCTGTTTCGTTTTTCGTGGAAAAGCAACAAAAGAATTGTAACATGTTGTTTATCGCTTGTCAATCATGTCCGGTAAAAACCCTTTTAACCTTTGCGTTGATTTTACTATGAAAGCTTTGCTTCCATATATGGCCCGACATGAAAGGTGATCCGCATAAGACATAGCCTCCTCTCGGAGATGGTAGCCAGCCGCTTTTCCGTTGGGACCGGAGTTCGCCCGAAACGGGAGAAAATACCTGCGGAGAACGCAAAAAGCCCGCCCAGAGGGCGAGCTCTTACGTTTTGCTTCTCAGACCGCGCGGGTGACCTTCCCGCTGCGCAGGCAACGGGTGCATGCGTAGGCATGCCGGGGGGTACCGTCGATAAGAACCTTTACACGCTTCACATTCGGTTTCCACATACGGTTGGAACGCCGGTGAGAGTGGCTCACCTGAATGCCGAAGGAGACGCCTTTGTCACAAAACTCGCACTTTGCCATCTGCCGATGCACCTCCTCACTTCTCTGAATACCGCTTCAAAAAGGGCTTTACTATCTTAACAGAAGCCCGCGGAAATTGCAAGCTATTTTTTCAAAAGCCGGTGGAAAAATGTTACTGTTCACGGGCAGAGGAAAAACCCCGTTGCCTCGCAGAGTTCGCGCCCGCAGGCGCGAATAAAGTCCAATCATTTTCGGCGGAAACCGCGTTTTCGCCGAAAATTCTTCTCGCGGAGCGAGTGTGCCCTCCCCCGCAGGGCGCGCTCGCGCAGCGCAACCCTTTTACAGTTCAGACGCCCCCGGCGTCTGAACTGTAACGGAAAAATACATTATCCCCCCTCCGCCGCGGCGGAGGGGGGACCATCAGGCCGCGTCCTCTGTCTGCCCGGAGTAAAACGCGTCCATCGCGGCGCTGACGCGCTCGAAATTGTAAAATTCCTCGTAGCTGCTGACCGGATAACCGTCTTCGTCCTCCGCCTCCGTGACCAGATCCAGATCCACGGGGATGCCCTCGTCGACACTGTTCCCCGCCCTGTCGTGCATCAGCATTCCGCTGGACATCGAATACTGCAGCCCGTCGGCGGTGGAGGTCATCTCAATGGCGCAGGCCCCGCCGCCGGAGCGCTCGCCGATGATCATATAGCCGTTTTCCTTCATGAAGGCAGGGAAGGCGTTGGCGCAGGAGAAGGACATGGCGGAGGTCAGGACGGCGATCTGAAAGTCGTGGATGGGCCCGCGCTCGCCCTCGCCAAAGCTGCCGTCAAAGTTCAGATCCACATCCGACAACTGCCGTATATCCTGGCCGCTCAGCATTTCATAATCCAATATATAGTTGTCACCGGCGAGCATTTCCTCAATTGCCAGCAGCGCTGCCGTGTTTCCGCCGCCGTTATTGCCGAGGTCAATGACAATTTTCCGAATCGCGGGATCCTGCTTCGCGCGTTCCAGTCCGCGCCAGATGATGCCGACGGCGTCCGTCCCGCCGGGGACCGGCGCCCCTTCCGCGTAGTGGGCCTTCCATCCGGGGATGTCCACGTCAAAGGCAGAGAAGCGGATATAGGCGATATCCCCCTCGGAGACATAGTCCTCGCCCTCGGGATAGACCTCCGCCTGCAGCGCCTCGACCTGCGCACCGGCGAGCAGGCCGCGGTAGAATTTGGGAAAGAGCGTCAGATCATATTGCTGCAGCGCCTCTGTCGCCGGACTGGCGACGAGCCCGCCGCTTTCTTCGTCGATGGTGAACATCAGCTCCTCAATGTTTTCCATATCCGTAAAGGCGGTGTGGCCGCCGTCGTCCAGCAGACCCAGCAGCAGCGCGCCCAGACCGGACTCATATTCGCTGAAGTCCCGGGAACGGAGCAGCGCGCGGACCGCCGGGTAGTCCTCGGCCAGCGCCCGGTCCAGCCCCTTGGCTTTGATCACGTCGTTGGCCGCGGCGCCGCCGGGGAAGCCATAGGAGTTGTCGATGTTAAAGCACAGCAGTCGGTAGCTGAAATCCGCCACATCCGCCTGACGCCGGGGGTTGCGGATGAGCTCGTAGTAGGCGCTGTCCGCTTCCTTCGCGGAGCCCTCGTAGATCTCATCGATGAAATCCTCCACATAGAGGGCCTTCCCGTTATAGAGGACATGGAAGCACTCGGAGCTGTTGAACAGGTTGCTGGCAGCGGCCACGGGGATCCAGAGGCCGTCCTCCCCGCCGCGCAGGTCGATGCCGTAATCGCCGAAGGAGAGGGTCTGGGGGACGGGCTCCTCCGGCGTAGCCTCCGAGGCGAAGCGGAGGAAGGGGTAGTTGGGATCTATGGCTTCCTCCTGGCTGTTGATATCCTTCGTATAGGCAAGCGTAACAAATTCCAGCCGGTTTGGCATATACACTGTGTCCGCGGCGGTGTCCACCGTGGCGCTGCTGTCGTCGTAGGCCGTCAGCGTCCAGACATCCCCGCTGTGCTCTTCCCTGAGCGGCGCGTGTCCCTCTGTGCCGCTGAGCTGGAAGGCGTTGTAAAAGACGCTGAACTCGATATAGGGCACATTGGGCATGTCGTTGTAAAAGCGCACCGGCACGCTCTCCTGCTCGTCCATGGAGGCGCGGTAGACGTTGAGGCTCTTTTCGACGCAGCTGTTTTTGGCCCAGCGGTAGAGCATGGTCACGAGCATTTCCCAGGAGCAGGGCAAGGACGGCGCGAAGGATCCGCCGGAAACGCCGTTGACCATGCCGGAAGCCCAGGCCCAGGACAGTGCTTCGTCAGAGGCGTCCACGTCCGCAAAGGGGTGGGGAGCCTCCGCCGTCCCGCCCAGCAGGGCGTAGAGGGCGCCAACCGCTTCCAGGCGGGTCAGCGGCGCGTCGCCGGACAGCGCCGCGCCCGAGGCGTAAGGCGCCGCCATTTCGTTGAGCTGGGACAGGGTCACGGCGCCGCGCCGCTCCGCCGGGATGGCGGAGAGCTCCATCCGCTCCGCCCAGGCCGCCGCGTCCTCTGCCCAAGCCGCCCCCTGGGACGGGGCAGCCTCGGCAAAGGCCGGTATGCCCGTCCCCGGCAGCAGCGCGGCGCAGAGCAGCAGGGCCAGCGCTTTGGATTTTACGTTCATAGGTCTGTTCCTCCTAAAATATATATTATGCACATTATATCAATATCTCATCGGATGTCAAGAGCGTCATTCCCGCCCCACTGGGGCGGGAATGACGTGTGTCGGATTGTTTGAGCGTATTTTCCCCCGGAGGGAGTGACAGTTTATTTCATCCGCTTTAGGGTTTCCGTGACCAGCGCCCAGGTTCGCGCCACAGAGGAGACGCTCATGCGCTCCCTCGGGGTGTGGATCCCCTCCAGCTGCGGGCCGATGGAAACGCAGTCCAGGCCGGGCAGCTTCCCGGCAAACAGGCCGCATTCCAGGCCGGCGTGGATGGCGCTGATCACGGGCTCGCGCCCGTACTGCTCCCGGAACACCTCGACCATGGTCTCCCGCAGGGGGGAGTCGCTGCGGAAGGCCCAGCCGGGGTAGTCGCCGCTGGTTTCGATTCGGCCCCCGAGGCGTTCCGTCAGGCTGCGCAGGCGCTCCGTCAGAAGCTCCTTACGGCTCTCGACGCTGCTGCGGACGCAGTATGCGGCGCAGACGCAGTCGGCCTCCGTGGTCAGTATGCCCAGATTCAGGGAGGTTTCCACCAGGCCGGGGTCGAAGGCGCTCATGGCCTGCACCCCGTTGGGCTGGCAGAGCAGCAGACAGACGGTGTCCGCGCTGCCGCGCTCATCCATCGGCGTCCCCGGCTCCCCCGGCGCGGTCAGCACCTCAATGTGGGGATCGGTGGCGGCGTACTCCGCCCGGAACATGGCCTCACAGTCCCGGCAGACCTCCGCCGCGGCGGCGGCGTCCGCCACGACCACCTGGGCCTGGGCCAGGACGGGGATGGCATTGTCCTTCAGCCCGCCGTGTACTTGAGTGACGCGGGCGGGCGTGGCCCTCCGCAGGGAAGCCAGCACCCGGCCCAGCAGCACTGAGGCGTTGGCGCCGCCCCGGTGGATTTCGATGCCGGAGTGGCCCCCCGTCAGGCCCCGGACGACGATGTCCAGCGCCACGCCCGGGAAGGCTTCCCGCTTTACGGGGAGGACGCAGCGCACGAGCCGCCCGCCGGCGCAGCTCACGGTGAAAACGCCCTCGTCCTCGGAATCCAAATTCAGCAGGATCCGCCCCCGGAGCGGGCTTGCGTCCAGGGCCTCGGCCCCCAGCATCCCCACTTCCTCGTCGGCGGTGAACACGCATTCCAGGCGGGGATGCTCCAGCGCGGGCGCGTCTAAAATGGCCAGCATCATTGCCACGGCCACGCCGTCGTCGCCGCCGAGGGTGCTGCCCCGCGCAAAGACAAAATCGCCGTCAACCGCGAGGTCAAGCCCCTCCCGCTCCATGTCCAGCGGGCAGTCCGGATCCTTTTCACAGACCATGTCCATGTGGCCCTGCAAAATGACCGTGGGGGCCTCCTCATAGCCGGGGGATGCCTTGCCGATGATGACTACGTTGCCGGCTTCGTCCCGCCAGTGTTCCAGCCCCCGTTCCGCGGCGAAGGATGCCAGCCACGCGCCGGCGGCTTCCGTGTTTCCGCTGCCGTGGGGGATGGCGCAGAGCTGTTCAAAATAGTGAAATAGGCTTTTGGGTTCCAGTTGGTCTAAAATTGCCATTCTTAATATCTCCTTTGGGAATTAGCCCCCGAGGTCGCTGCCTGTGGAGGGCGAGACGGTGGATAGAATGATATCGGTGCCGGAGGCGACGCTGACGGTCTCCGCCGGGGGCGTGATATGCGGCTCCGGCGTGTCCTCCGGTTCGGGGGTAGCTTCCGGCGCGGGAGTGGGTTCCGGGGCGGCGCTGGCCGTGGGCGGCGGCTCCGGCGGAAGGCTTGGCGCGGCGGAAGGCGGGAGACTGGCGGACGGAGCGGCGGTAGGGGCCTGCTCTTCCGCGAAGGATTCCCGGGCGTGCTGCCTGGCTGCTGTGATTAAAATCACGGCGGCGACGGCGAGGGAGAGGATCAGGGCCGCGACGAGGAACCCGGTTCGGGAGGGGGTGTGTCGGTTGTGCTGCATGGCAAAACCTCCTTTGCGGAGCAGAGCAGGGCGAGGGGGATCCAGAAAAAGGGCTCGGAGAGGCACAGGCCGAGGCCGAAGCAGCCGTGGACGGCCCCACCGGCGACGGCCGCGCAGAGCCCGGCGGTCATGGGCGCGGCCATGCGCCGGGACGCGTCCGCCAGGGCGAAGCCCAGCGCCGCCGCCAGTGCCGCCAGCCCCAGCGCCCCGCAGTTGACGAGCCTGGCCAGCCAGACGTTGTGGGCGTTGTCCACATAGCTGGACAAGGTCACGCCGCTCTGGGCGACATAGCGGGAGAAGCGCAGCTCCAGGCGCAGGGCCAGGGTCCCCGGCCCGCCGCCCAGCAGGGGCCGTTCCGGGACCAGCCCCAGGCAGGCCCGCCAGATCATGATCCGGGAGGAGCCGAAGCTGTCGTCCAGTTGTCCATGCAGGGCGCTGTGGAGCTCGTACATGGTCCCGGAATCGCCGGGCCAAAACCACAGCAGCGCGGCTCCGCCCAGGGCGGCGGCGCCGTCCATCAGCAGGAAACAGCGCCGCAGCATACGCGCGGGGGGCGCGTAGCGCTCCGGCAGCGCCAATCCCAGCCCCAGCGCCGCGGCAGACCCCGCCAGCAGGCAGAGGGCGAAGGGGGAAAAGTCGAAGCGGGGCAGCAGCGTTCCGGCGGCGTAGAGCGGCTGCCAGAGCTTTGCCAGCGCGGAGGCGGCCAGAATGGCGGAAGCGAGAAACAGCGCCCGGCGCAGCCTGGGCCTGTCCGTGACCGTCAGCGGCGGCAGGATGAGCAGTACGCAGGCCGCCGCCAGCGCCGCCCCTGCCCCGCCGGCGGCGGCCAGTACAAAGACGCCGGGGACCAGCGGGGCCAGGAACAACGGGCCTTCCCCGCGGATATAGAGCGCCGCGGACAGCGGCAGGGCGCAGCAGAGCACCGCGTCCAGAATGTTGGTGTTGCCCACGGTGCCGAGATAGGCCCCGGAATAGAGCAGCCCCGCGTCGTAGTAGTTCAGATACCGCCCGCCGGAATAGACCGGAAACAGCCGCAGCGGGTCCAGGCCAAACAGCTGCAGCGCCGCGACCAGGCAGCACAGCGCCGTCCCGGCGGCCAGTGCCACAGCGTGGACGCGCCTGGGGCGGGTGAACAGCGCCACGCCGAGGAAGCCCAAGGCGTAGCACAGCTCACTCAGAAGCCCGTCATAGCGCCCCGCCCCCAACAGGCTCTCCGCCCGCCAGGGGGAGAGGGCCCAGGACAGCAGGCAGACCGCCATAAAACCTGCCATGGCCCAGAACGCCGGACCAGGGCGAGGAAATCGGGGCCGCTCCCAAAGCAGCGCGGCGGTCAGAAGCAGCAGCCACAGCCCCGTCGCCGCCATCAGAAACAAAAATTTTGCCTTCGTGATGTCTCTGTAGCCTGAAAAGCCCGGAAACAGTAGATATACAAAGAAAATTGTGATAATATAGATGTCTGTAATCCGTTCGTGCCATGTGGAAGCGCGTTCCGTCCAATACATGTAAAAATCACCAAATCCCCTATATTGACGGGTATTATAACACGCTTTTAAATCATTGTAAAGCCCCATAAATTCCCCACCCGGAGGATAAAACCGGGCCTGGAGCGGTAATTTCGTGATTCCGCCGCGCCACTGAAGGAGGAAAAATGTACTTTGACACCCATGCGCATTATGACGATGACCGTTTCGCGGAGGATCGGGAGGCGCTGCTCGAAGCCCTGCCCTCCCGGGGCGTCGGGCTGATTCTGAACCCCGGCGTCACTGTGTCCAGCTCCCGCGCCGCCCTCGCGCTGGCGGAGCGCTTCCCCCATGTCTGGGCCGCCGCGGGCATCCACCCGGAGGACTGCGCCGGCGCGGGCGAGGCGGACTGGGATGCCCTGCGGGATCTGTGCCGCCGCGAGAAGGTCGCGGCCATCGGCGAAATCGGCCTGGATTACCATTGGGAGGACAACCCATCCCGGGAGGAACAGCAGGCTGTGTTCCGCCGCCAGCTTGCCCTGGCCCTGGCGATGGACAAGCCCGTCATCATCCACGACCGGGACGCCCACGCCGACTGCCTCTCCATTGTCTCGGAGTTTCCCGGGCTGCGTGGCGTGTTCCACTGCTTTTCCGGCTCCGCGGAAATGGCGGAGCAGCTGCTCCGCCGGGGCTGGTACCTGGGCTTTGATGGGCCAGTGACCTACAAAAACGCGAAAAAAGCCCTGGCCGTGTTGGCCGTCACGCCGCCGGAGCGCATTTTATTGGAGACAGACGCCCCCTACCTCCCGCCGGTCCCCCACCGGGGGGAGCGCAACGACAGCCGCTTCCTCCCGGAAATCGCCCGCGCCGTCGCCGCTGCGAAGGGCATGACCGTGGCTGAGATGGAGGCCCTGACCTGGGAAAACGGCCGGAAGCTGTTTGGAATTTGACCCCCCGCGAGTAGAAAAAGAACGCTTTCCTGCCCCAAAAGGCTTGAAAGCGTTCTCTCAATTCCGCTTATTCCGCAAAAACATCATTCAAGTTAATGCTGAATCCTTCCCATAAGCCAAGCGGGCTCCTGGCTTCCGCCATGTAGAGGCTCGGCGCGGCGTACATTTGCTTCTACCCCCGCGCCCGAGCCCAGCGCAAGCGGGTCGGGCGCGGAACGCGAAGAAATCCTGTGAACCAAGGAGCGATTCCGCAACGCGGAATTGCGGCAAGTTCACAGGATTTCTGAGCTGGTGGAGACTGACAGACTTGAACTGTCGACCTCACGCGTGTGAGGCGTGCGCTCTAACCAACTGAGCTAAGCCTCCATCATGGTGACGCGTACGGGAATCGAACCCGTGTTACCGCCG
>JAFUVO010000154.1 GCA_017477525.1 Oscillospiraceae bacterium | reverse complement strand
GGGAAGATGATGTACTCCCCCGCCGCATGTTCAATGCCGAAATTCCGCGCGGAGGACAGGCCGCCGTTGGGCTTGTGGAACACGCGGATTTTGGTGGAGCGCTTTGCCTCCCGCTCGCAAATCTCCCCGCTGTCGTCCGTCGATCCGTCGTCCACGATGAGCAGTTCAAAATCCTCATATGTCTGCCCCAGCAGGGCGTCCAGCGCCTTGGACAGGTATTGTCCGGTGTTGTAGACCGAAACGACCACAGTGATCACATGAAATCCTCCTTTGCTCCCCCTGATGGGAGGAGCTTACTTTTTCCGCAAGGCGAGCTTTTTCACCTGCTGCACACTCTGGCGGAACAGGGAGCTCCTGCCATAGCACAGCAGATACAGGGCGTTGGGAATCACAAAGCTGACGCAGCCGTTCCAGAACAGCGCCGCCCAGGGCCCCGGCGAGAGCAGGCTGCACACATACCGGGCCGACGCGCAGGAGGCGGCGGCGAGCAGCACATACGTACACAGCCGCAGCGCGTACTGCTTCAGGTAGCGGCGGGGGAATATCTCGTCAAAGAGGTTGTGCAGCAGCCAGGGGAGCTGCACCGCGGCGATGGAAATGACCGAGGACAGCAGCACGCCGTAGAGCCCCAGCCTTTGGACGGTGGCGAGGTTCAGCGCGATGTTGACCAGCGCCGCCGTCAGCGGGCGGAAACGGTCCTTGTGCCAGATGCCCGCCGCGTCCTTGAACATGTTCGCCATCTTGTTGATGCCCATGGCGTAAAAGTAAATGGTGAAGCAGATGACGCAGGAGAAGGGCAGCATGTTCGCCTCCCCCATCCACAGGTACATGAAGGGCTGGTAGAGGCACAGCAGCATGGTGCTGCACAGGCAGACGATCCAGCCGAACATAAAGCTGAACTTTTCCAGGTCGTTGTAGTTTTTCTCCGCGCCCTCGGTGATGAGGCTGTTGCCGACGCCGGCGATGCAGGCGCCGATGATGACCTCCAGCATGGTGCGCAGGGCGGTAATGACATAAAAATAGTTCTGGTAAATCGCCAGCGCGGTCAGGCCCATGAAGGCGGAAATCACGATGGTGTCGGCGTAATTGAACACCACGGCGGAGAAGCGGGAGGTGAAAAAATCCCGAATCCGCTGCGTGATATCCCGGACGGTCTGCCGGGGCAGCGTGCCTCGGGGCTCATAGAGGGGGTACATCCGCCCCGCCGCCCGGGCGGTCAGCAGGTTGGTGGCAATCTGCGCGAGCAGATGGAGCGCCAGATACAGGTAATAGTCGCGGAACAGCAGCAGCACCAGCGCCTGCAGGGCATACTGGAACAGGTTCACCGCGAGGGTGATTTTGCTGCCCACGTCGGTGCGCTGGTGGGCGATGAGCAGGCTGTTCTTGTAGGCGTAGAGCCAGTAGCTCAGCACCGTCGCCGCCAGGTTCATGAAATACAGCGCGTAGAGGCTCACCCCCGGCGGCGTGTCCCCCTGCACCAGCCTCGGGAGGAAGGGCGTGAGGGCCAGGCCCGCCGCGGCGATGAACAGCCCGATCAGGCGGTAAAATTTCCGGTACAGCCCCATCAGGGCGCAGATGGTGTCCGTATCGTCCTCCGCGATGGGCCGGTACATGCTGAACACCATCGCCGCCCCCACCCCCAGCTCCGCCAAATTCAGCAGGGACAGGATGGAATTGAACAGGCCGCTCAGGCCCAAAAATTCCACGCCCAGGGCATACAGGATGACCGAGCGCATCACGAAGGGGATGAATATATTCAGCAGCCGCAGCGCCCCGTCAAAGACGATGTTGCGCGCCGCGTTTTGGGTTCGATTGATGGTCATGGCTCCTCCAAACCGAGAATGGCCCGGTCGGCGCGCTCGCAGTTTTTCCCGTCCCGCGGCGGGAAAAAGGCGTCCGCCCGGCGGCGGTAGGGCTCCGGCACCTCAAAGCTGTCCGAGGCCAGGGCCGCGAGCGCGTCCACCACCGCCTCCGCCGTTTCCGCCACGGGCCCGAAGCCGTGTTCCCGATAGGAGAAGTAGCCCTCCTGATAGTGGTAACGGCGGAAATCCTCCAAATCAAACTGGAAGTAGATGACCGGCTTCCGCATATAGGCCACGTCGAAAAACACGCTGGAATAGTCCGTCACCAAAAGCGCGCAGCGGACCAGCAGCTCCCGGACGTCACGGCTGTTTTTGTCCGCCAGGACGACGCGCCGGTTGGGGCTGTGAAAATGACGCAGCTCCCCCTGCAGCTCCACATGGGGGTAGAAAACCAGCGTGTAGTCCAGCTCCTCCAACAGCTCCGACAGGCGGGGGTCGTCCAGAAGGGCCTGGAAATGGCGGTAATAGGGCGTTTCCGGAAAAGCGTCGCCGGAGGGGTAGAAGGCCCCGCGCCAGGTGGGCATGATGAGGATTTCCCGCGCGTGTTCCCCTCCCGCCGGCAGGGCGTCATAACGACACATCCCCGTATAGCGCACCACCCCCGGCGGGTGCCCAAAGCGCGAGGAAACGAACTCATATTCCGGCTTCGCCCCGCAGGTAAACAGGTCCACCCGGAGGTTCGGATAACGCATCCAGGCCATGTCGTTCTGGATGATGCCGTGCTGGATGAAAGCCTGACGGCCCCGGGGCCGCAGGCCGATGTGGGACAGGTGGAGATAGATCACCATATCCGGCGCGGCGGGCGGCACATGGGCGCTGACCAGGCAGTCGGCGGCGAGGTACATCAGATGGTGGCGCAGGCTGCGGAAGCGCACCGTCTTCCCCAGCGCGGCCACGCGGGGCCGGTCCGGGCTTTCGTCGGAAATCACATAGCGGGCGTTGCGCTCCGGGCGCGCTTCGCGGAGATACCTGAAGAACCAGTAGCCGTTGTCCCGGGCGTCGTCCCCCCGCTCCGACACCAGCCAGAGCCCGCGGTAGTCGGGGTGGAACCGCCGCAAAAGCCGCGCCGGAAACCACAGCAGGACAAACAGCGCGATATATTTCAGGTAAAGCGGCAGCTTGCGCAGCTTCCTAATCATTCGGTTGTTCCTCCATTTCCAGGCCGCGCATCATGTCGGCGATTTCCCGCGCGCTGGGCGGACGCCAGGTCCCCTGGTCTTCCTTCACAATGCGGGTATAGCTGTAGGCCATCGGCAGCAGCCGCAGGCCGATGGAGCTCCAGAAATAAAAGGCCGTGTTGTCCGTCAGGTAGGTCACGCTCATGTAGGCCAGCACGGAAAAATACAGCAGGGCGCACTCCCCGCTGTGTTCGCGCAGCCAGTACTGCGGGTAGTAGACGTACTGGATTCCCGCCCAGAAGAAGAGGCCGAAGGTCCCCAGCTCCATATAGACCTTCAGATAGTCGTTGTGCAGCGGATAGGGGTGGTTAATCAGGCCGCTGGCCGCCCACTGGTGGACCAGGGTGTCGACGGCCTCGAAGCCTAAGCCGCGCCAAAAGAAGGAAAACTCATAATAATCCGAGGCGTAGGTCCAAAATTCATCCCGTCCCATCATGTTGACGCCCCACGCCCGGGCAAAGGCCACGAGCCAGCCGCTGTAAATCAGATAGACATACAGAAAGCAGCAAAAAACGATGACGGCGCCCAGGAAGAAAAACCAGCCGCGGTAGCTTTTGAGCCTCCGGGTGACCCAGACAAAGGCCACGCCGAGGCCGATGGCCTGGAAAATGAGGCGCTTGAAGCCCAGCAGAATCAGGCCAAGGCAGATCAGGACATGGAGCCGCCGCTTTTTCCGCTCCTCTTCTGTCTTGCGCGGGGCAAACATCAGATAGAAAATCAGGAACTGCCCGAACAGGAAGGTTAGATCGTGCAGCTCCAGCGAGCGCATAAAGCCCTCGGCCTCGCCGTAGGTGCGGATGCCCTCAATGACGCTCTGCAAGCTCTCCGCCACGCCGTAGCGGGGGATTTCCAGCCCGACGATGGTGAGGTTGGCCAGGACCACGGCGTAAAAGAAATAGTCGATGGCCTTAAAGCCAAAGAGATACACCATCCCCACGGCATAGAGGGCGGAGACAAACTGGAACAGCAGCTTTTCAAAGCTGCGGGAGATGGAGCCGAAATTGTACAGCTCGATCAGCCAGGTGTTCATGCTGGCGAAGAAGGGCACGAAAAGCAGCAGGGAGAAGACGAACAGATAGGACAGGGCGCGTTTGACTTCCCGGAAATCCGGGTTGAGCAGAAACCAGAGCACCGCGCAGCCGATCACGCCGAGGGAAGCGGCCTTGGGCAGCGCCCCGAAGGCGTCGTTGACCTTTTTCCACTCGCCCAGGCCCGCGCAAAAGGTACACGCAATGGACAGGAAAGCCAGGGCTTTGGGCGCCGCGTACTCCGCCGGCGCGGCGGCCCCGGCCATGGCGCTACGCCCTGACGCCATTGCTCTGCGCTCCGTTCTGATCCGCCTTCCCCTCTTCTTTCGCCCCGCCGCCGGAGGCCTCCGTCCCGGCCGGTTCCTCCGCTTTGGCTTTCTTCGCCATGCGCCCGCTGTCCTCCTTCTGCCGCTGCAGCGCCAGGCGCAGCAGATGGCGGATGCGGTAATCCTGGTCCTCCGTGGAAATGGCCGTGCCGGAGGAAAAGGCGATTTTCCGCTCGATGCTGGCGCGGTTGTGCTCCGACACCTGCAGCCGCAGGCCCTTGAAAATCGCGTTCAGCTTGGCGCGGGGGCAGTCCTCAAAGAAGGCGAAGAAGTAACCGCCGCCGTTGTAGGCCAGGAAACCGTAGAGGTCGCGGAAGCCCTTGAGGATCCCGGCGAAATCCGACAGCACCGCGTCGCCCGTTTCCCTGCCGTATTCCCGCGAAATCTCCGCCAGATCGATGGCCAGGACGATGCAGGCGTAGTTATCCGGCAGCATCTTCCCATAGTGTTCTTCAATATAGAGGTCGCAGCGCATACGGTTCGGCAGATCGACGCTCCGGTCGACGAAGATGGAGGATTCCAGAATCTCAATACCCCGGCCCAGCAAAATCGCGCCAAAGACGCCGACGACCAGAAACAGCACCACGGCGACGGCGATATAGCGGGTGATGCCGATGGAGGCCCGGGTGGAGATGGTAGTGACCATCGTGAGGTATTCCGCGCTGGTCACGCTGCTGAGCTCCTCGCAGGTCTCGGCCACGAGCTCGTAATATGCGTTCAGCAGCGCCACGCAGCCGTCGATGTGCTGCTGGATATGCTCCGGGGAGCGCTGCCCGTACCAGTTCGGCGTGCGCTCGGTTTCAAACATGCGTATCAGGTACTCTGTGTGCTCCAGGACAATGCGCGACCACTCATACTCCTGCCGCAGCGCGATATACTGCTTCATCAGGACATCGTATTCCGTTTCCCGTTTCGTTCCGCCGTTGCGGTCGATGTTGTTGAGGATGAAGCTCCCCGCGCTGGCCCCGCCCTCCCCCGTGTTGTATTCCGTGATGGCTTTGCTCTGGGAGATCAGGTTGTCCATCAGCGCGTCCAGATCGTCAAGCTGTTCCTGGATGTTGTCGATGGACATCCGCATCGACTGGCAGTCCTTGTCCAGGCGGGTTTTCAGCAGCTCGATGTCCTTCGACGCGCCGTTGTTCAATATTTCGGAAAAAAGGGAGGGGATTTCGCTGCGGAACAGGTAGCTGTAGATCTCATAGAGGTCCTCAAAGCTGCATCCGGTGCGGACGGAGCGGAAGCGCGGCTGGGAATACTGCTTTTTGCTCAAAAACTCCATCATTTCTTCAATGGTGCTCTGCAGGATATTGACGCTCTCCACGTAGTCATAGCTGCCGTCGGCCAGCACCACCGCCTTGTTCTCCTGAAGGGGCTGCTCCACATATTTTTCGGTGTAGAAATCACAGTAGTTTTTGATGATCGCGTCCAGGAGGTCCCGGGCGTAGTTCTCCCGCTCCGCCTGAAAGCTGACGCGGTAGGTGTCCGGCTGGTAGGTGGATTCCTGTCCCTTTTCCAGCAGGGCGTCGATCAGCGTCTGGTCCGATTCGGGGATGACGGCCTCCACATGGCAGTTGGCCCGGACATCATCAATGGAAAGGTCATAGTCCAGCTCCTTCAGGGCGGCGTCGACGACGGTGGGAGAATAGATCTCCTCCACGTCAATGGGCTTGCCGTCGGGAGCCAGGCCCCTGGACGCCCCGTAGTTGGTATAGCGGATCACCACCGTCGCGGTATAGGTCTGCTTATACCTGGCGTAGGTGTAGATCCCCAGAGAACCCACCACGGCCAGGAGAAAAATCAGCAGACGGAACTGCTTGAGATAGCGCGCGATATTAAACTGGGTCATGGCAGACTCAGCCCCTCTTCCCGGTCAGTTTATTGACAACGGCCAGCCCGAACAGCACAGC
>JAFUVO010000153.1 GCA_017477525.1 Oscillospiraceae bacterium | reverse complement strand
GGGAGGGGGCGCGGCCGGCTGGGCCGGCGGCGCGGGGGGCGCCGGCCTGGGCGGGTTCTGGCTGAGCATACGCAGCTCCTCCGGGTCCGCTGGGATGGCGTCGGGGTATTCCTCCACGTTGGCGACGGCCTTGACGGCAGGGGGCATCGCCTCCATGGCGCTGTCCTCCGCCGCAGCCGGCGCGCCCTCCGCGTTCGCGTAATACTCCGCCACCTCCCGGCGGTAGCGCCGGACCCGGAGCCGGTAGGAGATCACCAGCGCCAGGTACAGCGCCAGCAGCCCGGCCAGGCCCACCGCCGCCAGGAAAAAGCCCCGGCTGCGCACCGTGTCCGCAATATGGGTCCTGATGTACTGGCTGCGGCTCAGCTCCACATTGGCCGCGGCGATGAGCTTCACCGTGCCGCAGTTCTGACCGCCCCGCATGACGCTCACCTCTCCCAGCACCTCGCCGGCGGTGACCGGGGCGGTGACGGTCTGGCCCTGTTCCAGGGAATACACCGTCAGCTCCAGATCAAATTCCCGGGCGTCATAGCCGTTGGGCAGCAGCAGCGAAACCGCGCCCGCCGGACGGAGGTTGACATAATCGACCCCCTTTCCCAGGCTCACGTCCACGGAAGCGATGCTGACGTCGGGGGTCAGGACCTCCTGGTAGCTGTAATTGCTGAAGATATAGTCGAACAGGCGGATGGTGTCGTCGTAGTGGGTCAGCTGATCCCCGTCCCGGACGCCGCCGAACACCGCGGCGATGAGGTTGACCCCGGTGTCGGCGTCCCCCGCGCCGGAGACGAGACAGTAGCCCGCGGCGGAGTTAAAACCGGATTTGAAGCCGCTGGCCCGGGGGTAGGCGTAGCTGCCGTCATAGGCGCTGGAACCCAACAGGGCGTTGGTATTTTGCAGCGAGCGGGCGGGGGAGAGGTTCGTTTCCGCCACCACCGCGCTCACCGTGCCGCAGATGACGGAGAGCATGTCATGGCGGGAGGCTTCGATGGCGATTTTGCCCATGTCGGCGGCGGTGGTGTAGCAGTTGGCGTCAAAGAGGCCGTGGGGGTTGGTGAAATGGGTGTCGGCGCAGCCCAGGGCGGCGGCCCGGTCGTTCATGCGCTCCACGAAGGCCGGAATGGAGCCGCCCACGTGCTCGGCAATCGCGTTGGCCGCGTCGTCGCAGGAGCTCAGGAGCATCAGATAGAGCAGGTCCTCCAATGTCAGGCTCTCGCCCTCCGCCAGCAGGTTGTTCGCCGCCTCCGTGAGGCCGGCGTCCGCGGAGGCGGAGACAATGACGTCGCTGCGCAGGTTTACCGCGCCGCTCTCAACTGCCTCGATGGCCACCAGGCCGGTCATGAGCTTGACCGTGTCCGCCGGATATACCCGCGCCCCGCCGTTGTGGGAGAAGAAAATCTCCCCATTTTCCCGGTTCATCACCACGGCGGCGGCGGAGCCTGTCTCCGGCCCGCCGGTGTCGGGAATCCGGGACACGGAGCTGACCAGCAGCTCGGCGGCGGGGACGCTGGCGGGGTCGTAGGTATCAAAGGCCCAGTTTAGGAGGTTCGTGGAGTCGCTGAAGCAGCCGTCCGAAGTCTCCGCGCCGCAGGTGACGCAGAGCAGCGCGGTGCCGTTCCGCTCCGCCGTGGAGACGAGGCAGTGGCCGGCATAGCTGGTGTAGCCGGTTTTCATGCCGGAGGCGCCCTCGTAGACCCAGCCGCTGCCGTAGGTGGAGTAGGCGCTGACCAGGGCGTTGGAGTTGTGGAGGTAGCGCTCCCCGCTGAGGTTCGTGGGGGGGACGGTGTAGTCCGCCGTGGAGCACAGGCGCATGAACAGGCTGTGGCGGGCCGCTTCGAGGGCGATGCGGGACAGGTCCCGGGCCGTGGTGTAGTGCTCAAAGTCCGTGAGGCCGTGGGTGTTGACAAAGTGGGTGCCGGTGCAGCCCAGCTCCGCGGCCCGGGAGTTCATCCGCTCCACAAAGCCGGAGATCGAGCCCGCCACATGCTCGGCGAGGATGTTGCAGGCCTCGTTGGCCGAGGCCAGCATGGCGCAGTAGAGCAGGTCCTCCAGGCGCATGGTCTCCCCCACGCCGATGCCGGCGGTGCTGCCCAGCTCGCTGAGGTTGAAGGTGATGTTGGGGCTGGCGGTCACCAGGTCGTCCAGGGAGATTTCCCCCCGCTCGACGGCCTCCACGGTCAGGAGCACGGTCATGATCTTCGTCAGGGAGGCGGGGTAGAGCTTCGTGTCCGGGTTCTTCGCCATCAGCACCCGCCCGGTGTAGCGGTCCAGCACCATGGCGTAGAGGCTGTTCAGCGGCGGTTCCGCCGCGGCCCGGGCGGGAAACACGGGCAGCAGCGCCGCCGTCAGGGCGAGGGCCAAAAAAATCTGAAAAATTTTTATTTTTTTCATGGCGTTCTCCGAAAAATATGGTATGATATCCCCAGCCGCCGGCAGGGACAGTTACGCTATTATATCGGAATCGCGCCGAAAATGCAATGGATTCTTTTGCGCGGACGTCGTCAGCCCATAGCGCCCCGCCACCATGGGGAAAAGGCGATCCGTCCTACGCATGAGAAAAACCGCCACTCTTGCGCCGAGTGACGGCTTTTCGGGCTGAAGCCAGCCCAATCCTAAACCAGTTATGAGGCCGGCCGCTTGTTGCGGCGCCTTCTGTCTTTATTTTTTAGCTGACAGCGTGAAAAAGTCAAGGGGAAAAATATCTCGGGACGATCTCAGCGGCAGGGTTTACGGCATTTTGAAAGGTAGCTATTTAGTTGCGGGTATTTCCCTCCCCCGAAGGGGGAGGGAAATACAAAAAAATAGATTTCTTTTGTGTTTTCTCCCCCTTCGGGGAAGAAAACACAAGGCTGCTAAATAGATACTTTGAAAGTATGTTCAGAATACGGGGGAGGGGAAATGTGAAGCTGCGGAAAACGGAGCTGTGGGCGATTGTCCTCACGGCGGTTTTTCTGACGGGCGCCGGGGCCTACCGCCTGGGGCGGCGCGGCGGGGCGGCGGAGGTGACCGTCAGCCGCGCGGCGGTGGCGACCTTTTCCCCGGCGCTGCCGGAGGCTTCCCCGGAGCCGGCCGCGGCAAGCGAGCCGCCGGAGGGGCCGGTGGACCTCAACACCGCCGGGGTGGAGGAGCTGAAGCGCCTGGACGGCGTCGGGGACGCGCTGGCCGCGCGCATTGTCGAGGATCGGGAGGCCAACGGCCCCTTCGCCTCGGTGGAGGACATCACCCGCGTCAGCGGCATCGGCCAGAAGATTCTGGACAGCAACCGCGGCCGGCTGACGGTGGGCGGAGGATAGGCTTGGCGCAACAACGCGGCAATGCTGGCTTTTCTCCCCCTTTTGGGGGGAGAAATTGAAACGTATCAGAGGGAGGGACATTTCATGAAAATTCTGGTCGTCGACGATGAGAAGCTCTTGGTGAAGGGGCTGAAATTCAACCTGGAAAATGAGGGCTACGAGGTGGAGACCTGCTACGACGGGGCCGCGGCGGTAGAACTGGCGGCGCGGGAGAATTTTGATTTGATTATCCTGGATCTGATGATGCCCGTGATGGACGGGCTGGAAGCCTGTATGCGCATCCGGCAGGGCTCAACGGTGCCCATCATCATGCTGACGGCGAAGGGGGAGGACACGGACAAGCTCATCGGTTTCGACGCCGGGGCGGACGATTACCTCACGAAGCCCTTCAATATTTTAGAGCTGAAGGCCCGGGTCCGGGCCCTGCTGCGGCGCAGCCGCGCGGCGGCGGCGGAAGCGGGGGAGGGCGGGGACGGCCGCCTGACCCTGGGGGGCATCACCCTGGACGCCGCCCGCCGCACCGCCTATAAGCACGGCCGGGAGGTGAACCTCACGGTCAAGGAATTTGACCTGATGGACCTGCTGATGCACGCCGAGGGCAAGGTGTTCTCCCGGGAGGCGCTGCTGGACACGGTCTGGGGCGCGGACTACCTCGGGGAGGAGCGCACCGTCGACGTCCACATCCGCCGCCTGCGGGAGAAGCTGGAGGACAACCCCGCCTCCCCGGAGCACATCGTCACCAAGTGGGGCGTGGGATATTATTTTAAGGCGTAACTGTCAGGGAAAAAAGGGAGGGGAGAGCATGGCTGAGGCGGCGGAACGGCCCAGGGTCAAATACAGCGTACAGCTCACGTTTATCGGGATATTTTTCGCCTTTATCGCGGTGAGCATCGGGCTGTTGAACACCTATCCCACCATCAGCGCCCGGGACAGCGTGTTCGCGGCCAAGCAGGGGGCGCTGAGCGGCCAGGCGACGGTGATGAGCGTGTCCCTGTCCGCGCTGGAACAGCTCAGCGGCGACGGGGTGGAGCAGGTCATGGCCCTGGTCGACGTGGGCGACTTTGACCTGGTGGTGGTGACGGACCGGGCCGGGCTGGTGCTCTACGACACCGACAGCCTCGGAGACAGCCGCGGGACGCCCTGCGATTACCCCCAGGTGGCAGCTGCGCTGGAGGGGATGCTGCGATTTGACTGCCACTACACCGGCAGCGCCTTCCTCAGCACCGTGGCCGCGCCGGTGATGAGCTACGGGAGCGTCATCGGCTCGGTGTATATCTATGAGGAGGACGGGGACCAGGCCGCGATCATCAACTCCATCCAGGCCCGCCTGCGCAGCATCTCCGTGATTGCCGGGGCCGTGACGCTGGTGGTGATCGTCTTTTTCACCCGCTTCCTGACCCGGCGGCTCCGGGAATTGGTGGACGCCATGCGTATCGTGCAGGACGGGGACTACGACTACCGCGTCCGCGTCCGGGGCGGGGACGAGGTCAGCGCCCTGGGCGCGGCCTTCAACGACATGGCGCGGCGGCTGAAGAGCACGGAGGAGCTGCGCCGCCGTTTTGTGTCCGACGCCAGCCACGAGCTGCGCACCCCCCTGGCCTCCATCCGCCTGCTCAGCGACAGCGTGGTGCAGAGCGAAGGCATGGACCCCGGCACCATGCGGGAGTTCGTGACCGACATCGGCACCGAGGCCGAGCGGCTGCAGCGCATGACGGAAAAGCTGCTGCGCCTGACCAGGATGGACGCCGGCATCGCCGGGGAGAAGAGTACTGTCTCCCTGAACAAAATCGTGGGGCGCGTCACCCATCTGCTGGAACCCCTGGCCCGTCAGGAGGGCGTGTCGCTGTACACGGAGAAGAACGGAACGGCGCGCATCCGGGCCTCGGAGGACGATATTTTTCAGATCGTGTTCAACCTCACGGAGAATGCCATCAAATACAACGTATACGGCGGGAAGGTGTTCCTGCGGGTGGAGGCGGCGAAGGGGAGCGCGGCGCTGACGGTGGAGGACACGGGCATCGGCATCCCGGAGGCGGACATGCCCCATATCTTCTCCCGCTTCTACCGGGTCGACAAGGCCCGGTCCCGGGAGGCGGGGGGCAGCGGCCTGGGGCTGAGCATCGTCAGCGACGCCGTGGCCGCCAACGGCGGGACGATTTCCGTTTCCCGCCGGGAGACCGCCGGTTCCCGCTTTACCGTGCGTTTCCCGCTGTGGACGGGGGAGGAGGAGATGGAATGAAGCTGCTGCCCGTACCGGACCTGATGTGCCGGAGCATCTATGATATCCGGCCCGAAGCGCTCAAGGCCCGGGGGGCGCGTTTTGTGCTGCTGGACATCGACAACACCGTCGCGCCCTACACCGTGGATACTGCCGGGCCGGAGCTGCTGGCCTGGGTGGAGGCCATGCGCGGGGCCGGGCTGGCGCTGTTCATCCTGTCGAACAACCGGGGCGGGCGCCCGGCGCGCTTCGCCGCGCAGCTGGGCCTGCCCTACATCAAACACGCCCGGAAGCCCTTTCCGAAGAAGGCCCGGGAGGTGATCTCCCGCGAGGGCTACCGCCCCGGGGAAACCGCCGTGGTGGGGGACCAGATCTACACTGACGCCCTCTGCGCCCGCCTCTGCGGCGCAATGGCCGTCACGGTCCGCCCCATCGCCTTCACCAATATCTGGCTCCGCCTGCGCTACTGGGCCGAAGCCCCCTTCCGCCTGGCCTGGTATTTCATACGTTGACGGGCTGGGCGAAACGTGGTATAATATCTTGAATCGTACTACCTCCCCCGAAGGGGGAGGTAGTACCCCATACGTATTTTAAGGGATACAGAGTGATACACGGAAACGGAGAGACACGCATGACACGCATTGAAAAAATTCAGAAGGAACTGGCGGCGCGGGAGCTGGACGGGCTGGTTTTGTATTCCGAGACCAACGTCCGCTATGCCGCGCGCTTTTTCATCACGGACGGGGCGGCGCTGGTGACCCGGGACGGGGCCTGGCTGCTGACGGATTCCCGTTACATCGAGGCCGCCCGGGCCGGGGCGCGGGACGTGGAGGTGCTGCAATTCACCGCCCGGAAGGAGCTGGACGTCTGGCTGAAGGAGCTGCTGTCCGGCTGCCGGCGGGTGGGGGCCGAGGAAGGCCGGCTGGCCCACGGGGCCTGGCTGCGCCGGGAGAAGGAGCTCGGCGTGGAGCTGGTGCCGGCGGAGGAGCTGATGGCGCAAATGCGCGCCGTCAAGGAGCCGGAGGAGGTCGAATGCCTCGTCCGCGCCCAGCGCATCGCGGAGAAGGCGCTGGAACAGGTGCTGCCGCTGATCCGCCCCGGGGTGAAGGAGCGGGAGATCGCCGCTGAGCTGACCTACCGCATGATGCTCCTGGGCGGGGAGGGCAACAGCTTCGACCCCATTACCATCACCGGGGCCAATACCAGCCTGCCCCACGGCGTCCCCGGCGACGCGGCCGTCCGGGAGGGGGATTTTGTGACCATGGACTTCGGCACCCTCTGGAAGGGCTACCACTCCGACATGACCCGCACCGTGGCGGTGGGCCATGCCACGGAGGAGATGCGGCGTGTTTATGATACCGTGCTGCGGGCCCAGGAGGCGGGCATCGCCGTCGCGAAGGCCGGCGTCACCGGCGCGGCGGTCCATCAGGCCGGGGCGAAGGTGATTGCCGATGCCGGCTACGGGGCTTATTTCGGCCACGGCTTCGGCCACAGCGTGGGGCTGGAAATCCACGAGGAACCCCGGGCCAGCGTGAAAAACGACAAGCCCCTGCCCGCCGGCGCGGTCATCACGGCGGAGCCGGGCATCTATCTCCCGGGCCGCTTCGGCGTGCGCATTGAGGACATGATTCTGATCACCGGGGACGGCTGCGAGAACCTGACCAAGGCCCCGAAGGAGCTGATCGTGCTGTAACTGTGTGTCCTCTCCCCCCGGTGGGGGAGAAAACACGGTTACAGCGTCTACATTGCGAGGGAGAGGGGCGCAAATACATCTCCCCCTCCCCCGAAGGGGGAGGGGGAGATAAAAGGAACAGGAGGAACCGCCTATGGAGCTGCGGGACATGCGGGCACGCTTATCGGGCCGGAATTGCGAGCCGATACGGGATTTTCCGCCCCTGCGGGCCGCGGTGCTGATCCCGCTGTTGGAGCGCGGCGGGGAGCTTTCCGTGCTCTTTGAGGAACGGAACGCGGACATCCCCCAGGGGGGCGAAATCTGCTTCCCCGGCGGGCACGTCGAGGAAGGGGAGAGCCCGGAGCAGGCGGCGCTGCGGGAGACGTCGGAGGAGCTGCTGCTGGGGCGGGACCAGGTTGAGCTGCTGGCCCCGCTGCACCTTCTGTCCGGCGAGCGGGGGAGGGAGGTCTACTCTTTTCTCGGCGTCCTCCACGGCTACGCGGACACCTGGCAACCCGATGAAGTCTCCCGGACCTTTTCCATCCCGCTGCGCTGGTTCCGGGAGCACCCGCCGGAGATCGCCGAGTGCAAAACGGTTCTTGCGGCGGGCGAGGATTTTCCCTTTGAGCTGATTCCCGGGGGCAGGGACTACCCCTTCGCCGCCGGACGGCAGCGCATGTACTTCTACCGCGCGCCCCAGGGCGTCATCTGGGGCCTGACCGCGAAGCTGCTTTATCATTTTATCGGGCTGTTATAATTATATTGTTCTCCCCCTGGGGGAGAACAATCAAACCCGTATTGCGCTCCCCCGGGGGGCTACAAATCCTTTGACGAATTGACAAGAGGTGACATCCATGAACCTGAAGGAAGCCTTCCGCTACCAGAACAAGCTGCAGTCCCTGATGGACGAGGCCCAGGCGATTCTGGACAGCGACGCGAACATCACGCGGGTGGAGAATACGCACCTCCGCCATAAGGTGATGGCGGAGGCGGAGGACGAGACGGTCCTCACGCCGCCGGAAACGGAGTATTACGAACAGATCACCGAAGTGGCGCGGTTTTTGCTCTACCTGCTGGAGGAAAAGGCCAGGCTCTCCGCCGCCATACGGCGGGCGAAGGACGCGCTGGACATCGACATGGACAGCGAGGTGGGGCTCAACGCCCTCCGGCAGAGCATCGCCCGCTCCTTCCGGCACATGAACGACCTGCGCTCCT
>JAFUVO010000152.1 GCA_017477525.1 Oscillospiraceae bacterium | reverse complement strand
CTGCGACAGAATCCAGGCTTTAGATAAATGAACACGGGAGGATAACTTATTATGATTACCGCAGGCGATTTCAGAAACGGCGTGACCTTTGAGATGGACGGGAACGTCATGCAGGTCGTGGAATTTCAGCACGTCAAGCCCGGCAAGGGGGCGGCCTTTGTGCGCACCAAGATGAAGAACGTCATCACCGGCGCCGTCACCGAGACTTCTTTCAACCCCACCGCGAAGTTTGAGAACGCCACGGTGGACCGTCGGAACATGGAGTTCCTCTATGAGGACTCCGGGCTGTACTATTTCATGGACCCCGAGACTTACGACCAGGAGCCCATCAACGGCTCCGTCCTGGGCGACAACTTCAAGTTTGTCAAGGAGAACATGGTCTGCACCGTCCTGTCCTACAAGGGCAACGTGTTTTCCGTGGAGCCCCCCTTCTTTGTGGAGCTGGAGGTCACGGACACCGACCCGGGCTTTGCCGGCAACACCGCCACCAACGCCCTCAAGCCCGCCACCCTGGAAACCGGCGCGGAGGTCAAGGTTCCGCTGTTTATAGAGAAGGGCGAAGTCATCAAAATCGACACCCGCACCGGCGAATATCTGGGCCGGGCCTGAGCTATCGCCGCGCCCGGCTGTGGACAAAGGGAGGGACCAGCCATGACAAACTCTGAAAAGGTGGCCTATCTCAAGGGCCTGATGGAGGGCATGGAGCTCAACCGCGACAGCGGCGAGGGCAAGCTTTTGAGCATCATTGCGGACATTCTCGGCAATATGGCGCAGGATATCGAGGATCTCGAAAGCGACCTCTACAACCTGAGCGAGGATGTGGACGCCATCAGCGACGACCTCAGCGATGTGGAGGACCTTCTGGCCGGCGGCGGGAAGGATGAAGACGGGGATGGGGACGACGGGGAGGAACCGCTTTTCTTCGAGGTCACCTGCCCCGCCTGCAGCAAAACGATCACCGTGGACGAGGACGTTCTCGGCCTGGGCCGCGTCCAATGTCCCAACTGCGGCGAGATGATGGAGTTTGACTACGACCACGTCGAAGCCGCGCCGGAAGAGGAAGTCTGAACGCGCGCCCGCTTTTCCCCCCGGCATGGGAGAAAGGCGGGCGCTGTTTCGCTTTTCCTGGCAGCCGGTATATTTTCCCCTCCGGGGTGACATATTCCTTACAACGATACGAAAGAAAGCGGTGATGCGCCATCAGCTATGTCGTCTTGGACCTGGAGTGGAACCAGGCGATGAGCTCAAAATCCTCTGTATACAACCATCTCCCCATCCATCTGCGGGGGGAGATCATCCAGATCGGCGCGGTGCGCCTGACGGACAACTGGACTCCGGCCGGGGAATTTCAGGCCGATGTCAAACCCGTCTATTTCCGAAAAATGCACTATAAGGTGGAAAAACTCACCGGAATCGACAATAAACAGCTCTCCGACGCCGGCAGCTTCAAGGAGGCATTCGCCCGCTTCCGCGATTTCTGCGGCGAGGGCTGCACGTTCCTCACCTGGGGCTACGACGACAAGGGCATTTTGGAGCAGAACATCATCGTCCACGACCTCGATTGGGACTGGATCGACGGCTGGGTCAACCTGCAGTTGATCTATAACATCCAGACCGACGGGGAGCGAAACCAAAAATCACTTCAGACCGCCATGGAGCACTTCGGTATCGCGCAGACCCGCGTGGCCCACAACGCCCTCGGGGACGCCTATAACACCGCACTGGTGTGCGCCCATCTGGATATGGCGGCGGGGCTGGCCGACTACGACAATATCGCCCACAAGCTCAGCCTGCGCGCCCGCGCCCAGGAGGGGGAGGAGGAGAATGTTCCGCCGCCGCTGGAGCACCTGGGCTTTTCCGGCTTTGCCAGCCGCAACGCCGCCTTTGCCGACCCCTGTCTGGCGGAGATTTGCTGCCCCATCTGTGACGCGCCCTTCGAGCTGCAGCGCTGGGTCAACCAGGGGGACCGCCGCTACATGAACCTCGGCTGCTGTCCGGAACACGGCGCGTTTTTGATCCGCGTCAAGCTCCGTTTTACCGACGAGGAAACCTGGAACCTCAACCGCATCATCTACCAGGCGGACGAGCGCATGGAAAAATACTACCGCAAAAAATCCGTCCAGCGCCGCAAACGCACCAGCCGGCGGAAACGCGGACAACACAACGATGAATAATTCAAAGCCTCCGGGGCAGGATAAGGACAAATCCTGTTACCGGAGGTTTCATAGATATGAAGAACAAACGGATTCCCACCGCTCTGCTGCTGTGCCTGGCGCTGATGCTCGCGTCCGCCGTCCCGATCCTGGCCTACGGCGCCGCGCCGGTGGCGGAAAACGCGGAGCTGGAAACTTACCGCGGCGTTTCCGTAGGCGGACAGCTCAAGGCCACGGACCCGGACGGCGACGCGCTGCGTTTTGAGCTGCTGACGCCCCCGGCCAAGGGCACGGTGGACCTTGGGGAGGACGGGCATTTCGTCTACACCCCAGAGAGCGGCAAGCGCGGCCGGGACTATTTCGGCTACCGCGCCGTCGACCCGGACGGCAACGCCTCCCAGGAGGCCACGGTCATCATCAAGATCCAGAAGCAGAAAACCAAAGTCTCCTATGCCGACACCGCCGGGACCGCCGCGGAATATGCCGCCCTCCGTCTGGCGGAGGAGGGGCTGTTTACCGGCTCCAACCTGGCCGGACAGTATGTGTTTGAGCCGGAGCGGGAGGTCACGCGGGAGGAATTTCTCGCGATGTGCGTGCGCCTGGCCGGGCTTCCGGTGCTCTCCGGCGCGACCTTGACGGGCTTTTCCGACAATGCCGCCATCGCGGTGTGGGCGCGGCCCTATGTGGGCGCCGCGCTGCGGGAGGGGGTCATCTCCGGCAGCGCCGGGGCCACGGGCAAGGCGTTGTTTGAGCCGGAGCGCTCCGTAACCGCCGCGGAGGCGGCGGTGATGCTGGACCGTGCCCTGGGCCTGACCGACGCCATAGCCGCCTGGTACGCCTGGGACGACGCCGTCCCGGCCTGGGCGGTCCAGAGCGCCGCGAATGTCTCCTCCTGCGGTCTGGCCCCCGCCGGCCTGCGCTTTGACGGCCAGAGCCTCACCCGCGCCGACGCCGCCCAGATGCTCGTCGCCGCGATGAAACTCCTCGACCGCCGTTGAAATCGAGTATAAGAATCCCCCGCCCTAAGGGCGGGGGAATTGTTATGCTTCCTCCTGCCGCGCCAGCGCCAGGGCGTAGAGCTCGTTTTTTGCCATGCCGGTTTCGTCCGACGCCCTGCGGCAGGCTTCCCGCAGACCCAGGCCCTCGCCGCGCAGCCGCGCCACCAGCGCCAGGGCGTCGGAAGCGTCCATGGCGGGGACGGCTTCGGCGGACGCGCCCCGCAGCACCAGCACGAACTCCCCCCGAGGCGGATGCTCCGGCGTGGAATAGTGGGCGAGGGCCCCGGAGAGGGTGGTGCGCAACACCTCTTCATGGAGCTTTGTCATCTCCCGGCACAGGGCGATTTCCCTGTCCCCGAAGGCGTCCAGCAGATCCTTCAGCGTCCGCAGGAGCTTGTGGGGGGCCTCGTAAAAGATCATGGTGCGCTTTTCCGCTTTGAGGCTTTCAAGGTGCTCCCGGCGGTTTTTCGCGGTGGTGGAGAGAAAGCCCTCAAAGCAAAAGCGCTGGGTGGGCAGGCCGGAGAGGGCCAGGGCGGCGACCAGGGCGCAGGGGCCGGGGACGGCGCAGACCGCGACGCCGTTTTCCGCGCAGCGGCGCACGATGTCCTCCCCGGGATCGGAAATCGCGGGCATCCCCGCGTCCGTGACCAGGGCGCAGCTCTCCCCCGCCAGCAGGCGGGACAGCAGCTTTTCCCCCATTTCCGCCCGGTTGTGCTCAAAATAGCAGATCAAGGGCTTGTGGATGTCGAAATGGCTGAGCAGCTTCCGCGTCACCCGCGTATCCTCCGCCGCGATAAAATCCACCGCCGCCAATGTCTCCGCGGCGCGGGGGCTGAAATCCCCCAAATTTCCGATGGGTGTCCCCACCAGATACAGCATACCCGCCAAGGCTTCTCACTCCCTGTGATAGATTTCCCGAATTTCCGGCGATTCCCCGCCGTCAAGTGTAAGCAGCAGCGGGGCTTCGATTTTGAGCCCGGGCCGTCCGCCACGGCGGGCCTCCGCCAGCACGAGGCTGGGCGGGGAATCGGCCCGGTGCTGCACCAGCCGCAGCCGCTTGGGC
This sequence comes from Oscillospiraceae bacterium, assembly GCA_017477525.1. Lineage (GTDB taxonomy): Bacteria > Bacillota > Clostridia > Oscillospirales > Oscillospiraceae > RGIG7114. The sequence goes on along the minus strand of JAFUVO010000152.1, from coordinate 1,740 downwards.
TCCAGGCCGTGGGCGCTCAGGGCGCAGAACAGCGTACTGAGGCGTTCCGGGCGGTGGACAAGGGCGAACACGCCGCCCCAGCGGCAGAGGTAAGATGCCGCGGCGCAGAGCTCGTCCAGTGTGCAGTCCCGTTCCTCCCTGGCCCCGGCGCGGCGGGCGTCCGGCGCGGAATGGCCGCTGCCCGCGGCGAAATATGGCGGATTGGACACCACCAGATCGCAGGAGCCCGCCGGCGGCAGCGCCGAACGGTCGCGCAGGTCCCCCAGGCGTATCCCCTCCGGCGAAAAACCGTTGGCGGTCAGGTTCTCCCGGCACAGCGCCGCCGCGGCCGGCTGGATCTCTATCCCGCCCACTTCCGCCGCCGGGTGGGAGAGCCGCAGAAGCACACACAGCACCCCCGCGCCGCAGCCCAGGTCAAAAATGCGTCCGGCCCGGAGGCCGGCGGCAAAATGGGCCAGCAGAACGCTGTCCGTCGAGAGCGGGAACCCGTCCCGGCTGCGCAAAAAACGCGGCCCGGAGGCCCAGAGTTCATCATACATCATACACGATACGATTCATAATATTATTTTTGTCAAGAGCGGGACCGCGCGGTGTTGTATTAGCCAGGGAACCATTTGATTATATTCCCGCCCGAAGCTTTTCGATTTCCTCTTTTGACAGATCGGCGATGTCTTCCGGCGGAAGCTCATTATTCCGCACCTCGACGTTGATCACATCCCTGTGGATGACAGCACTGATCAGGTCGATCAGTACGGGCTTGGCATCGGGCAAGGTAAGAATCAGCTTGAAAATTCTGTCGTCAGAGGGCGGCAGAATTTCCATATTCCGCAGCAGCAAACCCAACGCAATCATCCCCCATACTCTGTTGTATTTATGCAATTATTATTTGTAAATAGTATAACAGATATCCATAGGAAAAACAAGCTAACGTTACTTTAAACTTCCGCTTGCTTTTTCTGAAGCGCTATGCTATAATCAGAATCGCAAGGCAGAAGGATAACCGCCAAGGCACCCCTCTTAGGGACAACGAAACCCCCGGAAGGCTAGTTCCGGGGGTTTCTTGTCGCTTTTACGGCTGACCGGGCCGAGGCTGGCCGTATGTTACCTGCCATCCAGCCATTTGCAAATATAATACGCGATTATACTTGCCATGATCGACAGGATAAATCCGAGGATAACCTCCAAGGCCGACACCCCCCTCCTTAGCCGGGGTATAGCTTACGGCGTTATTATATTAACACTGTCGACTTTATTTGACAAGCTCTTTTCCATGCCGTAAACTTCCGCTTGCTTTTTCCGAAGCGCTATGCTATAATACATTGTCGACAGAATGACCGTCTGCCGTTGCACCCCTTAGGGACAACGAAACCCCCGGAACTGCTCTTCCGGGGGTTTCTTGTCATTTTTACGGCTGACCAGGCCGAGGCTGACCGTAAATTACCTGTGGTCCAGCCATTTGCAAATATAATACGCGATTATACTTGCCTCGACCGACAGGATAAATTGTAAAATGACCGTCATTGGCCTGTTGCACCCCCCTCCTTGCCGGGGTATCGTTTACGGCAAACCCATCTTACCACCTTCGACTTTATTTGACAAGCTCTTTTCCATGCCGCAAACTTCCGCTTGCTTTTTCCGAAACGCTATGCTATAATCAGAAACGCAAGGCAGAAGGATAACCGCCAAGGCACCCCTCTTAGGGACAACGAAACCCCCGGAAGGCTAGTTCCGGGGGTTTCT